>CATZKS010000020.1 GCA_958421035.1 uncultured Collinsella sp. | reverse complement strand
CCTCGGTGGCAGCCTCAGCCTCGGCAGCCTTCGCGGCCTCGGCCTCTTTGGCGAGCTGCTTCTTGGACTTCTTGACGACGGTCTCGGTCTTCTCGCCCTCGTTGGCGGCCTTGACCAGAGCGGCGACGGCGTCGGTGAGCTGAGCGCCCTTGGACTGCCAGTCGGCGATCTTCTCGAGGTCAAGGTTGATGGTCTTGGGGGCGGTCATCGGGTTGTAGCGGCCAACCTCCTCGATGATACGACCGTCACGCGGGGCGCGGGAATCGGCGACGACGACACGGTAGTACGGACGCTTCTTAGCGCCGTGACGAGCAAGGCGAATCTTGACTGCCAAAGGAAACTCCTCCAACCAAGCAGCTTTAGGCTGCAACTACAAACAAACAGTTGAACATAATACGCCATCGACGCGGGCAGGTGAAGTCCGTGAGACCAACTTCTTCGGTGTAGTCGAGGGCAAATCCATATCTTAGACAAGAATTCGGGATTTGCAAGCACATACACGCACCCCACATGAGCTGCGCGGTATACTCATGACATGGAAAGACGCGAACATACATACGGTTATGAGGATGCCATGGGCGTCACGCCGCCTCCCTGGACGGGTCCGGCGGTGGGTCTGATGGACCTTGATGCGTTTTTTGCGAGCGTGGAGATGCTCGATCATCCCGAATGGCGCGGAAAGCCGCTCATCGTGGGCGGAGACGCCGATTCGCGTGGCGTCGTGTCCACGTGTTCGTATGAGGCACGTCGCTTTGGCGTGCACTCCGCCATGCCCTCAGCCGAGGCGCGGCGCTTGTGCCCGCAAGCCATTTGGACGCACGGGCACTTTGATCGCTACCGCGAGGTGAGCGCGCACGTTATGGCAATTCTCGCCGACGAGACCCCGCGCGTTGAGCGCGTATCCATCGACGAAGCCTTCATCGATATCACACCGGGTCGCTTTGCGCCCGAAGACCCGCTGCTGGTTGCGCGGCGTATAAGCGGTCGCGTGGCAGAGCTGGGAGTGACGTGCTCCATTGGCGTGGGCTGCAACAAGACGGTCGCAAAAATCGCAAGCGAGCGGGATAAGCCGTTTGGGCTGACCATCGTGCGCCCCGGAACCGAGCAGCGCTTTTTGGCCGCGCTGCCGGTATCTGCCATGAGCGGCATCGGGCGCTCGGCCGAGGAGCGACTGCGCCGCATGCGCATCTACACCCTCGGCGAGCTATCACGTGCACCGGAATCCACCTTGGCCTCTATTTTTGGCGTCAACGGCGAACGCATGCGCCAGCGTGCGCAAGGACTCGAAATCTCCGAAGTCACGAGTCTCGATGAAGAGCGTGAGGTCAAGTCGGTCAGTAATGAACGCACCTTTGCGAAAGATTTGACTGAGCGTGGGGATATTGAGGCGGCGATTGCGCTGTTGGGAGAGTCAGTGGGACGCCGCCTGCGCCGTCAGGGGCTGACGGGTGCCACGGTAACGCTCAAGCTTAAGTATTCGTATGGCAGCGGGCGTACGGCACAGCGCCGGCTGCCTCATCCGACCGACGATGAGAACATCTTCGTGGCGGTTGCACTCGAACTGCTCGACAACATCTGGCAGGATGGCATGCATGTTCGCTTAGCGGGCATCGGCATGAGCGACTTCGACCACCAAGGCGGCATCCAGACTGACCTGTTCTGCGAGATCGATGACCGCGGAGCCCAATCCAGCGACCGCCGCGACCTCTCCGTCGCCATCGACGCCGTCCGAGACAAATTCGGCGACACCGCCCTTTCCTTCGGCCGCCAATCCCGCTTCAACGATTAACCGCCTTTGGGCAAAAAGAAAGCCGGGCAGGTGCGGAAACCGCACCTGCCCGGCGATATGCGTGAGGGTAGCTAAACCCCGTCTCAAATGAGCTACTAGAGGAGGTTGAGGGGGAGCTGGGGGGCGTCACCCCAGAGCTTTTCGAGACGGTAGAAGTCGCGCGCCTCGGGAGTGAAGACGTGGACGACAACCGAACCGTAGTCCATGAGCATCCAGGTCTTCTGCTCGCGGCCCTCGATG
This sequence comes from uncultured Collinsella sp., assembly GCA_958421035.1. Classification (GTDB taxonomy): domain Bacteria; phylum Actinomycetota; class Coriobacteriia; order Coriobacteriales; family Coriobacteriaceae; genus Collinsella. The sequence goes on along the minus strand of CATZKS010000020.1, from coordinate 19,306 downwards.
GAGAACGGATGCTCGCCGCAAGCCTCGGCGACCTTCTCCTCGATCTCGTCGACGATCGAATCGACCTGGCGGTTGTTGGTACCGGTGGCGAGCACAAAGTAGTCGCACACATCGGAAAGCTCGGTCAGGTCGAGCACCTGAACGTCCTCGCCCTTCTTGTCGTAGGCGGCCTGCGCGGCGGCGCGGGCGACATCCTCGGCGGCGACACCGCTCGCGGACAGCGAGGCGGCAGTGCGGTCGGACGTGGCGGCGAAGCTCTTGTGCTCCACACCTTCAAGAATCTGCTCGTCGGTCATGGTCTCGTCGGCCATGGAATACCTCTTTCTAGTCAGCCCGAGCTAGCGCAGCTGGGCGTAATGGTTGTAAATCGAAATAGCCGTGGGATAAAGATAGCGCCCGGACTGGATCACATAGACCAGACCCTGCGCAAAACAGGAGAAGAACAACTCGTCGAGTGAGGACTTCCCCACCATCTTGCGCAGCGCATGGGCATAATCGCCGTGGCGGTTGGGTTCGATGGCATCGGCCACAAAGACCACCATATCGAGCGGCGTCATGTCGCAGTCACCCACGGTGTGACGGTCGACAGCCTGGAAAACGGCCGGCGACAGTTCGGGAAAAAGCTGCGGAAGTTCATAGGCGGCAACAGGGCCATGCAAAAGCGGCGTCGCGGCGGAAGGAGAGCCGGCAATCTTAATTCCGTAATGCAGAGCGCGCGTGACCAGCTCGTCGTCGGAGAGCACTTTGTCCCAGTCATGGATCAGGCCGGCGGCAGCGGCATCAAAGCGGTCAACGCCGTAGACCTCGGCCAGATGAAGTGCGGTCTCGGCAACACCCAGCGAATGCACATAGCGCTTGCGCTTATCCTTCATGCGAACATCGAGCAGCTCTTGAATGCGCTTGAGCAGCGCGCGCTCATCGCCCTCAAACTGATCCTCTACCGACAACGTAGACCCCCATCACTCAAAATCTTCTTGGCCCAAATCGGCATATAGCCTGCGTTTGCGAATGTAGCCGAGCACGGACTCGCTCGTAAGATAGCGCACGCTCATACCGCGGGCAACACGCTTGCGAATGTTCGTCGAGCTGATCGCCAGCGCCGGAATCTGAATATAGCGCACGTCGAACGGCAGCCCCGACTCTTTGATTCGGGCACGCGCCGTATCGATATCAAAGCCCGGTCGCGTCGCCGCAATAAAGGTAGCAAGCTCAGCGATTCGTTCGGCATCATGCCAAGTCACAATATCGATAATCGCGTCGGCGCCCGTAATAAAGTAGAGCTTTACCTGCGACGGGTAAAAGTCGCGAAGGGCATGAAGCGTATCGGCCGTATAGGTTACACCCGGACGGTCGATCTCGAACCGGCTCGCCAAAAAGGCCGGGTTCGCGGCGGTGGCGAGGACCGTCATGGCATAACGGTCCTCGGCAGGCGTCACCGGCTTGTCAAGCTTAAAGGCAGGAGAGCCCGCCGGCATAAAGAGCACAGCGTCCAAGTCGAGCGACTCGCGCGCCTGCTCGGCGGTCACCAGGTGCCCGTAATGGATGGGATCAAAGGTGCCACCCATAATGCCGAGCCTAAACTCCTGCCCGTCCTCTAGAGGAAGCTCGGGCAGACCGATTCCACCGCGCAGCGACATGGCTTACTCGCCCTCCGAGGTCTCGGCATCGCCCGCGGCATCCGCCGCATCGACAACCTCGACTCCCTCATCCGCAGCATCGGCCACGTCAATGGCTTCAACGGCAACGTCCTCGCCAGCATCCTCGAGCTCCTCGTACTCCGAGAAGTCCTCGGCGCCCTCAAAGTCAAAGGCGCGCTGGCAAATGCGGACCTCGTCGCCCGCACGGCAACCGGCCTTCTCGAGCGCGTCGTCAACACCCATACGCGCAAACTTATGCTGCAGGTAAATGACGGCTTCCTCGTTTTCCCAGTCGGTCTGGATGACCATGCGCTCGATGGCACGACCGACCACGCGGAAGGCACCGGGCTCTTCCTGAACAATGCGGAAACGCTTCTCACGCTGCAGGCGACGGCGCTCCCACTCATCGTCGCGCAGAACGACCGGCTCATCCGAGACAGCCAACTCGGCGCGCAGCTTAGCCACCTGCTCGCCCACGGCAAGCATCAGCGTGTTGAGGCCGGCGCCCGTCACGGCAGACACGGCAAAGAACATATGTCCATCGTCGAGCGCTGCGCGCTTGAGGTCGGCAATCTTGTCGGCCGTGCCCGGCGCATCGCACTTGTTGGCAACGACGATCTGCGGACGCTCCGAAAGCTCGGCGCCATACTGCTCGAGCTCGCGGTTGATGATGTGGTAATCCTCGACCGGATCGCGATCCTCAAAACCACCCGTCATGTCGACGACGTGCATGATCAGGGCCGTACGCTCAATGTGGCGCAGGAACTGGTGACCCAGGCCCTTACCCTCGCTCGCGCCTTCGATAAGACCGGGGACGTCGGCAACGACGTAAGAATATTCACCGGCACGCACCATGCCGAGGTTCGGCACGAGCGTGGTAAACGGGTAGTCAGCAATCTTGGGACGGGCGGCACTCATGCGCGCGATGAGCGATGACTTACCCACGGAGGGAAAGCCCACGAGCGCGGCATCGGCCATAAGCTTCATCTCGAGCTCGATCCAGTGCTCCTCGGCCGGTTCGCCCAACTGGGCAAAGGCCGGAGCGCGACGCACCGACGTCACAAAGTGCGTGTTGCCCAGACCGCCGGCACCGCCGGGCGCCACGACGACGCGCTCGCCGTCGTGCACCAGGTCGGCAATCTCGAACATCGGGGTCTGCGTCTCGGGATCGAGCTCGCGCACCACGGTACCCATAGGGACCTTGAGAATCAGGTCCTCGCCGCTCTTGCCGTTACGACGGGCACCCTGCCCGTGCGTGCCGCGCTCGGCGCGAAAGTGATGCTTAAAGCGGTAATCGATCAGCGAAGACAGCTGAGCATCGGCCTGGATGACGACATTGCCGCCACGACCGCCGTCGCCGCCATCGGGGCCGCCCTTGGGGACAAATGCCTCGCGCCTAAACGACATGCATCCGGCTCCGCCGTCGCCGCCGCACACGTTAATGCGGCTGATATCGGTGAACTGTGACAACAGAATCGCCTCCTACAAAAAAGAGGGAGACCCTTGAATCCTAAAACTCAAGTGCCTCCCACATATGTGCTCTATGAAGGGTGAATTACGCGTTCGCGAGCGGGCGTACGCTGACCCTGTGCTTGATACCCTTGTGGAACTCAACGGTACCGTCGACCAGCGCGAACAGCGTGTCGTCCTTACCACGGCCAACGTTCTCACCCGGGTGGATGTGCGTGCCGTGCTGACGGACGAGAATCGTGCCCGTGGTTACCGTCTGGCCGGCATAGCGCTTCGTGCCAAGGCGCTGACCGCGGGAGTCACGGCCATTACGGGAGGAACCGAGTCCTTTTTTGTGTGCCATTGTGTATACCTACTCTTTCGTTACGAGTGTAATCTACTCGGCGACGGGAGCCTCGGCAACAGCCTCAGCCTCTGCCTTGACAGCCTTCTTGGCGCGGGAGGTAGCCTGAACCTTCACGATCTTCAGCTTGGTGAGCTGCTGACGGTGACCCTTCAGACGACGATAGCGCTTGCGCTTGTGGAACTTGAAGACCAGCTGCTTCTCGCCCTTGAACTGCTCAACGATCTGAGCGGTAACCTTGGCCTTGGCCAGCTTGTCGGGATCGGTGACGATCTTCTTGCCATCGTTGAGGAAGATAACCGGCAGGGTGACCTTGTCGCCCTCATTGCCCTCGATCTTCTCGACGGTGATGACATCGTCGGTGGCGACCTTGTACTGCTTGCCGCCCGTGTTAACGATTGCGTACATGTTTACTTGCCCTTCATGCATCAGTTAGTGCAACAGCCGAATATAGTAGCAGGCGAAAATACCCCCGTCAACGAGTATGTGGAGCAAATCCACAAGTTCGCACAGGTATGGGGCTGACGAGTCGGCCCTCGTCGTCCTCGCATGCTTGATTCTGACGCTCGACATCGTAGGAGCAGATGGTCACGAGGTCTTGCATACCGGTGGAAACAATAGGTGCATCCACGCCCGGGGTCAAGCCCTGCAACAAAACATCAGCAGCAGAAAGCAAAATTTCCGGACGCATGGAGCCCTCGTTGTCGGCATGGGTGTCGAGCATGAGCACCAAATGGTCCGGGCGCTCCCCCGCCGTGAGCTCATAGCCCACGAGCGTGTGATCCAAATCCAAGCGCTTGCTCTTTTTGCCGCGCGCGTAGTCGATGCCGTGGCCCGCGCGCAGCGTGTCGATCGCACGACGCACCTCGTCGGCGCTTACGGGCGCCTCGGGATCCAAGTGCAGGTCGATGCGATACGACAGGCGCGTGAGCTGCGCCGTCAACGCCGGCGTGCGCACGTCGATGTACGCCGCCTCGATGGGCGCCAGATCGGCCGGAGACGCCGCAGCCAGGCGCCCAAACGCCTCGTCGAGCGCCACGAACTCGGTCATAAACAGGTCATACCACTCGCAGGTCGACGACGTACCCACCGGCAGCGCCGAAGAGAAGCCCACGCGCATGTGCGGAGAGAAGCCCTGCGTGACGGCATAGGGAAGTCCCGCACGGCGCACGATGCGCTCAATGGTATGGATTACTTCGAGATGGCCCAGGTACTTAAGGCGATCGCGCTTGCCATAGCGAACACGAAGTCTAAAGAGCGAGGGGTTGTCGGTCAGGCGCTCACTCATGCGCGATCACCCATCAATACATTCTTGGCGTGGAGCGTGGGGCAGATCCCGCAGCCGGTGCACGACGTGCGGGTACAGTCGGGAGTCGTGACGCCCTCGAGCGAGCGACGGTACTCGCGCTCGAGGAAGCCGCGCGTGCAGCCGGGGCTCACGTGCTCCCACGGCAGGCGCCAGTCCAACTCGTAGGGCAGGTGCACGAGCTCATTGAGGTCGATGCCGTTTTTGGCAGCAGCTTCCTTCCAGTTATCGAGCGAGAAATGCTCTACCCAGGCGTCAAAGCGAGAGCCCGAGCGCCAAGCATCGATGATGACGGGCGTCATGTCACGACCGGCGCGGGAAAGCGCGGCCTCGATGAGCGAGGTCTCGGCATCGTGGTAATGCACGCGGACGGCACGGTTGCGAACGCTCGTGATAAGCAGCTTCTGGCGACGCTTGACGTCGTCGTAGTCGAGCTGCGGGCACCACTGGAACGGCGTGGCAGCCTTGGGGATAAAGACCGAAACCGAGATCGACACCGAAATCGAGCCGCGACGAGCCTTGGGCACCACGGAACGACCGAGCTCCAGCACGTGATCGGCCAGATTGGCGATGGCCACGATGTCCTCATCGCGCTCGCCGGGAAGGCCCATCATAAAGTAGAGCTTCATGCGGTTCCAACCGGCCTCGAAGGCCGCCTTGGCCGCACGGTCCAGGTCCTCCTCGGTCACGTTCTTGTTAATGATGTCGCGCATGCGCTGGCTGCCGGCCTCGGGCGCGAACGTTAGTCCGCCCTTCTTTTCGCCGGCGACCGACTCGGCCATATCCACGCCAAACGAATCCAGGCGCTGCGACGGAATAGACACGCGAATACCCGTATCCTCCAGGCGACGGTTGAGCCTGCCGAGCACGTCGCGAATGCAGGAGTGGTCGGTCGTGGAGAGCGAGGTCAGCGACACCTCGTCATAGCCAGTCTTTTCCAGGCCCTGAATCACCGACGAGACGATCTGGTCGGCCGAGCGCTCGCGCACCGGGCGATACGTCATGCCGGCCTGGCAAAAACGACAGCCGCGGGCGCAGCCGCGCAGGATCTCGATAGACAGGCGGTCGTGAACCAGCTGCGCATAGGGCACGCACGACTGCGACAGCGGATTCGTGGCGCCGAAATCCTCGACGACGCGCTTGTAGACCACGGTCGGCGCATCCTTGCCCTCACGTGGCACGGTGTAGCCATGCGGCGAGCAGGGCTCGTCATGACGAACCTCATAGAGCGACGGCACGTAGTTGCCGGCAATGGATGCAAGCTGCTCGACAATCTGCGCGCGCGGGACCCCTTCGTCACGCAGGCGGCGATGCAGCTGGCAGGTCTCGAGCAGCGATTCCTCGCCCTCACCGATGAGGATGGCATCGAAGAAGGCCGCGTACGGCTCGGGGTTGTACACCGAGGGACCGCCGGCGATGATAATGGGGTCGTCCTCGGTGCGGTCGGCCGCTAACAGCGGAATGCCAGCGAGGTCGAGTGCCTCGAGGAAGTTCGTCACCGCCATCTCGTGCGGCACATGCAGACCGACGATATCAAACGAAGCGACCGGCGCTGCGCCCTCGAGCGATAGCAGCGGAATACCCGCCTCGCGCATGGCGTCGCCCATATCGGGCCACGGCACATAGCCGCGCTCGCAGGAGATGCCCTCGGCCTGGTTAAGGATGTTGTAGAGGATGGCGATGCCCTGGTTGGGCAGACCAACCTCGTACACATCCGGGTAGATCAGGCAGCAACGGTAGTCGGCATCGGCCTTGGAAAGCGTGCCCCACTCGTGATCGATATAGCGGCTCGGCTTCTCGACCTTGGCGAGCAACGGCTCAATTAAATGAAAACAATCTTGGTACGGAACGCGCAACGGAAAACCCCTAAGCAGCGAGATCTGATGCGTCCTGGTAGGACGCCATAGGACGGGTAGCGCCCGCGACCGTGGTCACAAGATCGCGAACGCGGGAAAACGTGGCAGTGACCACCTCATTGGCACGGCTGTAGTCGACATCGCGCTCGTAGAGCGAAACGAGCGCACGGCCCATGCCATAGGTGCCCGCGGCAGCAGTGAGCGCCTTGACGGCAAACCCAATATGCGGCGTCTGCTTGACGAGCGCGCGGGTGACCGCGCGGATCACAAGACCGCCGGCAAGCACGCCCGCGACCTCGTAGCCACGCTCGGGTTTAATGCCGCGTCCAAAGACGGCAGCGAGCTCAAAGAGCATGCCCACCTGCGCCAGCGCCATAACGGGATAATCGGCGCCCGGCAAAAACACCAGTGCACCGGTCGCCATATTGGTGAGCGCGCACGAGGTGATGATACGGTTGGCCGCCGCGATGCGCATGAAGGCAAAGTTCGCCGCAAAAGCCTTTTCCTTGTCGGTGCGATCGAGAATCCAGCGGGCAAGCGTCTCGAGCAGATACGTCTTATCGATTGCCGCTACCACGCCGAGCATGGGCGTGGACTCCTCGATAAACGGCACCTCCACAGCAGACTCGGCAAGCACGCACACGGGCGCGCCGGCGATCACGAGCTCCTGCACGGCACTCTCCAAGCGGTCGGAACCACACGAGAGCACCAGCACCACATCGGTATCGGTCTTTGGAGCAATTCGCTCCTCCCCCAGACGCTCGACGCGCACAATGCCCGAGGTCGTCTGCGGCACAAAGGCGTCACGCACCGTCTCGGCCAGAAAGCGCGAGGCGGACGAATCCAGATAGACCGAGACGCGCACCGGCGTATCGGAATCCTTCTTAACGGACGCGCCCATCTTAAAAGCGCGGGTCAGCTTATCTACGGGAATTTTCATAGCAAACCCCTCCAGCGGTTACGCGGCGCCCGAACGATGCCGCCATATGGATTGTACGATACCCACCGTCAGCAGCTGAATCATCATCGAAGACGAACCGAAGCTAATAAACGGTAGCGGAATACCGGTAATCGGCATCATGCCGATGCACATGCCGATGTTTTCGAAAGTCTGGAACGCCCACATGCCAACGATGCCCACACACGAAAGACGCAAAAACAGCGACTCGCACTTAAAGGCGACGCGAATCGTCGAAAAGATCAGCAGCACGTAGAGGCACAGGAGCAAAAAGGAACCGCAAAAGCCAAAGGTCTCGGACAGGAAGGCGAAGACGAAGTCGGTGTGGAACTCAGGCAGAAAGCCGCCGGCCGACTGCGTCGCATGCCCCAGGCCCTTACCAAAGAAGCCGCCCGAGCCAACGGCGATAAGCGACTGCTGCAGGTTGTAGGCATCGTCCGAATCGGCATTATCGGGGTCGATAAAGACCGTCAGACGGTTCATCTGATACTGCTTGATGAGCACATCGTGGCCGAGCAACGAATCAAAGACCGAATCAAGCGCCAGGACGAGGGCCACCAGGCCCACGAGCAGGGCCAGGGTCGACAGCACCCATTCGCGGCGTGCACCGCTCATGCAGATGACGATGGCGCCCGAAACCAGCACGACCAGGCCCGAGCCCAGGTCACCCATGGCAACGACGGCCAAAAACGGAATGGACAGCATGCCGCAGAGCTTGACGTAGTCGCGAACGGTATCGATGCGACCGTTATACTGCGAGCCAAGCGTAGCAATAAAGAAGATGGTGATGAGCTTGGCAAGCTCAACCGGCTGGAACGTCAAGCCGATACCGGGAATCTTGATCCAGCCCGTCATGCCCAGACCGCCCGTATAGGACAGACCCGGAATCTTGGGCGAGAAGATCACGATCAGGTCGATGACGAGCAACGCCGTCGAGAAATTGGAAATACCGCGCAGGTCGGTTCGCCAGACGAGCACCGCCAGCACCGCTCCGATGCCAATTCCCAGCAAATGGCGCGAGAACGAAGCATCGGCCTTAAACTGCGAAGCCGACCAGATAATGATGGCACCGTAGGCGACGAGCGCCACAGTAGCCACGAGCACACCGATATGCACCTTTTGGCGAAACGTGCCGCGCGAGGCCGAAAGTTGCTTGTTGACGCGGTCCAGGCTGCTGCGAGAGCCGGTCTTGGTTGAACGGAACAGATCCGCCGGAGAAAAATCCATCGCAACCTCCTATCGAACCGAAGAATCGCCCGAGGCCGAAGAGGTATCGGGCTCGCCATAAATCACGCCGAGCACGTCGCGCACGACATGCATCGCGGTATCTGAGCCACCGCCGCCCTGCTCCAGGACGGTAGCGATGACATACTTGGGATCATCGGCCGGTGCATAGGCGCAGAACCACGCGTATTCGTCCTCGCCACTTTTCTCGCCCGTGCCCGACTTGCCGTATACCTGCGGCGTCAGGGTGCCAAAGTGCGCCGCCAGGGACGTCGATGCCGTGTAAATCACGTCGTGCATGCCGTTGCGAACAAGAGCCAAATCCGAATCGCTGTTGATCTTGGCCTCCAGGCGCTTCTTCTTGCCCTTGCCATTGTACTTATAGGCATCGCCGTCGCCATCGCGCGACACGGCAGACAAAAACACGTGAGGCACGTACTGTTTGCCGCCGTTGGCAAGACCCATATAGGCGCACGCCATCTGCAGGGGCGTCACCAGGATGTCGCCCTGGCCGATAGCAATGTTGGTCATATCGCCGGCATTCCACTTGCGGTCCTCGGCAGAGGCGTCGGTGAAGTATGACTCTTTCCACTCGGCATCGGGAATACGACCCGCGCCCTCACTCGGCAGATCGATACCGCAGGTCTTGCCCAGGCCCCAGCGACGAAAGACCTCCTGCAGGCCCTCGGGATGTTGCTCGTCATAAAAGAACGCCTTACCCATGTCGTAGAAGACGGGGTCGCACGAGTTGGCGATACCCGACTGCAGCGTCATGGTGCCGTGGCCAGACGTCAGCCAGCAGCGCTTGCCCCAAGCCTTGCCCAGACCCGTCCAATAACCCGTGCAGTTGGTTGTCTGCGTTGAAGTGTAGGTTCCAAACTCAAGACCGGCCAGTGCCGAGAGCGGCTTGATGGTCGAGGCCGACATGTACTGTCCGCTAATGGCGCGGTTGAGCAGCGGGTGCGAACCCTTGTCATCATTGAGCTCGGTCCACACGTCATTTGAGACGCCGCCGATAAAGACGGACGGATCGAACTTGGGCTCGCTCGCCATGCCCAGGATCTCGCCATTGTTGGGATCGAGACACACCACAGCGCCGTTGCCGGCATTGCTGTAGCCAGTGGTCTTGGCAAGCTCGATAGCGCTCGCCAGCGCCGTCTCACAGGCCTGTTGGATCTTAAGGTCGAGCGTGAGCTTAATGTCGGAGCCGGCCTTCGCGGGCACGGCGCCGGCCTGACCGGTCACATTGCCCGAGGCATCGACCTTGACGGTCTGCTCGCCACGAATACCCTGCAGCAGGTTTTCGTAGTAGCTCTCAACGCCCGCCTGGCCCACGATATCGCCCGACTGGTACGTAATCTTGCCAGCAGAAGCATCATCATCGCCAGAGGTTTTCTTATTCTGGGCCTCGAGCTGCTCGGAGGTAATGGTGCCGGTATAGCCCAAGATATGGCATGCCGTCTCGCCGTATGGATACTGGCGCTCGGTACGCTCGGCAATCTTGACGCCCGGGAACTCGCCGGCGTGTTCCTTGATATAGGCAACCGTGGAGCGACGGACGTCCGTCGCGATGGTATGCAGGCTCTGAGCGCCCTCTGTATTGTCCTGAATATTGCGAAGGACCGCCACATAAGGCATTCCAAGCACGTTGGCAAGATGGCGAACCAGAACCTCATCCTCGGCAAGGTCGCGGTAGGCCACGACAGCAAGTGAGGGACGGTTCTGGACAAGCGCCACGCCATTGCGGTCGAGGATGCGGCCGCGCACAGCGGGTGTGGTAACGGTGCGAGTCTGATTACTATTGGCCTGCTTCTCGTAATAGTCCGACGAGACCATCTGCATGCCCCACAGCTTGACGGCAAGTGCCGCAAACATCGCGCCCACACCCGTGGTGAGGATGGAAAAGCGGCCCTTAAAGGCGGTCGCCGCGGTATTGCCCTCGCCCTCGGTGGCGCGCGGGGCCGTTCCATGCTGTGTATCGTAGGTAAAACGGGAATCGCCTCGACGCATGACGACCAGCGCGACCACGATGGCCACAACCAGCACGATACCGGCGATAATAACCGTCATCTGGGAAGACATCTACGGGCCTCCCCTATTTGAGCTTGCGGGTCTTGGGCTTAAAGCGCATACCCGTCTGGCGTCCGCCACGTGCGGAGAATCCATAGCCGGACTGCGGCACGACGCCGGACATCAAAAACGGAATGGCAACCAGACCCGTCAGGATCGAGGACGGCAGCGCATGGCCGAAGATCGCCACGACAAAGCTCGTCTCCAAACCCATAAACAGCAAGATGATGCTGTAGATCACATTAATGACGAGCGCAAAGGCGCCCACGGTGACGCCGCGCGCACTCGGGGTACCGCCCGTCTGACCGACGGCGCTGTGCACCAGGGCAAAAGAACCCACGGTCAGCAGGAGCGACATAACGCCCACCGGCACGGCAGCGGACAGGTCATAAAACAAGCCGCTGCAAAAACCGCACACGACGGCACGGGTCGGGTCGCCCGAGAACACGCTTAGGCACACCAGGATAATCATGAAGTTGACGCGACCTCCCGCAATGGAGATCTGCGGTGCCAGGCCTGCCTGCAGCAGCACACACACAATGGCGGCGATCACAAACGTGCGGGAGCTCATCCCCTGCTCGTGTAGATCCATGGACATGCCCCCTATTCGCTCGAGCCAGAATCGGTCGTCTCGGACGTGTCGGAACTGTCATCCGAGCTCTCGTCCTTCGTCTTGGTCGCAGCATCGCGCGACGTTCCCTGCGGCGTGCTGTTGGCCGTGCTCACGTCCTCATCCGAGGCCGACTGTTCGTCGGTCAGCGAGGTGATGACCAGCACTTCCTCGTTGTTCTCGGCCGTGGTCTGAGCGCGCACCACAATGGTGTAGTACACGTCGTTTGCCGATTTCTCAACCGACGAGACGGTGCCAAGCGGAAGGCCCTTGGGGAACACGCCACCGATGCCAGAGGTCACGATGATATCGCCAACCTTAACATCGGAGTCGACGCTCACGTACTCAAGACGCAGCGTGCCGTCAGCCTGACCCTGCAGCATACCCTGGGCGCGCGTGTCCTGCACCATGGCGGACACGCCCGAGTTCTCGTCGCCAATCAGGCGCACGGTAGAGGTCTTGGCCGATACCTCGATAATCTGGCCGATAACACCGGCAGAACTCGTCACGGGCATGTTGATGGTAAGGCCGTCGGCAGAGCCCTTGTCGATGGTAACGGTCGAGGTCCAGGCATCGCCGGAGGCACCAACGATACGAGCTGCGGTCGATTTGAGGTTGTAGGTCGATTGCAGCCCGACCAGGCCCTCCAGGCGCTCGGCAGTCTTTTGAGCCTCAGAAAGCTCGGCGACCTTAGAGGTCAGCTCCTCATTTTGCTTCTTGAGCTCGTCGAGCGTGTCCTGCGACGCCGTTAGGTTAGAGAACACGTTGCCAATCGCATTGAAGGGAGCCGCCACAGCCGAGCCCACAAAGCGCACCGGAGAGGTAATCGTCGTTACGCCCGAACGCACGGCATGAATCGGCCCTGCCTCGCCCTCGCGGATGTAAAACGTGAGCAGCAACACCGAAATCAGGCTGAAAACAATCAACGGGCGCATACCCGTTGACTGTCGCTTGGTATTCAGATTTGTGGAGAAACCCGAAGATCGTGCCAAATGGAATCCACCTTTTGGAAATTAAGCATTGGTCTGGACGAAGCCGCCATCAAACGCATTGGCCTCGAGCACGCGGGCACAGCCGTTAACGACGTTATCGAGCGCCGTGGGGCTGACGTTGACCGAAACACCGGTCTCATCGCGCAGGCGCACGTCGAGACCGCGCAGCAGCGCGCCGCCACCAGTCAGCAAAATGCCGTAGTACATAAGGTCCGAGGCAAGATCGGGAGGCGTAGCGTCGAGTGCGTCCTTGACGGCCTTGGCCATCTCGTCGAGCGGCTTGTTGAGCGCGCGACGAATCTCCTCGCTCTCGATGCGCACGGTCTTGGGCAGACCGGTGATCACGTCGCGGCCGTTGACCTCGACGTCGAGCTCGTCCTTGAGCGGCACAGCAGAGCCGACCTTGATCTTGATGTCCTCTGCCGTACGCTCGCCGATGGCCAGGTTGTAGGCATCACGAACGTGCGTGAGGATGGCCTGATCGAACTCGTCGCCGGCAATACGGATGGACTGCGAGACGACGATGCCGCCCATGGCGATAACGGCAACCTCGGTGGTACCGCCGCCGATGTCGATGACCATGGAGCCGGTGGGTTCCTCGACGGGCAGGTCGGCGCCGATAGCGGCGGCCATAGGCTCTTCGATCAGATAGGCCTGGCGGGCACCGGCCTGGATCGTGGCCTCAAAGACAGCGCGCTTCTCGACAGACGTGACACCGGAGGGAACGCAGACGACAACACGCGGACGCGGGGTCCACGGATAGCGCTTCTCGGACGCCTTGTCGATAAAGTAGCGAAGCATGGCCTCGGTAACATCGAAGTCGGCGATGACGCCGTCCTTCAGGGGACGAACGGCCACGATGTTGCCGGGCGTACGGCCGAGCATGCGCTTTGCCTCGATACCGACCGCCAAGATGCGCTCGTCGTTCTTGTCGATGGCGACAACAGAGGGCTCGCGAATGACGATGCCCTTGCCGCGCACGGAGACAAGCGTATTTGCGGTGCCGAGGTCGATGGCAAGATCGCCCGCATAGCTACCGAAGAACATATCCATCAAAGAAAACAACGCAACTCCTGATGTGTTGGATGATTGCTGGAAAACTACTAGCTCATCATACTAGCGCAAGCCCGGCACCTCACTTGCGGTGAAGCGCCGGGCAAAGCTAAATCCCATAAGGTCACTACTGGTTGTCAGCAGCCGAGAAATCCATATCGAGCGAAGAGACGGCCCAGCCGATATGGTTGTCGGAGCGCACGAATTTGACGGTGTACTCCTGCTCGCCACCCTTGGACAGCGACGCCTTAACCTTGGCGGTCGTCTCGGTCATGGACTGATCCATGCCCTCGACGGACACGGTGGCACCCTGCGGAATCGAGGAGATGATCATCGACTTGGCGTCCTCGGGCAGGCTCGAGGCCAGGCAAGACTCGGCCTTTGCGGTGTCACCGTCGCCGGCAGCCTGGAACAGATCGGTAACGACAGACTCCTGAGACGGGAAGCCAAAGCCGCGCGTGTAGGCAAAGCCCAGACCGCCCGCGGCGATCAAAATGAGCAGAAGCAGCACGATGAAGACTTTGAGACCCGTGTGGCGATGGCGACGACGGACCTTGGCCTGCTTACGATCCTGACGGTCCTGCTGGACCATCTCGGACTCGGACAGCGTAAAGAAGCCGGTGTCCGAGGGATCGGGCATAAACTGACCGGTCGCGCCCGTAGGATCGAGCGGATCGACGGCAGGAGCGTCCATCGCGGGCGCCGGAGCCGTGGCCATAGCCGTCTGGGCAGACAGCGCGGCAAGCGAATCGTGCACGCGGGCAAGCTCATCGGCCTGCTCGGAGGTGAGCTGGTAGATGCCATCGGCAGTAGCGGCGCTAAAGGCGTCGAGTGCGTCGGAGGGACGGCCGGCGGCAGAAAGCGCCTGACCCATGCCGGCGTTGAGCGCACGCGTGTCGTCGCGGGGGCCGGCAAAGTCGATAGCCGTGCGGTAGGTCTCCACGGCATCCGCCGGACGGCCGAGCTTAATGAAGCAACGACCGAGCTCGCCGAGTGCGGCGGCAGGAGCCGGATTGGCGCCGTCGATGGCAGCCTGACGGAAAGCAGTACCCGCGTTGGCATAGTCGCCCGACTGGAACAGCGCGTTACCCAGGCCCAGATAGGCCTTGAACGGCGTGGCATAAGAAGCGTCCTGCGTAGCAGCAGAGAACGCCTGAGCGGCCGTCGTGTAGTCGCCCACGGCGGCGAGTGCCTTGCCGCGGTTGGTGAGCAGCGCGCCGCGCTTGCCATAGGTGCCGTCGTTGAGGGCGGCGGCATAGGCCTCGGCGGCCTCGGCATACATGCCCAAGTGCATCAAGGCGTTGCCACGAAGGTGATCGGCCTCGCCCATAATCTCATCGGGAGTTTTTGCCGCCCCAAGCATCTGGGCTGCAGCGGAAAAATCACCCGCGCGGTAAGCGGCGCGGCCCTGTTGGATCAGCTGGCTATTCAAGAAAGTCCCCTTTACTCGTGAACGATCTCGACATGGACGATCTCGTCGCCGGCACGCAGCTGCGAAATCACATCGAGACCCTCGACCGTGGTGCCAAAGACGGTGTAACCGGAATCGAGGTTATGCTGGGCACCCAAGCAGAAGTAGAACTGCGAACCCGCGGAATCGGGGTCCATGGAGCGTGCCATGGCAAGGGCGCCATCGACATGGCTGTTGCGCGGATTGGTGGCAAACTCGCCCTTGATGCAGTAGCCGGGGCCACCGGTACCGGGCATGCCGTCGGGGCCCTCAAGACCGGCAGCGACGTCGGCGCCGGACATATCGCGGGTATTGGGGTCACCGCCCTGAATGACAAAGCCGGGCACATAGCGATGGAACTTAAGGCCATCATAGAAACCCATCGTGGAAAGCTCGCAGAAGTTCGCGACATGAATGGGAGCGCCCTCGCCGTCAAACTTGACCTTGATGGTACCCTTCGACGTCTCGATAACGGCGCACTCGTCGCCGGCAAGCTGATACTCGGGCGTGTAGAGCTCTTTCTTAAAACCAAACATGTGGTTCCTTCCTCGTGCGTTTAAAGCATATTTGTACGAATTGTAGCAATAAGCATGCGCTTACATCAATTGCGCACGTAGGTTATGCCGACTATGGCGAACTAATTTTAGGAACGCTGCTGCGGCTTCCAGGAGCCCACGTTGGCGTCATACTGGTTCAGCGCGCTGTTGCCGCCCTGCGCG
Organism: uncultured Collinsella sp.; assembly: GCA_958421035.1. Classification (GTDB taxonomy): domain Bacteria; phylum Actinomycetota; class Coriobacteriia; order Coriobacteriales; family Coriobacteriaceae; genus Collinsella. The sequence continues at coordinate 3,618 of CATZKS010000020.1, read as the reverse complement.
ATGGGCGCCAGGATCTCGCTTTGGTGGGAACTCATCGACTCGCCATCGGGAATGGCCAGCGAGATGTCCCAACTCTGGCAGATCACGTCGACGCGCTCGTACATCCACTCGGCAAGCTGCTTTAAGTGGGCGATGTCATCCGCATAGACCGTATCGTCCTGGTACTTAAGGTTGTTGAGCTCATCTTGCGTCTTTTTAATCTGGTCGCGCAGGGCGTAGGCACTCTGCGACAGCTCCTGACGGGTGGACAGCGGCGTTCGGAGATAGCCGTTGTTAAAGGAATCGATGACCTCGCCGATCTGGTCCTCGTCACCGTAGGACACGATGGTCTGATACAGACCGTCGAGCCTGGTATAGAGCTGATCATCGGTCAGCACGGTTTCTTCCTGGACCACCTCGGCAGAATCGTCCTGCTTGGTATCGTCCTCAGTCGCCTCGCCCTTTTGGCGCGTGGGGAAGGTCGTCTGCGCGGCCTGGCCAAACTGGTCATAGAAGCCGGGCATGACACCCATGGGATCGGCCGTCACGAACCAATAGGCACCACCGCACACGACGGCAAGAACCGCGATGATAATAAGCGGCTTGGGGATATGACGCTTGTGCTTGTGATAGGCGTCCTCGTCGGGGTGCACCTTGCGCTTGGGTTTTTGAGCATCGTCATGCAGGGAAACCGGCGTGGGAATATCGACCTTGGGGATACCGAAATCTTTATCGAAAGCCGGCAGCACGCAGGTCTCATTGGGGTCGGCGGCGTCCGAAAGAACCGCAGCAGCCGAGGCCGGCGCATGCGGCACCTCGGTATCGATCTGCTCTTGCGTTAGTCGCGGAAAGCCCGCCGTGCGGCCCGCTGCCAGGTCGGATGCGGCCGCGTCCTCAGAGAGGATACCCGGAGCGGGGCGGCCGCATTTGGGGCACGTACGATCATGCGGAGAAAGACGGGCACCGCAGCCCTCACAGAACACGAACTCGGTGTGCTCGGGACCATCGCCCGGACCCACATAGGCGTTGCAGTAGGGGCAGAACGAGGCGCCGTCCTCGATAGTCTTAAGGCAATGCGGGCAGATCACGGCATCCTCTTTTCGAAGCAATTCAAACAGTCGAGGTTAGAGCATAACATCGCCACGGCCCCGCAGGAACAAGGCACCAATTCAACATCGCCAGGGCGCGTAGCTACTTCTTCTTTTTGCTTGGCATCGAGACTTTGATGCCTTGGGCGGACTTGGTCACGCGAGAGCGCTTGGCTCCGGCACTCCTCTTTTTCTTGGGCTGGGCCTGGGCCACGCCCTCGAGCGCGCGGGCCTCGGCCTCGCGAACGGTGCGATCTTCGCGGCGCTGCGCCATGTCGGCGGCGAAGCGCTTAGCAAAACGCTCGGCCGTCGAACCCGTCGAGCTCACCTTGCCGCCACCGCGACCCAGGCGGACGCGCACACCGCGGCCAAAACCAGTTGCGGCATGACGACGACGCGGCTTGAGCGAATCCATCATCGTGGCGAGCTTAAAGTACACCGAGCAGGTAAAGACCACGATGACAGCCAAGATAACCATCTGACCCATCGACAGGTTGGCAATAGACAGCAGCTCCGGGAATCCGATAACGCCCACCAGGATGCCGGCGACTACAAACACAAATAGCACCACACGTAAGGGCGTGAGCGGCTGCGAGATGCGCCAGATCAGGCTGACGCTCGCCGCGCACGACGTAAGCAGGCACATCGTAGACAGCGTGAGCTGGCTAAAGCCAAACACGCGCGCCACAAAGATATCGAGCGCCGCAGCCAAAATGACCGCAATCGACGCCGGCAGTGCCCGCTTGAGCACGTTCGTCAGGAACGACCCCCTCACGCGAGCATTGTTGGGCTCCAGGCCCAACACAAAGCCCGGCGCGCCGATGCAGAAAAAGTTAATGAGCGTCATCTGGATGGGCTCGAAGGGGTACGGCGGCAGCGCGATGCACAGCGCCGCCAGGCCCATCGAGAACAGCGTCTTGGTCAGGAACAGCGAGGCCGAACGCTGCAGGTTGTTAATGGAGCGACGGCCCTCGGCCACCACGGCGGGCATCGAGGCAAAGTCGTTGTCGACGAGTACGATCTCGGCCACGTTGCGCGCGGCATCGGAGCCGGCCGCCATGGCGACGGAGCAGTCGGCCTCCTTGAGCGCCAGCACGTCGTTGACGCCGTCGCCCGTCATGGCCACGGTGTGCTCGCGGCGCTTGAGCGCCTGCACGAGCTCACGCTTCTGCTGCGGGGTCACACGGCCAAAGACGTGGTAGCGATCCACTGCGGCATCGAGCTTGGCCGGCGTATCGAGCGTCGTGGCGTCCACATAAGCGTCCGCCCCCGGCACGCCCACCACGCGCGCGATCGACGACACCGTACGCGGGTCGTCGCCACTGATCACGTTGAGGGTCACGCCCTGCTCGTTAAAGTAGCCGATGGTCTCGGCCGCCGAGGTACGAATCTCGTCACGGATGGTCACAAAGCCCACGGGCTCGGCCTCGCCCACCATATCGCCATCGGGCGTAAAGCCGTCCACGTGCGCCACCACGAGCACGCGGCAGGTATCGGCAAGCTCGGCGACACGGTTCTCGACCTGAGAAAACACACGATCAGAGAGCACAAACTGCGCGGCGCCCATTACGTAGGAGCCCTGCGCAAACGAAGCGCCGCTCCATTTTTTTGACGACGAGAACGGAATGACCGACAGCGGCTCAGACACCTCGACCGGGCGATCGGCGTAATAGTTGAGCAGCGCCTGGCAGGTCTCGTTGGCATCGGCCGAAGTCGCACGCGCGACGTTAGCCAGCGCAAAATCGAGCACCGTGGTATCGACGGGAACGACCGCCTCGTCCGAGCCACCGCCCAAGCTCACGCCCTCAACCGGCAGCGGATACGTGCCCTCGACCTCCATGCGACCCGACGTGATAGTGCCCGTCTTGTCCAGGCACAGCACGTCGACGCGAGCGAGCGTCTCGATGCAGTAGAGCTGCTGTGCCAGCACCTTGCGACGCGCCAGGCGAACCGTGGCGATGGCGAGCACCGACGAGGTCAGCAGCACCAGGCCCTGCGGGATCATGCCCAGCAGGGCGCCCGCCGTGGACAGCAGCGCCGACGAAGGCACATGACCAGCCAACAGCTCGGAGAAGCACCACGAAAGTGCACTATCGCCCGGAGTTACCGCGGCATCCCACAGCTCGCTCACACTTGAGGCAAACAACGCCAAACCGAGCGGGATCATGATGATGCTCGCAAAGCGCACGATGGCGTTAAGCGCGTTCATAATCTCGGAATTGACCTTTTTGACGTACTTCGCCTCGTTATTAATTTTGGCCACGTAGTTGTCGGCGCCGACATGGATCACGCGGGCGCGCAGCAGGCCCGAGTCGATAAAGCTGCCGCTCATGAGCTCGGAACCGGGCTGCTTCTTAATAAGGTCGCTCTCGCCCGTCAGCAGGCTCTCGTTCACGAGCGCCTCGCCCGAAACCACCACGGCGTCAGCGGGAATCTGGTCGCCGCGCCCCAGACGGATGATGTCGTCGAGCACGATCTGGTCCAGGTCGAGCTCCACCTCGGCGCCGTCGCGCACCGCGATGGCCTTCTTGGAGGTCAGCAGCGTGAGCTT
>CATZKS010000019.1 GCA_958421035.1 uncultured Collinsella sp. | reverse complement strand
CTTATCGACCATCTTCTTGGAACGCATGGATTGAATGACGCCAATAGCGGTATTGAGGAACACCACGAACAGGAACGTCAGATTCTTAAACGAACCGGTCAAAATGACCAGGAACGCCAAGATCACGTTGATCAAATTGAACAGCGTGCAGAGGTTCTCGATGATGAGCTCTTTGACCGACTTGGTCTTGAGCTCCATGTTGCGGTTGATCTTACCGGCGGCGATGCGCTCCTCGACCTCGGCGGTCGAGAGTCCGCGCTCGATATCCGTTGCTGCCATACCACGTCCCATCACGTCGCGTCGGTATAAGAAAAACCGCCCGGACCATGCGAGGTTCGGACGGTCTTACGTTCGATGGTGCCCCATGTTGGATTCGAACCAACGGCCTTCTGCTCCGGAGGCAGACGCTCTAATCCCCTGAGCTAATAGGGCCAACGTTTGGCATTATACCCAAGTGCACCACGGGCTATCAAAATAAAAGAAAAAGCTTTGCAATTCCGAGGAAGACGCGGCGCAACGGCCCACTTTAGAAGGCAAAAGCGAGTCAGATAGTATAAACTCTCATGCACCATATATACACGGCTCGCGATGCGGGCCGTTTTTGCAAGGGTTATCCATCGAGGTGAGAGGCACACCATGATTGCAATTCTAAAGCAAAGCGCCAGCGACGAGGCCGTCGGCCATATCGTCAGCTGGATTGAGAAAAAGGGCCTGAAGACCGATGTCTCGCGCGGCGAGAACGAGACGATCATCGGCCTGGTGGGCGATACGACCAAGATCGACCCGTTCCTGCTCGAGTCCATGGATGTCGTCGAGCGCGTGCAGCGCGTCTCCGAGCCTTTTAAGCGCGCCAACCGCAAATTCCACCCCGAGGACTCCGTCATCGACTGCGGCCACGGCGTCAAGATCGGCGGCGATCAGTTCCAGGTCATCGCCGGCCCCTGCTCCGTCGAGGGCGAGAACCTCATCCGCATCGCACGCCGCGTGAAGGCCGCCGGTGCCACGATGCTGCGCGGCGGTGCCTACAAGCCCCGCACCTCCCCCTACGCCTACCAGGGTATGGGCCCCGCCGGCCTCGACCTGCTGTGCGAGGCGTCTGCCGAGCTCGACATGCCGATCGTCACCGAAATCATGGACCCGCGCGACGTGCAGGTCTTCTTGGACAAGAAGATTGACGTCATGCAGATCGGCGCCCGCAACGCCCAGAACTTCCCCCTGCTCAAGGAGGTCGGCAAGACCCAGACCCCGATTCTGCTCAAGCGCGGTATGTCCGGCACGATCGACGAGCTGCTTATGGCAGCCGAGTACATCATGAGCGAGGGCAACGACAACGTCATCCTGTGCGAGCGCGGCATCCGCACCTTCGAGACCCGCACCCGTAACACCTTCGACCTTAACGCCGTGCCGGTGCTGCACCACCTGTCGCACCTGCCCGTCGTTGCCGACCCCAGCCACGCCACCGGCTACACCCGCTACGTCGAACCCATGGCGCTCGCCGCGACCGCCTGCGGTGCCAACGGCCTGGAGATCGAGGTCCACGACGAGCCGAGCCGCGCCTGGTCCGACGGCGCCCAGGCCCTCACCCCCGATCAGTTCGACGACACCATGCGCCGTATCCGAGCCATCCGCGAGGTTGTCTGCCAAGAGACCATGGAGTAGCTCATGGGTACGGTGAGAAACGCGCGCGTTAACCAGGGCGGCCCTAAGTGCGCCGGCATCGTCGGCCTTGGCCTCATCGGCGGCAGTTTTGCCCGCGGCTATGCGCAGGCGGGCGTCCGAGTGCTGGCCTGGGACCCCGATGACGATGTCATGACGGCCGCCAGCATGGGCACTGTCGCCGGAGAGCTCAACGACAAGACACTCGGCGAATGCGACATCATCGTCCTTGCCTGCTATCCCGAGGCATGCATCGAGTGGCTCGAGGCGCACGCCCAGGCGCTCGCCGACGCCACCGACACCGAGGCCATCATGGGCCCCGTGGTGATCGACACGGTGGGCGTCAAGGGCATCGTGTGCGAGCGCGCCTTTGAGCTTGCCCGCGAGCACGGCTTTTACTTTGTGGGCGCGCACCCCATGGCGGGCACGCAGTACTCGGGCTATGCGCACTCCCGCGCCGATCTGTTCCAGGGCGCTCCCCTGGTGCTCGTTCCGCCCGCGGTAGACGATGCCCTTAAGCTGGAGCTCTTGGGCCAGGTGCGCGAGATGGTGCGCCCCTTGGGCTTTGGCAAGTTCAGCGTGACGAACGCCGCCGAACACGACCGCGTCATCGCCTTCACGAGCCAGCTTGCGCACGTGGTGTCCAACGCCTACGTAAAGAGCCCGACCGCCCAGGTCCACCACGGCTTTTCGGCCGGAAGCTACCGCGATCTCACCCGCGTGGCGCACCTCAATCCTCAGATGTGGTCCGAGCTTATGATCGACGACGCCGATGCGCTCGCCTTCGAGATCGACCATCTGATCGAGTCGCTTGGCGCCTACAGCCGTGCGCTCAAGGACCGCGACCAGCGCTATCTGGAGAATCTCCTTGCCGAGGGCGACCGCATTAAGCGCGCACTCGACGACGAGGCCTCCCACTAGACCACCTATCACGCCAGGTCGAAAGGACCGAAGCTTATGGCGATTACCATCGATATCGACACTGCACGCCCCTACCAGGTGCATGTTGGCACGTTTTTGCTGGAGCAGGCGGGACCGCTCGTGCGCGCCACTGCCGGCGGCACCAAGGCCGTCATCGTGACGGACACCAACGTGGGCCCGCTCTACCAGATGCCCGTTAAGCAGAGCCTGGAGGCGTCAGGCTACGAGGTGAGCATCTGCACCTTCGAGGCCGGCGAGGCCCATAAGCGCGCCGAAACCTATGTTGCCATTTTGGAGTTTGTAGCCGAGCACGAGCTTTCGCGCTCTGACGTGATCGTGGCACTCGGCGGCGGTGTCGTGGGCGACGTGGCGGGCTTTGTGGCCGCCACCTACATGCGCGGCTGCAAGTTTGTGCAGATCCCCACGAGCCTGCTCGCCATGGTTGATTCGTCGGTGGGCGGCAAGACCGCCATCGACCTGGCTGCCGGCAAGAACTTGGCCGGCGCCTTTTGGCAGCCGAGCGTGGTTATCGCCGACGTGGGGTGCCTGGCCACCCTCACGCCCGAGCAGTTCGCCGACGGCTGCGGCGAGGTCGTCAAGCACGCCGTGATCGCTGACCCGGAGCTTTTCGCCGAGCTGGAGAAGACCCCGCTCACGCTGGAGCTGCTCAACCGCGATGTGGCCCGCGTAGCGCTCATCATCGCCCGCAATATCGACATCAAGCGCGCCGTGGTCGTCGCCGACGAGCGAGAAACCAACCAACGCAAGCTCCTCAACTTTGGACACAGTGCCGGACACGCCGTCGAGGCCTGCGAGCACTTCGAGCTCGGACACGGCAACTGCGTGTCGATCGGAATGGGCATCATCACGCGCGCCGCGGCCCTGCACGGCGTATGCGATGCTGCACTGCCCGGTCGTATTGAGGAGCTCTGCGCCCGCCATGGTCTCAAGACCCGCTGCGACCTGGATGCCGATGCCGTCTTTGCCGAGGCGCTCCACGACAAGAAGCGCACGGGCGACACCATCGACCTGGTGATTCCGCACGGCATTGGCCGCTGCAGCATCGACCGCACGCCGCTTTCCACTTTCCACGAACTCATTGCCGAAGGCCTCGGCCAGAAGGGAGACGCATCCGCATGCTAGCCCGCATCATCCCGTCCCCGCTCAAGGGCACCGTTCCCGCCATCGCGTCCAAGTCGATGGCGCATCGCCTGATCATCTGCGCCGCGCTTGCCAACGGCGAGACGCACGTCACCTGTAACACCACCTGCGCAGACATCGAGGCTACGGTGCGTTGTCTCACGGCCCTGGGCGCTCGCATCGAGACCGTCGAGGACGGCTTCCAGGTCCATCCAACCATGAAAAGCGTTGAATTTGGCCTGCTCAAGGCCCTTGCCGGCGGCACGCTCGACTGCGGAGAGAGCGGCTCCACACTACGCTTTATGCTGCCCGTCGCCTGCGCACTGGGAGCAGAGGCCACGTTTGTGGGCCAGGGCCGTCTGGGCGCCCGCCCGCTCTCCCCGCTCTCGGACGAAATCATCGCCGCCGGCTGCGACCTGCAGGGTCTGGGCGGTTTTCCGCTCAAGACGAGCGGCCGCATGCGCCCGGGCACCTTTGTGCTGCCGGGCAACGTGAGCTCGCAGTACATTTCGGGCCTGCTGCTGGCAGCCCCGTTGCTCGCCCAGCCCTCCTGCGTGCAGGTGACCGGCCTCATTGAGAGCCGCCCCTACATCAACCTGACGATCCAGGCCATGAAGGCCTTTGGCGTCGAGGTCAACGTCGAGCGCATTCCGGCCAAGGACGGCCAGCCCGAGGTCACGAACTTCCGCGTGAGCAGCGGCTCGTACCGTACGCCCGGCAGCGTAGCCGTCGAGGGCGACTGGTCCAACGCCGCCTTTTGGCTGTGTGCCGGTGCCATCGGCACCGACCCCATCACCGTCGAGGGTGTGTCCCTGAGCTCCGCACAGGGCGACCGCAACGTGCTTGCCGCGCTTTCGCGCTTTGGCGCCCGCATCGTGCGCTCCACCAACGCCGCAACCGTGCAGTCCGACAAGCTCGCTGGCTTTGAGATGAGTGCCCACGACATTCCAGACCTGGTGCCCGTCATCTCGGCCGTGGCATCGCTGGCGCAAGGCCGCACGTTCATCCGCGATTGTGCCCGCCTGCGCATCAAGGAATCCGACCGCCTGGCCACCACCACCCGTGAGCTCACCGCGCTGGGCGCACAAGTGCGCATTGCCGGCGACGACCTCATCATCAAGGGTGTCGATGCCTTTACCGGCGGCGAGGTCGATTCGCACAACGACCATCGCATCGCCATGATGGCAGCCATCGCCGCAAGTCGCGCCACCGGCGAGGTCGTGATCCACGGCGCCGAGGCCGTCAACAAGTCCTATCCCGATTTCTTCGACCACTACCGCCTGTTGGGCGGCAAGGTCACGCTCGAGGAGGAATAGCATGTCCTCGACCTTTGGCAACGTATTGCATCTGAGCATCTTCGGCCAGTCGCACTCCCCCGCTATCGGCTGCTCGCTCGATGGCATCCCGGCGGGCATCGCCGTGGACCAGGAGAAGCTGCAGGCTTTCCTCGACCGTCGCGCCCCCGGTCGCGACGAGACCGCAACCAAACGCCGCGAGGCCGACGCGGCGCACATTATCGCCGGCGTGGTCGATGGGCACACCACCGGCGCACCCATAGCCGCAATTATCGAGAACACCAACACGCGCTCCAAGGACTATTCCGAGCTGCGCCGCAAACCCCGCCCCGGGCACGCAGACTTTCCCGCGCGCGTGAAGTACCACAACATGCATGACGTCGCCGGCGGCGGACACTTCTCCGGCCGTCTGACGGCCCCCTTGTGCATCGCCGGCGGCATCGCGCTGCAGGCACTCGAGGCCCGCGGCATTCAGGTCATGGCGCATGCGGCGCAGATCGGCGGTATCTCCGACCTGCCCATGGACGATATGGTCTATCGCGAGGCCGACCGCAAGGCGATCCTTTCGAACGATCTGCCGTGCATTGACGCCGCCGCAGCCGGCCGCATGCGCGAGGAGATCCTAGCCGCGCGCGACGAACTCGACAGCATCGGCGGCATCGTGGAGTGCGGCATTTACGGGCTTCCCGCGGGCATCGGCGACCCCATGTTCGACGGCATCGAGAACCGCATCGCGCAAATCGCGTTCGGGATTCCCGCCGTAAAGGGCGTGGAGTTTGGCATGGGCTTTGCCGTAGCCGCCATGCGCGGCAGCGAGAACAACGATCCGTATCGCATCGATGCCGAGACCGGCGAGATCAAGGTCGAGTCCAATAACGCCGGCGGCATCCTGGGCGGCATTTCGACCGGCGCGCCCGTCATGTGGCGCATGGCCGTAAAGCCGACGCCCTCTATTGGCCGCGAGCAGCAGACCGTAGACATGGACGCCATGGAAAATGCCGAGCTCTCGGTCCACGGCCGCCACGATCCCTGCATCGTCCCCCGAGCCGTCCCCGTAGCCGAAGCAGCCGCAGCGCTGGCCATCTGGGACGCCCTCCTCGAGGACGCAGCCCAGCTCTAACCCGACTCACCTGGGTTGCCTGTCAACTCAGCCGTTACGTGAAAGGGGCCTCCATGGACCTTGCCGATATTCGCCAGGCCATCGATGGCATCGACACCACGCTCCTCAACAGCTTTGTCGAGCGCATGGACATTGCCACCGAAGTCGCCAAGTCAAAAATCGAGATGGGCAAGGCCGTCTTCGACCCCGCCCGCGAGCGCTCCAAGCTCAACAACCTCGCCAGCCGCGCGCCCGAGCGCTACGAGGCACAGACCATCGCCCTGTTCCGCCTCCTCATGAGCATGAGCAAGGCCGAGCAGCAGCGCTACATCAACGAGCTCAAGGGCATCACCGTCTCGCAAAAGGCACACGCCACGGCTGCAGCCTCCGACACGCCCTTCCCTCAAACGGCCACCGTCGCCTGCCAGGGCGTGGAAGGTGCCTATAGCCAGATCGCCGCGTGCAAACTCTTCGACGTGCCCGACATCGCGTTTTTCGAGACCTTCGAAGGCGTCATGCGCGCTGTGCGCGACGGCTTCTGCGAGTTTGGCGTGCTGCCCATCGAGAACTCCACCGCCGGATCGGTCAACGCCGTCTACGACCTGCTCGCCCAGTTCGATTTCCACATCGTGCGTTCGCTGCGACTCAAGATCGACCACAACCTGCTCGTCAAGCCCGGCACCAAGCTCGCCGACGTGCGCCAGGTCTACAGCCACGGCCAAGCCATTGCCCAGTGTGCCGGCTTTATCGAGTCCCACGACCTGCACGCCACCAAGTACCCAAACACGGCCATGTCGGCCGAGATGGTCGCCAACTCCGAGCGCACCGACGTCGCCGCCATCGCCTCGCGCAGCTGTGCCACGCTGTATGGCCTCGAGGTGCTGGAGCCCAATATCCAAGACTCGGACAACAACTACACGCGCTTTGTCGTCATCAGCCGCGAGCCGCGCGTCTACCCCGGCGCTAATCGCACCTCGCTCATGATCACCACGGCCAACGAGCCGGGCGCCCTCTATCGCGTGCTCGAGCGCTTCTACGCACTCAACATCAACCTGATCAAGCTCGAGAGCCGCCCCATCCCCGGCCGCGACTTTGAGTTTATGTTCTACTTTGATCTGGACTGCCCCTTTGGCAGCAAGGCCCTCGACGACCTGCTCGATTCTATCGACGACGTGTGCGAGAGCTTCACCTACTTTGGTAGCTACACGGAGGTGCTCTAGATGACCGATACCGCTGCATCCCGCCCCTACGGCGTACTGGGCCGCGTACTGGGCCACAGCTACACCCCAACCATCTACAAAGAGCTCGCTGGGCTCGAGTACGCGCGTTTTGAGCGCGAGCCCGAGGACCTCGCGGCCTTTATGACGGGCGACGAGTGGGAGGGCACCAACGTGACCATCCCCTACAAGCGCGCCGTCATGGAGTATCTGGACGAGCTGAGTCCGCTGGCCGAGCGCATGGGCAACGTCAACACCATCACACGCCTGCCCGACGGCCGCCTGCGCGGCGACAACACCGACTACTTCGGTTTTCAGTGCCTGGTCGAGGAGCTGGGGGTTGAGGTTGCCGGCAAGAAGGCCCTCGTACTCGGCGCCACTGGCGGCGCCGGTACCACGGCAAGTATGGTGCTGGAAGACCTGGGCGCCATCGTTGTGCCCGTGGGTCGCACGAGCGAGGTCAACTACGGCAATCTCGCGCAGCAGTCCGACGCCGCCCTGCTCGTCAACTGCACGCCTGCCGGCATGTTCCCCCACTGCCCCGACGCGCCTTGCACGCTCGAAGGGCTCGATGCGCTCGAAGGCGTTATCGACATTGTCTACAACCCCGCCCGCACGGGACTCATGCTCGAGGCCGAGCGCCGCGGTATCCCCTGCATCGGCGGTCTGCTGATGCTCGTGGCCCAGGCGGCACAGGCCGTCGAGCGCTATACCGGCCAGGTCACCCCGCGCGAGCGCATCCTGGACGTAACGGAGCGCCTGTCGCGCCAAGAGCAGAACATCGCCCTGATTGGCATGCCGGGCTCGGGCAAAACCCGCGTGGGTGAGCAGATTGCCCTGCGCACGGGTCGCGAGCACATCGATCTGGACCGCGCCCTCGAGGAGCGTCTGGGCATGCCCTGTGCCGACTATATCGTCGAGCGCGGCGAGGCGGCCTTCCGCAAGCAGGAGACGGCGGCGCTGTCCGACATCTCCAAGCGCAGCGGCCTGGTGCTCTCCACCGGCGGCGGCGCGGTCACGCGTGACGAGAACTACCCGCTGCTGCACCAGAACAGCCAGATTGTGATGCTCAACCGCAAGCTCGACGAACTCGCCCACAAGGGCCGCCCCATCACCGCCCGCGATGGCATCGACAAGCTCGCCGAGCAGCGCATGCCGCGCTACCGCGCCTGGGCCGACCACATCATCGACTCACGCGACAGCGCCGCCAACACCGCCCGCGCCGTCCTCGACACCCTCCCACCCGCGCTCTAACCAAAACCACCACAAAGGGGACAGACACCTTTGTGGTGGTTTTCCAACCGCAAAGGAAGCAACCATGAAAGCACTCGTCATCAACGGCCCCAACCTCAACATGCTCGGCATTCGCGAGCCGGGCATCTATGGCAGCGACAACTACGACCGCTTAGTGCAGATCTGCCAGGAAGCGGGCGCCGCACAGGGCTTCGACGAGGTCGAGGTCTTCCAGTCTAACCACGAGGGTAGCATCGTCGACAAGATCCAGGAGGCCTACGGCAAGGTCGACGGCATCGTCATCAACCCGGCTGCCTACACGCATACGAGCGTGGCGATCCTCGACGCCCTCAAGGCCGTTGCCATCCCTGCCGTCGAGGTGCACATCAGCGCCGTAGAGACGCGCGAAGACTTCCGCCAGGTGAGCTATGCACGCCTAGCTTGCTTCGCCACCATCACCGGCGAAGGCCTGCAGGGTTACGCCCACGCGCTGGAGCTGCTGAGGGAGCATCTGCTACACTAATCCTTGGGACTAAATAATCAGGTTTGTTTGTCCCAAAGCTTAAGTAGCTGTCCAATTGACATACAAAGGAGCATATCCATGTCCCAGTACGATTACCTAGTCGTCGGCGCCGGCCTCTCTGGCGCCGTCTTCGCCAACGCCGCCAAGCGCGCCGGCAAGTCGGTCCTGGTCATCGATCGCCGCGATCACATCGCCGGCAACATCTATACCGAGGACGTCGAGGGCATCCAGGTCCACCGCTACGGTGCGCATATCTTCCACACCTCCATGAAGGACGTCTGGGACTACGTAAACCGCTTCGCCGAGTTCAACAACTACGTCAACTCGCCGGTCGCCAACTTCCACGGCAACATGTACAACATGCCCTTCAACATGAATACCTTCGCCAAGATGTGGCCGGGCGTCGTCACGCCGGCCGACGCCAAGGCCAAGATCGCCGAGCAGGTGGCCGCCGAGAACATCGGCGAGCCGCAGAACCTCGAGGAGCAGGCGCTGTCGCTCGTCGGCCGTGACATCTTCGAGACGCTCGTGAAGGGTTACACCGAGAAGCAGTGGGGCCGCGACTGCAAGGACCTGCCCGCCAGCATCATCAAGCGCCTCCCCTGCCGTTTTACCTACGACAACAACTACTTCAACGACCGCTACCAGGGCATCCCCATGGGCGGCTACACCAAGATGGTCGCCAACATGCTCGAGGGCGTCGAGGTGCGCTGCGGCGTGGAGTACAAGGAGCTGATCGCCGCCGAGCCCAATATCGCCGCCAAGACGATCTACTGCGGCCCCATCGACGCGTTCTACGACTTTAAGCTGGGCACGCTCGAGTACCGCAGCCTGCGCTTTGAGACCGAGACGCTCGACGAGCAGGACCACCAGGGCGTGGCCGTGGTCAACTACACCGAGCGCGAGGTCCCCTACACCCGCATCATCGAGCACAAGCACTTTGAGTTCGGCACGCAGGAGAAGACCGTCATCACGCGCGAGTACCCGGCGGATTGGAAGCCCGGCGACGAGCCCTACTACCCCATCAACGACGCCAAGAACGAGGCCCTGTACAGGCAGTACGAGGAGTTGGCGGCGCAGGAGGGCGACGTGGTCTTCGCCGGTCGCCTGGGCGGCTACAAGTACTACGACATGGACAAGGCCATCGCGGCCGCCTTCGAGCTCGTCCGCAACGAGCTGGGCGTGGAGCCCACGGAGGCGTAAGAGCCCAACAGCCAAAGGCTGATAGCCATTCTGGGATGTAGAAAGTCCGGTGCAGCATCGCTGCATCGGACTTATTGTTGAGGGAGCACTGCACGCGCGCTCGTCCCAAAAAGCAAAGACCCGGCACAATAACCGGGTCTTCAAAAACTCTCTGGTGCTCCATGGCGGATTCGAACCGTCGACCTTGGGATTAGAAGTCCCCTGCTCTATCCAACTGAGCTAATGGAGCATAAGGCCGCGCGTCCAAGCGGGTACAAGTTCACACGACTAATAAATTATAACCTACTTGAACTGGTCGTGGTACGCCTTGCAGACCTCGTCCACGGGGCCATCCATACGCAGGTCACCCTTCTCGATCCATACGGCACGCTGGCAAATACGCTCAACCTGCTCCATGGAGTGAGAAACGAACAAGACCGTGACGTCGCCACTCTCGATAAAGTGCTGGATGCGGCGCTCGCACTTCTGCTGGAAAAAGACATCGCCAACAGAAAGCGTCTCATCGACGATCAGGATGTCGGGCTCGGTAATCGTAGCGATAGCAAAGGCAATGCGTGCAACCATACCCGAAGAGAAGTTCTTCAGTGGCATGTCAACGAAGTCTTTAAGCTCGGCGAACTCAATAATCTCGTCAAAGCTAGCGTCAATAAACTCCTTCGTGTATCCAAGCAGCGCACCGTTCAGATAGATATTCTCACGCGCGGTAAGCTCAGGATCGAAACCAGCGCCGAGCTCAATCAGAGGTGCAATATTGCCATGGACCTTAACCTCGCCCTCACTGGGCTCCAAAACGCCAGCAATAATCTTGAGCATCGTAGACTTACCGGAGCCGTTAGTACCAACAAGGCCAACGACCTCGCCGCGATGCACATTAAACGAAATGTGCTTAAGCGCACGGAACTCCTCAAAGAACAGCTCGTGCTTGGCGAGCTTAATAAAGTACTCCTTGAGGTTCGTAAGCGACTCGGACGCCATGTTAAAGATCATGGTGACGTCTTTGACCTCAACAGCAAGGGGCTGCTTGCTGTAATCAATAGCAGATTCAGTCATGAACAGCGCTCCTTAGATGTAGAGAATAAACTTGTGCTCAGTCTTATGAAACACGGTGTAGCCAATAGCAAGAGCAATAACAGCCCAAACAACACACAGCCCAAAGGTAAGCGCAGAGGGCATGGTGTTAAACAGGAAAATATCGCGCATAAACTGAAGGTAGTTGTACATGGGATTGACAACCACGAGCACCTGAATCCAATGTGCCATCTGGCTAATGAAGTCGGTCGTCCAGAAAATCGGCGTCAGATACATCCAGGCCGTGATAACAACGGTCCACAGGTGCATAACATCGCGGAAAAAAACCGCCAGCGCAGACAGCATCATGCCCAAGCCCATGCAGAAACACATAAGCAGGAGCAAGCAAACCGGCAGAAGAATTAAATGCCAGGTGGGAAGCACGTGGAACCAAAGCATAACCAAGGCGACGGCAACCAAAGAGAAGGCGAAGTTAACGAGCGAGAACAGCACCTTCTGCACCGGAAAGACCCAACGGTGCACCTTGACCTTCTTAAGCAGCGAGGAAGCCCAAATGATGGACATAAGCGCTTGGTTCGTCGACTCGGACATGACAGAGAAAGTCACGTTACCGACGATCAAGTAAAGCGGATACATTTCGGGCGTAATAGAACCATTGCGACCTTGCGCGAAGATTGTCGAGAACACGATCGACATAACAACCATCATCAACAGCGGATTAAGCACGGACCATGCCACACCCAGAACACTGCGACGATATTTGATTTTAAAATCTTTGGTGACAAGCTGCTTAAGAATGAACTTGTCCTTTTCAAAATCATTTTTAGCGTGAGAGGCCGGTTTAGCCACCGCTTTCTGACTCTCTACGTTGTCAGCCACGGACCATCTCCTTGTCTCGTAAAACATAACAGTAGAAAGTATAGCCCTCCCACGATGACGATAACTCACCGCAACAAATCTGGAGAACTAACCCATATCTAAGCAAAGGGGCAAGCGATAGGTATACTTTCGACCAGATGAGTCATTAAAGGAGGTCCTACATGGACTATTCGAATACCGCCGTCATAATTCCCTGTTACAACGAAGCGCTGACGATTGGCAAAGTTGTCGACGATTTTCATCGAGAGCTACCCGGTGCAGTTGTCTATGTTTACGACAACAACTCGTCCGATGACACTTCGCAAATCGCCAAACAGCACGGGGCTACGGTGCGCCATGAGTCCAGGCAGGGCAAAGGTAACGTATGTCGCCAAATGTTCCGCGATATCGACGCCGAATGCTACTTGATGGTCGACGGCGACGATACCTACCCTGCTGAGGCCGCCAAGCCACTCTGTGAGCCCATCCTTAACGGCGAAGCGGATATGACCGTTGGCGATCGCCTGTCAAACGGCACCTATGCCGAAGAGAATAAACGAGCCTTTCACGGGTTTGGCAACAACCTTGTTCGCGCTATGATTAAGTGGATTTACGGCTACAGCTTTGACGACGTGATGACCGGCTACCGAGCCATGAGCAAGCCTTTCGTCAAGACCTTCCCCGTCTTGAGCGAGGGCTTCCAGATCGAAACCGAGCTCTCCATCCACGCTGTCGATCACCGCTGGCGAATTAAAGACGTGCCGGTGGAGTATCGCGATCGGCCCGCAGGCTCCGAGTCCAAGCTCAACACCGTTAGCGACGGCATCAAGGTCATCGCAATGATTGGAACGCTCTTTAAAGACTATCGTCCGCTCAAGTTCTTTACACTTATAGCGCTCATCTTCGCCATCATAGGCCTTGCCCTCGGAATTCCAATTGTTAGGGAGTACTTCCAAACCGGCTTAGTCCCCCGTTTCCCCACGGCCATACTTGCGGCCTCATTCATGTTCCTGTGTGGGTTGAGCCTAGCAACGGGACTAATCCTCGACTCAGTAGCAAAAGTCGAAAGAAAACAATGGGAGCTACAAGCCTATAAAACCTATTCAAAATAAGAAGAGGTCCGGACTTAATCCGGACCTCTTCTTATTTCAGACCTAAATACTGTTCCCAGAACTCTCGCGAAGTCATGTACGGCATGGCATCTTTCCATGCCCCCCTGACGCTCTCGCCCTCTTTACGATATCGCGCCATCAGTTCGTGCTCTCGGCGGCGAATACTCTTGAACCGCGCTCGATCCATCGTGCGGACCGCCCCCTTCTCGCGGGTCGGATCAAGAAATACCAGCGTCTTGCAACGTGTCGAGTTGCCCTCAAGCGTACAGCTGCCGTTCTTGACCACATAGCCGGGCTTTCCGCGCAACAGCGCATCGGGAAGATAGTGTTTGTCGTAAGGAATAGATCTCCAATACTTCATAAATTTCGAAGGATGGAATTCCAGATTAACATTAGCGAGCACTTGCTCCGTAACCCCAGCCTTGCGAAGAAGCTCTGGATCCATTTCGGAAACAGGAATCAGCTTTTCGTTTAACTTACCCTTACCAATCATCGTCGCGGCGCCATCAAGCTTCTGGAGATACTCAGGGCCGCGCAGATAGTCCTCAAAGCCATCAAGGATAAACTCAGCAGCCTGATAATCCATATCGCGCAAGTTCTGACGTACCCCTCGCTGAATACGAAGGACAAACATTTTCTCATCAGCACAATCATCGAGTGAAATCATGGCAAAGAAGTTGCGGAAGTACTGGTAGCAGTCAACCGAAGCGCGGAAACGCCCCTCAAAGCTTGCATGCCACACGCAAATGCAATTCATGGTCATGTAGACAGGCTTATTGCGCATGCCAAACTCAACATCGTCACAGCGGATGAAGAAAGGCATGGGAAGACCGTTCTTTTCGATAGCCTTCACCGGAATGCAGCTATACCACCAAGCTCCATAGGCCTGGTCAACCTCAACACTCGTACGCTCGTTTTCGAGAATGTCAGCCAGCTTGCCAACATTCAGATCTTCTTTTACTCGACGATAGGCACCAGTAGTCGTCACATACGAGACATCCTCAAACTGACGAGTGGGATCCTCCATCGAAAGCATGGCGCCGTTAATAAAGGCATCCTTATATTTGCCCCTAGCAAGAGAGAGCAGGTTGAACGTACGAATCAAACACTCGGGCATGATAGAGACATCGTCATCCATCAAGATGATATGGGTGAACCGATCAGGAGTTTCAGTAGCCGCCATCATTCCACGCGCGAATCCCCCCGAACCGCCCGTATTGGGATTCGGGAGCACGGTGACTAGCCCATCGGAAAGTGATGCAGAATCGAGCGTCTGCCCATTGTCGACGACAAACATGTGGAAGTGGTCGCGAATCGGACCGTCCTCTTTGGAGATGCCTGCTTTAACGAGTTCAATATTCGGAAGAATGTACTGCTCATTCTTAAATGTAGTAGTAGAAAGAGCAAGATTGATCTGGTTAATTGAGTCCTCAAGAACATCAGTCAGATAAGAGGCGTTCAAGAGGTCTACGGAATAGCTCTCATCACTCTCAATCCTAAAACCGATCAAGTCGTAGCCGGTTGTATCGATATCGATATCGAGAACGCAAGGATCAACTTTATCGCCATCAAAAGGATAAGATTTAAGCTCGACGGGATTCAGTTCGCAAGATCTCACTCCATGAACGACAACCCGGCCCCTGCCAAATAAAGCCATATGCAAGACGACGCCGCCAACAGACGCATATTGATGCCATTTGCCAGCAGATAAGCCATTCACATACGTCAAAAAGTCAACGTTTCCATTGATATGAAGTGAATGAATGTCGTCATCATACGAAGCATCACCAGAGAGCACGCGATAGTAGAGTTCGGGAAAAACCTTTGCATGCTTTTCAACTTTAAGTACAACATTCGCAAGTTTAAACTGCATTTCAAATACCTTAATCAAAGCCGTTGTAACTACTAATTACATTCGACGACAAACTTTGCCATCGCGGAGCGAACATCAGGATCAGACAAAACATCCTTTGCAAAATGATCATGCCCGCAGATGTCCATAGGCATGTAAGGCCATCCAGGATAACAGGCGTCAGCGACCTTTTCCGCTTTCGCAGGAACCGAAAAAGAGAAACCGCCAAACGGATGCTTTCTTACGGGAAGAATATCGTTGCGATCCCAAATTATTTTTCGCTTAGGGGCATCAAAAACGTTATCGATCGCGTATGCAAAATCGCCATGAGGCTCATCGGTCAACAAACCAAGTGCATGAGCCTTTTCGTTAAACGAATCGAATACGCTCTGGACAAGATCAATCTCCGCAGAAGAAACAACTGTTCTCTGAGCTTCCAAGTCAACATCCCCGCACTGCACGCTAAGACCACTGTCGGGATGAAACATCCAAGGATTATCTTTCCAAAAACTAAACTCATGTTCATTTTTGTCAAAGAAATCCATAAGCTCAATTCTGAGTTGCCTAAGTCGATCGTTCGCGCGCTTGGAATTCTCGGCCGCACGGTCGTAAATCGAAATGTCCACAAAACAAGGTATAAGCGAATTAGTTGAACAAAAGCGAACTTGACGGCACTTTACAAACCAGTCATATACAAGAGTGATTTGATATTCAGGGTCGTCTTTTAAAGCGGCAGTGAGCTTATCCACATCGGACCTAAGCATGCAGATATCAATATCGTCGTCCCAAGGAATAAAACCCGATCGAGACAAGGTGCCAACAAGAGAACCATAAGAAAGCCAGTATTGAATATTATTGGCAGCACAAATCGCGTCTAGCTTACTCATCAACGCCGCGTTTGCCTGCTGCATCAATCGAATATCACCCTCGGCGTCGGGCAATGCATCAAAGATTTTGCAACGGAGCTCAAAAGGGGTGAGATCGGGGTACGCACGTCGCGCTAACAATTCAAAGCGAAGCCTCATTTGTTCTGACAGACTTTGTTGGCGTTGCTTGAGCAATTCAATTTCTGGAAATAGCCGAGTATCGAATTTGTAATTGATATTCATATTGATACCGTTATCGGCCTGCTCAATACGGGCGAAAACCTCGTCAAAACGACGGTCCATATCCTCATGCATAGCATGCAACGATCGGGATGAGCCAGGGAGGATCTTTTTAATAGTAGAAAGCAAGGACATGGCTTAACCTTCGCAACAACAAACAATGAACGAAGCACAATTACTCATATGATACAAAAGAATGAGTGGGTCCCACCTTGAAACCCACTCACATGAAGACTACTCCGACGCCTCTTTCAAATACTGTTTCCAGAAATCGATCGAAGTAAAGACATCTCTATACGAAGCGTATTCGGTATAAATCTTATCTTTGTTTCGCTTGAATTCCTTCTCGGCTTTACGAAAACGACTCCAAACCTCTTTGAATCGCTTCTTATCCATATGTCTAATGGCACCCTTTTTATTAGGCATATCTACCACAATAAGCGTGTCAACATCCCTGATTTTACCTGCGGGATAAACCCATCCCGCAGCATCAATAACAGCAACCCTACCGTTACGTTTAGCGGAGTCGTTAACAAAACGGTGGCCATTAATGGTCAGATAATCCTTAAATGCCTGCAGCCTAGACCTGTCGCCCCCAAGGCTCAAATTGCCAAAAGTCAGTTGCGTCAAGTCGACACCCAATTCTTGTGCCTGAGGGATGAGCTGCTCGATGGGAATCAATTGTTCCCTTTCACGATTTGCCGCCATAAAACGGGATTCAGCGACAGGATGAGAAATCCACTCCGGACCTCTCAAAAAATCTTCAAGACCTTTTACGGCAAGAGCAGCTTCATCGTAATTAAATTTCTTCAAGTCGAGCTCAACTTCACGACGAATCTCATAAAGAAAATCAGAGAGAGGCGCAGCGCCAGTTGTCGCCTGACTGATTAGCGTATTTCGGCTTACCTGATAACGCTCCACGGCAGCACTATACTTAAACTTAAAGGAATTATGCCAAACGCAAATACCATTCATGGACATGAACTTGGGTTTGCAACGAAGCGCATACTCAGCATCATCAGAACGAACAAATAAGGGCAAGGGCAACCCCTCACGTTCAATCGTTGCGGTAGGTATAACGCAATACCACCAGCCAGCATACTGTTGGGCAGTGTCCTCATAAAGGCCAGTTGGGGCCTTATATATCTCGGTCTCAACGACATCATGAAGTGAGGTCATATAGCCTGCAGGCTTAAGGGGAGAAAAAGTTCCCTTAGCAGTAAAGAACCCTAAATCCTCGGTACGCAAATTGGGCTCTTCCAAGCTCATCATGGCACCCGATAAAAAGGCCTCAGCATATTCTTCTTTGAGAAGAGAGAGCAGGTTGAAAGTGCGGATAAAACTCTCGGGAAGAACCTCGACATCATCGTCCATCAGGAGAACATGAGTCGCTTTAGGATTCTGCTCAAGTGACTCAATCATCCCCCGAGCAAAACCACCAGACCCGCCGACATTAGGATTTGGATGAACAGTAACACGCGATGAATCCAGGTTTGCACTATTCAGCGAACGGCCATTATCAATAATGTGTACGTGGAAATGATCAGCAATCTCTTCATCAGAATCAATAATGTTCTTTTGTAAAAGAGATACGTTACGGACAATATAGTCTTCTTTTTTAAACGTAGTAGTTGCAAGCGCTAGCTCAACTGGATGAATATCCAGTTCTTCACAATCGCAATAATAATACGCATTCCGAATATTAACAGGGCCTTCAGTACTGATATTAAAAGCGTGCAGAATCTCTCCCTCACAAAGGGAGAGTTCGATTTCAGCCGTACTCCATTCATCGGATCGTTGCAAACTAACCGCAGAGCCATCAATTGTAGAAGGAATCCAAGAATAATTATTTGCATACGTCTGCTGAAGCGTTAAGGCGGAGCCGCAATACTCGATATGAAGATAAAACGCCTTTGCAGTAGTGTATTTTCGCCACTTATAAATGGATAGCGCATTAAAATATGTTGTGAAATCAACATTGGTCGATTTCATGATTTCAATAGCGCCATTCGAAGTTGGAATAACAAGACCCTCCGTTGCCCTATAGCAAAGCAATGGATACTGCAACATCGCATCAGATCCGTTAAAAATCAAATTTGCAAGTTTAAAATGCATTGAAAACCATCCAAAAAATTCCTGGTGCAACTTGGCAAAATGGTATAAATGCCCATGGCATTGTTTGCATTCTCACTGATTTTAAGAATGCAAACAATGTACTAAAGGCATCTAATCAAAATGAAGTTTTAGCTCTTCCTCCCAGTCGGGCATGTGGAACCCGACCGACTCGAGCCTGGAAAGGTCGAGCGCGGAGTGGACCGGGCGCGGGGCGATGGGGCCGACGGCGCCGGCGTAGTAGTCGGCAGTGCTGACCGGCACGACCTTCTCCCCGTTGCCGTTGGCTGCCTCGAAGACGGCGCGGGCGATGTCCGCCCAGGACTTGACCGCACCGGAGCCGGTGCAGTTATAGGTGCCGTAGGGGGCGTGCGTCCCCAGCACGTGGAAGATGGCGGCGGCCATGTCGCGCGTGAAGGTCAGGCGGCCCAGCTGGTCGTCGACGACCGTGACCTGCGTGAGTTTGTCGTCGGGGTCGGCGACGCGGTCGGACAGCCCCTTCATGGTCCTGACGAAGTTGTGGCCCTCGCCGATGACCCAGCTGGAGCGCATGATGTAGTGGCGCGGACACCCGGCCACGGCGATGTCGCCAGCGGCCTTGGTCTGGCCGTAGACGGAAAGCGGGCTGAGGGGCTCGACCTCGGTATGGACCTCGGCCGTGCCGTCGAAGACGTAGTCGGAGGACACGTGGACGAGGGTGATCCCGTGATCAGAGCATGTGCGGGCGAGCAGGGCCGGGCCGGTCGCGTTGGCCTTCCAGGCGGTCACGCGGCCCTCGGGGGTCTCCGCCCTGTCCACGGCGGTGTAGGCGCCGCAGTTGATCACGGTTCCGTAGAGCGACCAGTCGTAGCGGGAGTAGGCGTCCGGGTCTGACATGTCGAAGGTGTCGATGTCGCAGAAGTCGAAGTCCTTGGCCACGCCGCGCTCCCCGGCGAGCGCGCGCACCGCGCGGCCCAGCTGGCCGTTGCAGCCGGTGACGAGCGTCCTCTTGGGCGCCATGGGGACGACGTCCCTGAGCATCGGGTGGTTGAGGTCGGCCTCGGAGACGGTGGCCTCCTCCAGCGGGATCGGCCACTCGATGGCGAGCTCGGGGTCGGCGAGGTTAACGAAGGTGTAGGTCCTCTTGAGCTCGAGGGACCAGTGGGCGTCCACCAGGTAGGTGTAGGCGGTGCCGTCCTCCAGCGCCTGGAAGCTGTTGCCCACGCCGCGCGGGACGTAGATGGCCTTGCTCGGGTCCAGCACGGTCGTGTAGACCTTCCCGTAGGTGGCGCTGCCCTCGCGCAGGTCGACCCATGCGCCGAAGACCGAGCCGCGGGCCACGGAGATGAACTTGTCCCAGGGCTCGGCGTGGATGCCGCGGGTGACGCCCCTCTTCTCGTTGTAGGAGACGTTGTTCTGGACGACGCGGAGGTCCGGGATGCCCAGGGCGCACATCTTGGCGCGCTGCCAGTTCTCCTTGAACCAGCCGCGCGAGTCGCCGTGGACGGCCAGGTCGACGACCTTGAGGCCCCCGATGCCGGTCTCGGCGACGGAGAGGTCCTTCTCGAATGCGATGTCTGCCATGTGTCTCCCCTCCTACTGGCCCTGCGCGCGGTAGCGGGCCTCGGTGGCCTCCTTGGCCGGGCGCCACCAGGGCTCGTTCTCGACGTACCAGTCGATCGTCTGCTTCAGGCCCTCGGCGAAGTCGGTGTGGGCCGGCCTCCAGCCGAGCTCGCGCTGGAGCTTCGTGCTGTCGATGGCGTAGCGGCGGTCGTGGCCGGGGCGGTCGGCGACCCAGTCGAAGTCCTCGGGGTCGCGGCCCATGGCCTCGAGGATCATGCGCAGGACCGTGATGTTGTCCCTCTCGCCGTCGGCCCCGATGAGGTAGGTCTCCCCCGTGCGGCCCTTGGTCAGGATGTCCCAGACGGCCGAGGAGTGGTCCTCGGTGTGGATCCAGTCGCGGACGTTCTCGCCCTTACCGTAGAGCTTGGGGCGGACGCCGTCGATGATGTTCGTGATCTGCCTGGGGATGAACTTCTCCACGTGCTGGTAGGGGCCGTAGTTGTTGGAGCAGTTGGAGATCGTGGCGCGCAGGCCGTAGGTGCGGGTCCAGGCGCGCACGAGCATGTCGGAGCTGGCCTTGGTCGAGCTGTACGGCGAGGACGGGTGGTAGGGCGTCTCCTCAGTGAACTTGGCCGGGTCGTCGAGCGCCAGGTCGCCGTAGACCTCGTCGGTGGAGACGTGGTGGTAGCGGACGCCGTATTTCCTCACGGCCTCCAGAAGTCGGAAGGTGCCCTCGACGTTGGTGCGCAGGAACGGCTCCGGGTCCGCGATGGAGTTGTCGTTGTGGCTCTCGGCGGCGTAGTGCACGATGGCGTCGTGGCCCGGGACGATGCGGTCCAGCAGCTCGGCGTCGCAGATGTCGCCCACGACGAGCTCCACGCGGTCGGAGGGCAGGCCGGCGATGTTCTCGGGGTTGCCGGCGTAGGTCAGCTTGTCCAGGACGGTCACGTGGACGTCCGGGTGGTTGTTGACCACGTAGTGCACGAAGTTGCTGCCGATGAAGCCGCAGCCGCCCGTGACGATGACGTTCTTGGGGGAGAAGGTCTCCTCTGCCATGTTCGAATCTCCTTGTTCCTAGTACTCGCGCGGGCTGTTGACGATCTCGCCGGCGGCGACCTTCTTCAGGTGCTGGCCGTAGACCGACTTGCCGTCGGCCTCGGCGGCCTGCTTGAGCCCCTCGGTGGTGATCCAGCCGTTCTCCCAGGCGATCTCCTCGGGGACGGACACGGGCAGGTCCTGGGAGTGCTCCACGGCGCGGACGAACTCGGCGGCCTCGTGCAGGCTCTCCATGGTGCCGGTGTCCAGCCAGGCGTAGCCGCGGCCGAGGGTCACGACGGACAGCGTCCCCTCCTCCAGGTACATCCGGTTGAGGTCGGTGATCTCCAGCTCGCCGCGGGCCGAGGGCTCGACCCTATGGGCCTTGGCGGCCACGTCGCCCGGGTAGAAGTACAGGCCGGTGACGGCGTAGGAGCTCTTGGGCTCGGCGGGCTTCTCCTCGATGGAGACGGCCCTGCCCTCGCCGTCAAACTCCACGACGCCGAAGCGCTCGGGGTCGTCCACGTGGTAGCCGAAGACCGTGGCGCGGCCCGACTCGGCGTTCTGGACGGCGCGCGTCAGGTGGCGCGACAGGCCGTTGCCGTAGAAGATGTTGTCGCCGAGCACCAGCGCGCACGGCTCGCCGGCGATGAACTCCTCGCCGATGGTGAAGGCCTGCGCCAGGCCGTCGGGGCTCGGCTGCTCGGCGTAGGAGAGGTTCACGCCGTAGCGCGAGCCGTCCCCGAGCAGGCGCTCGAAGTTGGGGAGGTCGGTCGGCGTGGAGATGACCAGGATGTCGCGGATGCCCGCCAGCATGAGTGTGCTGAGCGGGTAGTAGATCATGGGCTTGTCGTAGACCGGCAGCAGCTGCTTGGAGGTCACGAGCGTGAGCGGGTACAGGCGCGTGCCGGACCCGCCGGCGAGGATGATGCCTTTCATTCAATCACTTCCAAAGTCAGTGAACGGAAAAATAAATCCGTTTAGCAATGTTCCTGATTGAGAGCGACAATTTACGAGCGGTTAAATCAACCGACGATATATTGATACCATCGAGTGAACAGATTGCTCGCACAAAATCAAACTCATCGCGTTTCAATTGCTCTTTTTTATCCTTAAAAAGTGAGTTCGTAGTAGATTCGTTGCACACTCTAAAATAGGAATAAATTGAGTCTAGATAGCAGACATCACTATTAAGTGATAGACGAATCCAATACTCCCAATCAGGGGAGTAACACAAAGAATCATTAAAGGGTCCAACCTTTTGCCAGCAATCTCTACGAAACATGACATT
>CATZKS010000018.1 GCA_958421035.1 uncultured Collinsella sp. | reverse complement strand
TTGCGTCCTGACGCTCCTATTTGGCAAGGTGTTTTTTAGAATCCATTTTGCGCTCGGCCTCGAACGCCTGCCTGTCCCAATTGAGCGGGAGCCCCGCTTCGACCCACGCCTCGTAGGCCCTCCTTATGGGCTTGAGCTCCCTTTGGCCCCTCTCCAGCATCGAGATGTACTTCTCGCTGGTGCCCAGTATGGACGCCGCCCTCACCTGGCTGACCTTCGCCGCGCGCCTGGCCGCCACGAGCTCCGAGGCGTCCTCGGGCCTCCTGATCTCGTGCGGGCGCATCAGCGCCCGGTACGCCTCCCTGGCCACGTAGCGCTTGAGGCACCTCATGACCTCCCTGTCGCTCTTCCCCCGCGCCCTGGCCCTCTCGGCGTACTCGGCGGTCTCGGGGTCGCGCATGACCCTCTGCCTCGCGATCTCGTGCAGCGCGCTGTTCGCCTGCCGGTCGCCGCCCCTGTTGAGCCTGTGCCTCACGGTCTTGCCGCTCGAGGCGGGGATGGGGCAGGCCCCGCATATCGCCGCGAACGACGCCTCGGAGCGCAGCCTGCCCGGGTTGTCCCCGGCCGCGACCGCGAGCTTGGCCGCGCTCACGGGGCCGCACCCGTACATCGCCAGCAGCGCGGGGCAGTTCTCCTCCAGGGACGCCTCGATCGCGCGCTCCATGTCGAGCGCCGCATCGCGCGCCGCCGCCCACAGGTCCGCCAGCGCGCCGAGCGCGGCGCCCAGCGCGCCCTCCGACCGCACGGAGGGGAGCTCCTCCATCAGCCTCGGCCCTCCCATGCCGCGGAACCTCGACCTGAGCCCCTCCGGCGCGGTGGTGAGCAGCGACCTCGCGGTGTTGATCGCCGAGGTCCGCGCCTTCACCGCCCCGGAGCGCGCCGCGAGCATGCAGCGCACCCCGTCGACCCACCCGTCCTGGCTCTTGGGGGTCCCGAGCTTTGAGCCGGACATCGCCGCGCGGGCGGCCCTCTCCGCGTCCGCCTCGTCGCACTTTCCCTGCCCCGGGCGCCTCCTCTGCATCCTCGCCGGGGAGAGCGCCTCGCGCACGGGCATCCCCAGCGACGCGAGGTGCCTGGTGAGGCCCGCCCCGTAGGACGACGTCCCCTCCATCGCGACGCAGGCCGGCTCCCCGGCCGCCGCGATCGCCCCGGCGAGCGCCTCGTAGCCCGCCGCGTCGGCGGGGAACTGGCGGGACAGGACCTTGCGGCCCCTCCAGTCTAGGACGCACAGCCAGTGCGAGTCGGCGTGGGTGTCGACCCCGCAGAAGACCGGCCCGCGGGCGCCGGGTGTCGATTCCGCTCTCATGTCTCGCTCCGTTCTTTCCGTGCTCGCCTGGACCGGGCAGACGGCACACTGACGGGGCGCGATAGAATGCGGTTGTTCGGGTCCGCGGTATCGCTCCATGCTCCTATTAGGTCATGCGGCGGTCTCGGCTCGCCGCGGCCCGCGCGGGACATGTCAGGAAACGAGGGCAGCCCTGTGGGCGCCAGCGGAATGTGGGGTCACCGCGCGGTCCGCATCTGATGGTGTCGACGTCAATGGTATACGGGTACATCATCGACGTCTTCAATACAGAAAATATCAGTGCGGAGTGTTCTGAAAAGTAACACCAGGGCGGGCCCTACGTTAACTCGGCAGGGGGAGTGCGATTCCTTGATCGCTTACTTAATCTGATGAGAAATTGAGTGATGCCGGAGCTTTGGCTCCGGCCTCCTTATATAAGGGCTCGGCAAAGCCGAGCCACCAAATTTGCATCAGCCCCCAGAACATGTTTGAGAACTGTGTCTGAAGTACGTATTTGCAGGCCCCGAATCGGTGTTGCCTCCCGGCGCATTCCGCAGGGGGAGCGATATTTTGTAGCACGAAGTGCGCAGCAAAATATCGCTCATGCCCGAGGACGCGCCGGGAGGCAACACCGATTCGGGGCCGGACACACGGATTTACCTGCGCATTTACAAATTCGTAAACTTTTTTGAAAAAAGTGCTTGCACAGTTCTCGAATCATAGGTTATTATCTTCCTCGTTGAACGCGCGGGTCCAACAAAACGAACCGTGAATCAACAACATAGCATGTCGGAGTGGCGGAATTGGCAGACGCGCTAGCTTGAGGTGCTAGTGACCGCTTTTTGGTCATGCGGGTTCAAGTCCCGCCTCCGACACCATCGCATTTGAGAAGCCTCTTCGGAGGCTTTTTTGTTACCGATAGACGGTGGGGTCCACGATGGAAACGCTTGAACGCAACGAGTGGGCAGACGTTGCCCAACTAGTCGAGATCACGAGCGATGCTGTCATCATCTGCGAGCTCGACGGAACCATTCTGCATGTGAATAATCGCTTACTTGGTTTGATGTGCGAGGAACGCGCCGACGTCATCGGTGGAGATGTTAAAGACGTCCTGTACTCGTCCGCTTTTGAACGTGCGACGGAACATCGTCTGCCATTTGAAACTGATGGCTCCGAGAACGAACTGATGCTCAAGCTGAGTGACGGCTCCTTTATCCCCGTCTTGGTTCGTGCGGGCTCCGTAACGCCTCCACGCATCTTTGGGCGCCGCGCGCCACGTGTCCTGGTGGCGCTCCATAGCATCGAAGAACAGTATTCGCACGACCGTCAGCTCAAGCGTGCTCTTTCGGAGCTTAGAGTGGCGAACAAGCGCCTCTCTGGCACGCTCTCGGTCATTATGAGTACCGTGGGCTCCGATGAGCTGCCCAGCCTACTTGATACCGTTTTGAACCAGCTTGTAGGAACGCTCGATGCTTCGGGTGCCGCTATCTATTTTTCTGAGAGCGGCGGTTTTAAACTTCGCGGTGTTTCCAAGGAGCTGTACGACAGCTACCTGCCTGAGTTTTTGCCGTATGGCGCTGGCATTCCGACGTATGTTCTTCGTGAGTCGCGTGCCTGTCGCTTGTCGATTCAACAGGACCTTGAGGGTGATAAGGCCGCCTCCGGTATGTTTATGGACCTGGACAATCGTTCTAAGCACCTGTTGCGTATGCAGGATATGCCTCCGTACCGCAGCGAGATCTGTCTTCCCGTTTTTTACGGTACGCAGATTCTTGGCGTGCTGGAAGTTGGTTGGAAACGCCCTCAGGCACCGCTCGCCTATGACGTTAATGTGCTCGAGGTCATTTGCGATTATCTATCTATCCAGCTGGTCGGCATGGCATCGAGCCTTCGCTCCCGTCGTACGGCCGAGCTTGGCCGCTCGCTCAATGTCTTGCGTGATGAGTTGTTTACCTTTCTAGACGATTCTGCCGCGGCTACCCAGGCGGTATCGTCCGAGATCTGCAATATGCTTAACTGCCATTTTTGCCCTGTTGAGTATGACGCCAGTCTGGATTCCTACGTCATAGATTTTGAAGGCGGCAGTCGCGTTGCCTTGCCGGACGACCCTGAGAAGCTTTTCTTTTCCACGACGGCGCCGGCGGCACGTCTGGGGGCTGGCCCTGATGACTTTGAGGCATCTGTTTTGGGCGGTACGAGTGCTGAGGACCTTAAACACGTCCGTATAACTCGCGTTGACGAATCGATGCCTATGGGAGGCTGGCTTAGGGCGCATGGTCTGCCTTGTCAAGGTCTCTACGTCGACTCCGGTATCGAGGCGGGGCGCCCGCGCTCTGAGGGTGATGGCAAGCACAGTAACGACGCGATTGTTCCTGCTTCTGTTGCGAAGAGCCCGACGACGCGCGCGCTGCTGCTTCGTGATGGTAGCCAAGAGCCGATTGATGATCTTGAATATGACTACTTGGTGCACTTGGCGCATGACTTTGAACTGATCTACGAAGGCGAATCTCAAAAGCGCGAGGAGCGCCATATCGCTCAGACCCTTCAGATTGGCATGAGAAATTCCCTGGGGGATGTTCCGGGTATCGCAACCGATTCGGTGTACCTGTCGGCCACGAACTCGGCGTTGGTCGGCGGCGATTTCTATACGCTCATCCGTCTTCCCGACGACTGCGCCGTCATGATTCTGGGCGATGTGTCTGGCAAAGGCATTGAGGCTGCATCGATGTCCGCGCTCGTCAAGACGGCCCTGACGGCATATGCCTGGGAGGGCGCTGGACCGGCCCGCATGGCACGCTCCCTTAACAGCATGCTCATGGGCTTCTCGAGGGTCGAGACGTTCGTGACGGCCTTTATCGCCAAGATTGACCTTAAAGCCGGACGCGCAACGTATTGTTCGGCGGGCCATCCTCCGACCATGGTCATTAGGCCAGAGTCGATGCCGCTGGGTGGCGGCGAGGCCCGTGGGGGAGAGGTCGAGCTGCTTGGATGCCAATCGGGCGTAATCGGTGCCTTTGAGAGCATGGTGTACGAGACAGGCGTGTTTACGTTCGCTCCTGGCGACATGCTCTTCATGTATACGGATGGAACGATTGAGGCCCGCGACCGCACCGGAGCGTTCTTTGGCGAGCAGCGCCTTCGTGACCTTCTGCTCTCTGTCTCGGGTGAGGGCGTATCGGGAATCTGCGGCAAGGTCTTGGGCGAGCTTGACCGATTTACCGAATCGGCGCTGGACGATGACATTGCATTGGTGTCCCTTGAGTTTTTACGGGGTCGTTCATAGACGACGCTGGGCGGGCTGAATCCGCACGGTTGGGGAAACGAATGCATCGAGTGGGCTTTTTTGGGGAACCATGGTCGTATGAATGAGTGGAATGACATAGCGGTTTTGACGCCACCAGGCGATATCGACATCGCCACGGTGCCTGCGCTGCGTCGGCGGTTGGATGCTTTGATTGGCCGCGGCGTGCGTCGTGTTGTCATCAATTGCCAGACCGTGGGCTTTATCGACTCGACGGGTTTGGCGTTTTTGCTTACACGTGCTAGAGAGCTTATGAGGCATGAGGGGCTGCTTTCGCTCGTTAACGCCTCCGATGAGGTCGTTCGCTTTTTGGAAATTGCCCGGCTTGTCGACATCCTTCATGTCGCGGGCCCGGCGCGGGAGTCGATTCCCGCCATTCCGGTGGGGGAGCTGCCTCGCTGGAGTAAGAGCGTCGAGGTCCGTCAGGGTATCGAGAATCTTCCATACTACCGACATCGCATCGCTGAACTCCTTGAATCGCTTCCGTTGCGCCGTGACGAGCGCTACGATGTCGCATTGGCGTCGGGGGAGGCGCTGGGTAATGCCTATGACCATGCGGGCGGTATCGGGTGCGTCCTGACGGTTCAGGCCTATGGCGATCGCGTTGTGGTTGAGGTGCTTGATCGAGGTGCCGGCTATTCTATCGATGAAACGAGCGAGCCGGTCGCATCTGAGGAGCGCGGCCGTGGCATCAAGCTTATGCGTATGCTTGTCGATAACGTGGAGGTTGCTCGTCGTACGGACGGCGCCGGCACGCGCGTGCAGATGGTGAAGCTGTTTAGCGGAGCGTTGGAATCGTGTGCCTAGCCAATCGCTTTAGCGCGTTTAGCTATTAAGAACATACGGCAGACAAGTTTTTTGAAAAAAGTACTTGCGTCTTTTGGACAACTCGCGTAAATTAATAACCCGCAAGCGGACATGGCTCAGTTGGTAGAGCACAACCTTGCCAAGGTTGGGGTCGCGGGTTCGAGCCCCGTTGTCCGCTCCATTTGGGCGTTTAGCTCAGGGGGAGAGCGCTTCCCTGACACGGAAGAGGTCAGAAGTTCAAATCTTCTAACGCCCACCAAATGTTCGCAGCTCAGAGGCTATGTCCTCTGGGCTGTTTTGTTTTACCACCAAGCACGCCGCCAAATAAGCCACCAAATATTGATCCAAGGTCTGTACGCGATGGTCTTCGCATCCCATAGAGGTGCCGGCAGATTGCATACGTCCTGGCCGATCGTGACCGCAACATGTTGGTCAAGCACAATCTTTTGGATTCTTTTGGCGTGAGCGGCTTGGTTTTGGTAGGATTTGTCAGCGGCTTGACTAAGGGGGTTTTATAACTGCCATGCAGGTAGCCGTGTTGGTAACGTTTTACCGACTTGCCAAGAACCCCTCATTTTTAATGCGTCTGCAAAATGACTAATTGCTTTGACCTGCTGAAACACTATATGTTGTGTTTGACCTAAAAAAAGAATACAGGATATAGATGCCTCTTTGTCGTATGATAGATGGCGGACAGAGAACGAAGACCTTAACTGCCTCTTTTGAACGTGTCCTGGAGCCGCTTGATCGGCTCCAGGGAATGTCCGCATGGAGGCTTATGGTTTATCGAGAACACAGATTGCGCGACGGCGCCGCAAGACAGGGGCAAGCCCTGCCGGGTATCGTTTGGCTCTGAAGCGCGATGAGGCTACGATGCGAAAGAGGCAAGAGGATGAAGATCATCAAGCGCAGCGGCACCGAGGTTGTCTTTGACATCGATAAGATCGTCAATGCCATCCGCGCCGCAAACTTGGAGGTCGAGGAGAGCTCTCGTCTTACCGACCGCCAGGTGGTTTACGCGGCACAAAACGTCGCCGAGGCATGCGAGAACGCGGGTCACACCGTGTCGGTCGAGGAGATCCAGGATCTGGTCGAGGACGAGATCATGCGTCTCGACTGCTACGAGGTCGCTCGCCATTACATCATCTATCGCTATGTTCAGAGCCTGAAGCGCCAGAAGAACACGACCGACGACAAGATCCTGTCGCTGATTGAGTGCAACAACGAAGAGGTCAAGCAGGAGAACTCCAACAAGAACCCGACCGTCAATTCCGTTCAGCGTGACTACATGGCCGGCGAGATCTCCAAGGACCTGACCCAGCGTGTGCTGCTGCCCCAGGAGATTGTGGATGCTCACAATGAGGGTCTGATCCACTTCCATGATTCGGACTACTTTGCCCAGCACATGCATAACTGCGACCTGGTGAACCTGGAGGACATGCTGCAGAACGGTACTGTTATCTCGGGTACGCTGATTGAGAAGCCGCACAGCTTCTCGACCGCCTGCAACATCGCGACGCAGATCATCGCCCAGGTTGCTTCCTCCCAGTATGGTGGCCAGTCGATTTCGCTGACCCATCTTGCCCCGTTCGTCGAGGTGAGCCGTCAAAAGATTCGCGGCGAGGTCGCCCGCGAGCTCGAGGAGCTCGGCGTTTCCGCATCTCCCGAAAAGGTCCGCGAGGTTGTTGAGGACCGTCTGCGTGACGAGATCCGTCGCGGCGTTCAGACGATTCAGTATCAGGTCGTGACCCTTATGACCACCAACGGCCAGGCGCCGTTCGTGACGGTCTTTATGTATCTCAATGAGGCCCGTACGCCCCAGGAGAAGCATGACCTTGCCATGATCGTGGAGGAGACGCTTCGCCAGCGCTACGAGGGCGTTAAGAACGAGGCCGGCGTATGGATTACCCCGGCATTCCCCAAGCTTATCTATGTACTCGAGGACGATAACGTTCACGAGGATTCCCCGTACTTCTACCTGACCCAGCTGGCTGCCAAGTGCACTGCCAAGCGTATGGTGCCCGATTACATCTCCGAGAAAAAGATGCGCGAGCTCAAGCTGTCGAAGGGCGAGACCACGGGTAACGGCGACTGCTATACCTGCATGGGCTGCCGCAGCTTCTTGACGCCCGACCGCTCCGGTAACGGCTTTAACAACGTTGCCAACGCGCTGAACTACGACCCGAACAAGCCCAAGTACTATGGTCGCTTTAACCAGGGCGTCGTGACCATCAACCTGCCCGATGTCGCGCTGAGCTCGCACCAGGATATGGATAAGTTCTGGAAGATCTTCGACGAGCGCCTTGAGCTGTGCCACCGTGCCCTGCTGTGCCGTCATGAGCGCCTGATGGGTACGCTTTCTGACGCCGCACCGATTCTGTGGCAGTACGGCGCCCTCGCTCGTCTGAAGAAGGGCGAGACGATCGACAAGCTGCTCGTGGGCGGATACTCCACCATTAGTTTGGGTTATGCCGGCCTGTATGAGTGCGTCAAGTACATGACGGGCCACAGCCACACCGAGAAGGAGGGCACGCCCTTTGCCATGGCCGTCATGCAGCGCATGAACGACAAGTGCGCCGAGTGGAAGGCCGAAAGCGATATTGACTTCTCGCTGTACGGTACCCCGCTTGAGTCGACGACCTACAAGTTCGCCAAGTGCCTGCAGCGTCGTTTTGGCATCATTCCGGGCGTGACGGACAAGGGCTACATCACCAACAGCTACCACGTCCACGTGTCCGAGGAGATCGACGCATTCGACAAGCTTAAGTTCGAGGGTATGTTCCAGCAGCTTTCGCCGGGCGGTGCCATCTCCTACGTCGAGGTTCCCAACATGCAGGACAACCTCAAGGCTGTCATTCGCGTGATGCAGTACATCTACGACAACATCATGTACGCCGAGCTCAACACCAAGAGCGACTACTGCCAGGTGTGCGGCTACGACGGTGAGATCAAGATTGTCGAGGATGACGGCAAGCTGGTGTGGGAGTGCCCTAACTGCGGCAACCGCGATCAGGAGAAGATGAACGTCGCCCGTCGTACGTGCGGCTACATCGGTACCCAATTCTGGAACCAGGGCCGAACCGAGGAGATCCGCGACCGCGTGCTGCATCTCTAATACCGCTCCGGGGCTGAGCCGGGAGGGCCGCTTGGGCATTTGCTCGCTATTTCGGACAGTCCTGCGCAAGACGAAGGCCACATTAAGTGGCCTTCTTTGCGTGCGGAACTCATATCGAGCAAAAGCCCAAGCGGCCCTCTCGGCTCAGCCAAGTTGACGTAGCTGAGATACGGCATGCGGTCTGCTCACTCCTCGAAGTTCTAAGCGGAAATGAGTTGACTTGCAACAACGCTTTGCTTGCGATGGCGGTTGAGTTGCAACAAGGTTTTTATTGGACCTCGAACCCTATACTCGATGTTCGCTTCGTTCATTGAGTTACCCTTTGCATGAGGCCGGGACATATCGTCCCGCCCGCAGTTTCGCAGGCCGAAGGCCGAGAATGTTTGAGGACGGGATGATATGTCCCGGCCTCCCGGGAGAGTTACCTATGAATTACGCGAACATTAAGTATTTCGACATTGCTGATGGGGAAGGCGTTCGTACTTCTCTGTTTGTGAGCGGGTGCCGTCGTGGGTGCAAGAATTGCTTTAACTCTGTCGCGTGGGACTTTGCTGCGGGCGAGCCGTTCGACCGTGCCGTCGAGGACAAGATTATCGAGAGTCTCGACCATCCCTTTATTGATGGCCTGACGATTCTGGGCGGCGAGCCTATGGAGCCCGAGAATCAGGTGGGGCTTGTTGACTTTATCGAACGCGTGCGTGCGACCTATCCCGCGGGGTCGGGCAAGACCATTTGGTGCTTTACCGGCGACGTGCTCGAGGAGCTTATGCCGGGTGGCCGTCATCATACCGAGGTGACGAACCGTATCCTGGCCTGCCTCGACATGTTGGTGGACGGCCCGTTCGTTCAGGATCTGTACGATATCTCATTGCGCTTTAGGGGCTCGAGTAACCAGCGTGTGATCGATATGAACGCCACGCGCGCCCGTGCTGTGCGCGAGGGCGTTGCGCTTTGCGACGCTGTGGAGCTTTGGCGGGACGATCCGGTCTATTCGACCCATACTATGTAGCTTGTGGCCGATGCCAAAGGGCGTGGTACCATAGCGCGAACGCAAAATCGGAAAAGTGAGGCCCAGATGGTCGATCAGGAAAAAGTCGAGGCCGCCATTAAGCTGTTGCTTGAGGGCATAGGCGAGGACCCAACTCGTGAGGGCCTGCTGGAGACCCCGGCGCGCGTTGCCCGTATGTATGGTGAGATCGCCGGCGGTATGGACCAGAGTGCCGAGGAGCACCTGTCCAAAACCTTTGCCGTCGCTTCGAACGATTTGGTTATCGAGCGCGACATCACGTTCTACTCGCTGTGCGAGCACCATCTGCTGCCGTTTTATGGCAAGGCCGCCATTGGCTATATCCCTAACGGTCGGGTGGCTGGGCTTTCCAAACTCGCCCGCACGGTTGAGGTTTATGCCCGCCGTCTGCAGCTGCAGGAGCAGCTGTGTGCGCAGGTTGCCGACGCTCTCATGGATTATCTCGCTCCCCGGGGAGCGATTGTGCTCATGGAAGCCGAGCATATGTGCATGACCATGCGCGGCGTGCAAAAGCCCGGCACCAAGACCGTGACGCTCGCTCGCCGCGGCGTCTTTGAGACTGATCCCGCGCTCGAGGAGCGGTTCTTTAGGATGCTGGGCCGTTAGCATGAGGGTCG
Source organism: uncultured Collinsella sp. (assembly GCA_958421035.1). GTDB lineage: Bacteria > Actinomycetota > Coriobacteriia > Coriobacteriales > Coriobacteriaceae > Collinsella. The sequence goes on along the minus strand of CATZKS010000018.1, from coordinate 12,385 downwards.
TCAACGACTTTACATCGAAGACCGATGAGGGGACGTCGCGTCGCGGCTTTATGGCTTCGGGCTTGGCTCCCTTTGGTGCCATGCCTCGCATTGATTACATTTGCGCCAACGGGCTGTTCCGGCGGCACCTGGGTAACATTGCACAGTTGGAATCGGGGCGCATCTTCTGCCGCCACGGTATTGACCATCTTCTCGATGTCGCTCGCATTATGTGGATCAAGAATCTCGAGGAACAGCTCGAATTTGACCGTGAGGTCATCTACGCCACGGCACTTCTTCACGATATCGGCAAAGATGAACAGTATGAATCGGGTATATCCCATGATGTTGCAAGCGAACGCGTCGCTGATGCGATTCTCGGCGGCATGCCCGATGATGTGGCGTTTGAGCCGGCCGATGCCGCAGCCATTAAGACGGCCATTCTGGGCCATCGAAAGCTGCGTGTGAACAGCCAACCGCTTGAGCGTCTGCTCTATGCAGCCGACAAAGCGTCGCGCGCCTGCTTTGCATGCCCCGCGCGCAATGCTTGCAACTGGAGCGATGATAAAAAGAACCTGTCGATTCGCGTGTAGTTAGTTTGCGCGGTCGGGGTTCTAAACGAAGGAGACGATCGCGATGAGCAACAAGAAACTGCCCGAGAATGCAACCAAGACTGAAGGCGCCGAGCTCGCCCGCCGTGGAAGGGGCGAAATATCCACCGCAACGGCGGTGCCCCACGTGAGTTATGACGATCTGCGCCATGCTGACCGCATTACTATCGACGGTCTCGAGGTCTTTGCCAACCACGGCGTGTATCCCGAAGAGAACGCGCTGGGCCAGAAGTTCATCGTGTCCTTGGTGCTCTATGCCGACCTGCGTGCAGCGGGGGAGCACGATAACCTGGACGCCTCGATTGACTACGGCTCGGTGTGCCACGATGTCGATGGCTATCTGCGAGAGCATACGTTTAAGCTCATCGAGGCTGCAGCCGAGGGTGTGGCCCAGATGCTGCTACGTCGTTACCCCCTGCTGCTTGGCGTGCACGTTAAGCTCGATAAGCCTTGGGCGCCCGTCGGTCTTCCCCTGGCAAGCTGCGGTGTCGAGATCGAGCGCGTGCGCTAACCGGTTCTAATACGTCTTTATGGGTGGCTGCTTGAGTCGCTGAGACAGTGCTCTATTGTTGGGGCAGTATGTGTCGAGCAGGACGTGGAACCGCTGGTTGTGACTTGGCTCGAGCAAGTGGACGAGCTCGTGGGCGACAACCATGTCGAGGCATTCGATGGGATAGGCGGCAAGTTCGCGTGCAATGCGAATGGCTCCGGTCTTGGGCGTGCATGATCCCCAACGCGTTTTCATGCTGCGTACGGAAACGCGGGATACGGCGACACCCATTGCGATTTCGTATGCGTGCACCATATCACGCAGCGCCGATGTGACTTCGGACGTATAGAGCTGGTCGATGTGGGTCTGGAGCTCTTTGGGCGTTAGGCCGTCGAGGGCTGTGCGCTGCTTTGCCTGCGTGCACCCACTTGGTTCGTCGGTACCCATAAAGCTTGCGAACGTGGCTTGTTTGGGCCGCGGTGCGGGGGGCTCAAAGTTGTGGTCGAGTGCATCCTGAACGGTGATGGGTTTGCCCCAAAGCGCAATGATGGACGAGGGGCTGAGCGGCTCTCGCGCCGTCGTCTGGCGTTGCTCGCGCTGGGCAAGTCGGCTGATAATCCAGGCGCTGTTGCGCTTCACAAACGCTTCGATACGCTCGCGGCTGGCGCCGAGCGGTGCGCTGGCGTGGACCTCGCCGCTCGATGTGACGCGTAGGTTGAAGTTCTTGACGCGCTTTTTGGTAACGACGACGGGGATGGGCGTCCCATCCGGTCGGGATACGGAAATCGTAAACTGCTGCGTCAAAAGCGGTCCTTCAGATTGGGGACGGGCCGGCATGTCGACCGTTCGGCATGTCGGCCCGCTCAAGGGATGTGAAATTAATAACGCTCAAAGAAGGCAAGCGCGTTGTCGCTGCAGAGCTTTTGCATCACGGTCTTGCCAAAGTGCTTGGAGAGCATGTTCTGGAACTCGGGCATCTTGCTGGCATCGGAGAGGAAGGCGGGCACCGTGGCACCGTCCCAGTCGCCGCCGAGCGCGATGACGTCCTCGCCGCCCAGGTCGAGCCAGTGCTCGATATGTGCCGCTAGCTGGTCGAAGGTGACGTCTGCGGCGGTCTTGTCGGTTGCGTCGTTGGAAAGGAACTCGCTGCAGTAGTTGAGGCCGACGATACCGCCCATGTCGCGAATGGTGCGGAACTGGTCGTCGGTGAGGTTGCGCTTGACGCCGCAGACGGTGCGGGAGTTGGAGTGGCTGGCGACGAAGGGGCGCGTGGCGTGGGCGACAACCTCGTCAAAGCACTCATCGTTGAGGTGGGAGACGTCGAGTACCATGCCGGCGTGCTCCATCTGCGTAAGTGCCTCGATGCCGGCGGCGGTGAGGCCGGCGTGGGTGTCGTGGCCGCTCGCGAGCGGCCCCTGCGCATTCCAGCTGAGTGACGACATAAGCACGCCCAAGCTCTTGAGCACTTCGATCAGCGCGGGGTCCTCGGCAAAGAACGTGGCGTTTTCGATGGTGTGGATGCAAGCGACCTTGCCGTCCTTGAGCGCGGGGCGAATGTCTGCGGCGCTGCGCACGTTGACCATACGGTCGTGGTTGAGCATTGCCTGGCCGCTCATATGCGCCATGATCTGCGCCTGGAAGCGCGCGGCGTGGGCGGTGGGAATCTCGTCGGGGACAAACGTGGCGAAGCACTGTGCCCACGGCGTGTTGCCGATCTTTGCGAGCGAGATGGCACAGGCGTTACCCTCGATGAGGTCGAAATCTTGCGGATGCGTTTCGTCGCCGGGGAAATAACCGTCGGTGCCGGCGGTAAAGCGCAGGTCGAGATCGAGCGTGGCCCAGCCGATTCGGTCGGCGGTGTCGCAGTGTAGGTCAAATACGGGATATGCCATGGTTCCTCCGGTTGCAGCGTTTCTTTGCAAACTGTCATTGAATTGTATGACTAGGGTATAGTTAGCGCCATATGTTTACGGCGGCCCGCGTTGTGCGCCGCCCTTATCACGGAGGTTACCATGTCCAACCAGGGCAAGAAGGTCAAGACTCATTATCGCGGCACGCTCGATGACGGCACGCAGTTCGATAGCTCCTACGATCGCGGCGAGCCGCTGGAGTTCACCTGCGGCGCCGGTCAGATGATCAAGGGCTTCGACGCCGCTGTTGTCGACATGCAGGTGGGCGAGAAGAAGACCGTGCACATTCCTGCTGCCGATGCCTACGGCGAGCACAATCCCGAGATGGTTATTACCTTCCCGGCCGAACAGGTTCCCAACATCGAGCAGATCGAGAAGGGCATGAAGCTTTTCCTGTCCACGCCGAGCGGTATGCCCGTTCCCGCCGTGGTCATCGACGTAACGCCCGAGGCTGTGACGCTCGACGCCAACCACGAGCTGGCCGGCAAGGACCTCAACTTTGATATCGAGCTCGTCGAGGTCGAGGGTTAGAGTATGCCTGAACGCTTGGTTTCGACGACATGCTTGGGAAATCTCAACGATCCGTCCTATGAACTCCTGCTTCGCCGGAAGCTGGGCGGCGTCTTTGAAGTTGACGAGCTGCTGCTCGATTGGGACCAGGCTGATACGCGCGCGTTTGTGGGTGTGACGGAGCTGGGGCGCACGGTCGATGTTCGGCTGGATACTGCCGACGGCGGTCGTTTTGTCGACGGCGACGTGCTCGCCGTCGACCGTTCGGGCATGGTGCCCGTGGCGGTTGTCGTGCGCCTGCGCAGCGCTGAGGTTTATTTGGTCGAAGTCGACCGCATGGACCCGATTGCGCTCGCGCATGCGTGCTGGGAGATCGGCAATATGCACGCGCCGCTTTTCCGAGGCGATTCGGACGAGCATACCGTGCGCATGTATACGCCGGTGCAGCCTGTTTTGGGCCGCATGCTCCGGGGCGTCGAGGGTGTTCGGCTCTCGGTGGTTACCCGTGAACTCGATGCGGACCGGCGCTTTGCATCGAGTGCGGCGGAGGCCGTCGTGAGCATGGCTCCCGACTTTACCATCGTAAAAAAGACGCGCGGCTAAGCGCGTGTATACGCAAGGCGGGCTTTGAGGGGCGACCAATCAAGGTCCGTCTTGCTGTTGATAGGAGGCTTTGGGAAAGCATATGGGTCTTGAAGGAATCAAGCTGATTGCATGCGATTTGGACGGCACGTTGCTGCATCCGGGGGAGCGCGAGCCGCGTTCCGAGGCCTTTGAGCTCATCGATGAGCTGCATCGTCGCGGTATCGTGTTTATGCCGGCGAGCGGCCGTCAACATGCGAGCTTGCGCTATCTGTTTGCCCCGGTGGCCGATGAGCTCGCCTATGTATGCGAAAACGGAGCCCTGGTGATGAGCGAGGGACGTGCCGTTGTCAAACGTTCCATGGAGCGTAGCCTTGCTATGGATATCGCGAATGCCGTGGTTGCATATCCCCATGCCGACGTGACCCTTTCGTGTGAGGGACACCTCTACACCATGAGCGGCAACGATGCGTTCGTCGATCATTTGCGCTATGAGGTCCACTGCGATGTGGCGGTGGTCGACCGTCCCGAGGACATCGACGAGGACGTCATTAAGATTGCCTTCCAGACGCCCGAGGTGGATCAGCCGGCGGCCCTGGAGTATTTCGAGCGCCTCTTTAGCGACCGTGTTGACGTGATGACATCGGGAACCGAATGGACGGAGTGTATCGGTTTTGGTTCGGGCAAGGGTTCCGCGCTTGCCGATTACGGTCGCGCCCTGGGTATTTCGCCCGATGAGATGATGGCGTTTGGCGACAATGAGAACGATCGCGACATGCTCAACGTCGTGGGCCATCCCTATCTGATGGAGAGCTGCAATCCCTCTATGCGTGGCATCAACGACCGCGTCCGTTACGTGCGCACGGTCGAAGAGGAATTGCATCGCCTGCTTGCTGAGTAGATATTTGGGACATGCCTAGAAATCTATTTTTTGCTGCAAAGCGCGGAAAGGTGGATTTTAAGGCATGTCCCGAACATCTACCGGCAGTTGGGGCAGAGACCCTCGAAGATGGTGTAGTGCGACGTGACGTGCCAGCCGATTTGCTCGGACGCCTTGGCGTCGAGCTGGGCATCGAAGGGGAGCGGTACGTCGATGACGCGGCTGCACGAGGTGCAGATGATATGCGCATGCGGCTCGACGGTGCGATCGAAGCGGCTGCCGCCCGGCGTCTTGATGGAGAGGATTTCGCCGGCGTCGGCCAAGAGATTGAGATTGCGGTAGACCGTACCGCGGCTGATTTTGTCATCCTGCGCGCGCACGACGTTGTAGATTTCGTCGGCGGTGGGATGGTTATAGCTTTGGCGCACGGCGTCAAGAACCAGCTTTCGCTGCTTGGTATTCCTTCTTTGCACCGCCATGCGCCTCGCCTCTTTTCTATTAACGGTCGTAGGTAAATGATACCGTATTTAGCACACAATACTAATAATGAGGACTGAAACCGTCTTCATTGGCAAGTGGGGCTCGGGCCTGGGCGTCTACAAGGCGAAAACGCGTTCCCATGCGCTCGTAGGAGGCATGAAGCGCCTCGAGATGAGATAGGACGTTTGCCGGAGTTCCCTGTATCTCCATCTCGACTGAGCCGTCTTCCATGTTACGCACCCAGCCGGTGAGTGCGCGTGCCTGTGCGAGGTTGGTGTTGGTAAAGCGAAAACCAACGCCTTGGACTTGCCCCGCCCAGCGCAGGAAATAGCGCAGGGGAGTGTCTTGAGTGGCCTCGTCGCTTGCGAGTACGGTAAGCCTGCGGCGCAGCTCGAGCTCGACGTTTGATGGTTTTTGAGGCTCTCGACTGCCGCCGGTGACGCTGGAGAAGAACGTATCGAAGAGGCCCATCGCTATGCCTGCTTGCCTGCGTCGGCCGGGAAGGTAATGCCGGCCTGCTGGCGCACGGCATCCATGATGCGCAGTGAGACGAGCGTGACATCGCGGTAGTGGCCAAGCTCGTGGCGTCCCGCCGGGGTCTCCCAAATCTCTTCCTTAACGTTATCGATGCCGTCGATGGCGGTGATAAAGTCTGTGAGTTCGTATTCCATAGTGTTGCTCGATTTGGGCAGGTCGAGCACGCGGCCGTTGTCGCCCTGTTCGCGCGGTGCCTCGGTCGCCGAGCCGCGTACGACATCGCCGCGATAGTCGATGCGGACGTTGCGGGGCGTGGACAGATGGTCGATCTGGATAGTGCCACGCTCGCCTTCGATCTGCGAGGGCAGCAGGTCATTCGTAATTTTGGAGTGCGCGAGCTCGACGGAGATGCGGCCTCCGCCATAGCTGGCGAGGATGGAACCGCAGCCGTCGATGGGGCCGTGCGTGAGCTGTCGCGTGGTGGGGTCGAGCAGAGTAGTCATGCTCGTAAGGCCGGAAGGCATGCCGAAAATCTCGACCATGGGCTCGACGGCGTAGACGCCAATGTCCATGAGGGAACCCGATGCCATATTGCAGTCGAAGATATTGGTGGCGCGTCCCGCGAGAATCTCGTTGTAGCGCGAGGAATACTTGCCAAAGCGCAATGAGGCGCGGCGGATGGGGGCGATCTCGCCCAGGGCGTCCTCGATGGCGTGGAAGGCGGGATCGTGGAGGGGACGCATGGCCTCGAGGGCCACGACACCTGCTGCCTCGGCAGCGCGGAAGACTTCCAGCGCCTGCGCTTCGGTGGCGCAGAAGGGTTTCTCGACGATGACGTGCTTGCCACCGGCGATGCAGGCAAGGGCCTGCTCGTAGTGAAGTGCGTTAGGGCTGCCGATATAGACGGCGTCGACGTCGACGGCGGACGCAAGCTCGTCAAGTGCGGTGAAGTTACGTTCGCCGCCGTGTTCGGCGGTAAAGGCAGTACCGCGATTGGCGTCGCGCGAAAGCGTGCCCACAAACGCGGCTTGGTCGTTGGCGTTGACGACTTGGATAAAGTCGTCGGTGATCATGGATGTGCCGATGGTCGCTATACGCAGCATGTGTCCCCCTTGCGTTGTTTGGCCTACAGGACGAGTGTAGCGCGGGAGGACACAAAAGCGTGCGAAAACGCTATTACAGGTCGCTCTCGTTAAAGCCGGTGTCGATATCGAGGTTGCTGCCGTCGGCCGCCGTGGTGGCGAGCTCATCGCAGCGCTCGTTGAGCTCGTGGCCGGCATGCCCCTTAACCCAGATGAACTCCACCTTATGCTTGCTTTTGGCGGCAAGCAGGCGCTCCCACAGGTCGCGGTTCTTGACGGGCTGCTTGTTGGCAGTTTTCCACCCGCGCTTTTTCCAGCCGTCGATCCAGTGTTTATTGAAAGCGTTGACGACGTACTGCGAATCGGAATGGACCTCGACCTCGCAGGGGCGGTTGAGCGCCTCGAGCGCCACGATGACCGCCATGAGCTCCATGCGGTTGTTGGTGGTCTTGGCGTAGCCGCGCGAAAGCTCGGAGGTGAAGGTCTTGCCGGCGGGGTTGGTGTATTTGAGCACGGCGCCGTAGCCGCCGCGTCCCGGATTTGATCGGGCCGAGCCGTCGGTATAGATGATGACCTTCACGGGCTTCCTTTCGTTGGGTACGTTTCGTGTGAGTGACCATTGTAGCGCCATGCCCGCCGGGGACTAGCAATCTACGATTTCTACCCCGTCTTCCGACGGTTAGTTGGCATGGATGATGCGGTTGAGCTCGTCGAGGTATTGCTGCAAGAGGGAAGAGGGCTTGCGCTCGTTGTGCATGATATAGCCTACGTGCATCGTTGGGGCGTCTGCTAACGGGATCGATGCCATACCCCATTGCATTTCATTGGAGAGGACACCGGTCGACAGGGTGTAACCGTTCGACGTGATAAGTAAGTTAGTAAGTGTTCCGCGGTCCGAGATTCGTATGTTGCGGTCGCAAGGGATATAGCTAAAAGGTTCCTCGGCGTAATAGAAGGAGTTCGAGGTGCCTTGCTCAAAGCTGTAGCGCGTATAGGGTGTAAGGTCGGCAAGGGACAGCTGGGGGCGGCGTGCGAGCGGGTGGCGCTCGCTAACGAAGACGTGGACCGTCGCGTCGAAGAGGGGATGGAAGCTTGCGCGGGCATCGGCGAAGGCCTTCTGCAGAACGCGGGCGTTAAAGTCGTCCAGATACAGGATGCCGATGTCGCTGCGAAACGCGCGGACGTCATCGATGATCTGCGATGTGGTGGTCTCGCGCATGATGAACTCGAACTTGCTGTCGCGGCAGCGCTCGACCACGTTGACAAAGGCCTCGACCGAAAAGGCGTAGTGCTGGGCGGAAATGGCGAGGCGGGCTTGCGGGGTGCCGCCGTCCTCGTAGCGCGCCTCGAGCATGTCGGCCTGCTCTACGACCTGGCGTGCATAACCCAAAAGCTCGGTGCCGTCGTTGGTGAGCGTGACGCCGCGGCTGGAGCGCGTAAAGATCTCCAGATGGAGCTCCTGTTCCAGGCTTTTGACGGCGTTTGAGATGTTGGACTGAGCGGTATAGAGGCGCTGAGCTGCGGCATTGATTGAGCCGGACTCTGCTACGGCGATCAGGAAACGAAGCTGCTGGAGGGTCATCGGCGCCATCCTTTCGAGTGTTATCTATAAAACCGATAACAAGTTAGCGCTTTTAAGTGATTGACCGAGGGAAACAATGCTCGTACTATTCAAAACACACAAAGGCGGTAGGTAATTAAGCCAACCACGGAACCGGGATGCGAAAGGAGGCCCGCATATGAATTGCTTACCAAGACGAATGCCGGGCTCCTGCTTGCGCCCGTCGGCGTGATCAGGAGACAGCGACTTACTTCTCTTACGCTTATTACTTTTGTTCGATCAAGGAGATCATCATGAGCCAGTTCATCAACAACCCCGAGCACACTTTTGGTTTCGATACCCTGCAGCTGCACGTTGGCCAGGAGAGCGCCGATCCTGCATCCGACTCCCGTGCCGTGCCTATCTACCAGACCACGAGCTATGTGTTCCGCAACTCCCAGCACGCCGCCGACCGCTTTGGTCTTGCCGATGCTGGTAACATCTACGGCCGTCTGACCAACTCCACCCAGGGCGTCTTCGAGGACCGTATCGCCGCACTCGAGGGTGGCGTGGCAGGCCTCGCCGTCGCCTCCGGTGCTGCTGCCATCACCTATACCCTGCAGGCTCTTGCTCAGGCCGGTGACCACGTGGTGGCTCAGAAGACCATCTACGGCGGCTCCTACAACCTGCTGGAGCATACGCTCTCCCAGTTTGGCGTCGAGACCACCTTCGTCGATGCCCACAACCTGGACGAGGTCGAGGGAGCCATCAAGGACAACACCACGGTCATCTATCTTGAGACGCTCGGCAACCCCAACTCCGACATCCCCAACATCGACGCCATCTCCGAGATCGCCAAGAAGCACGGTCTGCCGGTTGTCGTCGACAACACCTTCGGCACCCCGTATCTGTTCCGTCCGCTGGAGCATGGTGCCAACATCGTCGTCCATTCCGCAACCAAGTTCATCGGCGGCCACGGCACCTCGCTGGGCGGTGTGATCGTCGACGGCGGTAACTTCGATTGGAAGGCGAGCGGAAAGTACGCCCAGATCGCTGAGCCCAACCCCTCCTACCACGGCGTTTCGTTTGCCGAGGCTGCCGGTCCTGCCGCCTTCGCAACCTATGTCCGCGCTATCCTGCTGCGTGACGAGGGCGCCTGCATCAGCCCGTTCAACGCCTGGGTCCTGCTCCAGGGCACCGAGCCTCTGTCGCTGCGCGTTGACCGTCATGTCGAGAACACCAAGAAGGTCGTTGAGTTCCTGGCTGGTGACAGCCATGTTGCCAAGGTGAATCACCCGAGCCTGCCTGAGCACCCCGATCACGAGCTCTATCAGAAGTACTTCCCCAACGGCGGTGCCTCGATCTTTACCTTTGAGATTAAGGGTGGCCAGGAGGCCGCCTGGAAGTTCATCGATCATCTGCAGGTGTTCTCGCTGCTCGCCAACGTGGCCGACGTCAAGTCGCTCGTCGTGCACCCGGCTACTACCACGCACTCCCAGCTCTCTGCCGAGGAGCTCGCCGAGCAGAACATTACGCCCTCCACGATCCGTCTTTCCATCGGTACCGAGAACGCCGAGGATATCATTTGGGATCTGAAGCAGGCCTTCGCCGCGCTGGACGAGTAAGGCGACTTGTGCAAGGACCCCTTGCGACTCGATAGGTATAACTGCATAAAATGCCTGCTCAAGGCGCCTGTGCGAACAATGGTTGCATAGGCGTCTTTTTTGCATAGAGAGGGCGCAAAAACAGGGTTTTTGACACGCTTTATGCATTCGAGTTGTGGAAAACTCCTGTTGAGAGGATGTGAGTTTTACGCAATTGGCGTGCGCCTTTTGAGTAAAACCGCAGGTCGCGATTTGCTCGGGGTACTATGCAGCGCGATCGAATCACACGCAGCTCAAACGCAGCAAAAACGCACTACGGAGGTTTCCAGCTACATGAGGATCGATTCACGAAAACCGAAAGCCGCCGCCCTTTCCGCCGCTCTGACCGTGGCACTTTTGGCGGGCGCCGGTGCAACTGATGCCCACGCCGCAACACTGTCCGATACGGTTGGATCCACGCCGTCCGAGACGACGCTGGTACAGCCCGTTGACTATCGCGGCGATGGTTATGGTTCCATGCAGGAGTGGAACGCCTCGATGGAGGCCAAGCGCGATTCCCTGGAGATGCGCGCTCAGATTATCATGAACATGTACGGTGACTATGCCACGGATGACGAGCGCGCTGTGCTGCAGGGTTGTATCGACGGCGCGGGTAGCCTGTTGACGATGGGGGAGGTCGACGCCAAGTCGACCGAGCTCGATGAGCTGCGCACTGCGCTTGAGGATGCCAAGCGCGAAGCGCTCGAGGCTGCCGCCGAGGCGGAGGCTGCCGAGGTCGCCCAGGCTTCGTACTACAACGCCGGTTACACTCCGTCCTACGCGTCTGCCGCGTCCTACGCGAACGGATCGGGCCTGACGCGCTCTGCGGGTGTCAATAACTACAACGGGCGCCGCGAGACCTATTACAGCAGCAATGTGCTTTATCACTATCGCACGGGCGAATGGACTCAGGATTCTGAGGGCTTCTGGCGCGATTCCGACGGCTATTACGTTGTTGCCGCGGGCGATATGGCCCAGGGCTCGACCTTTACGGGCTCCAAGGGTGATTGCAAGGTCTATGACTCCGGCTGCGCTGCCGGAACCACCGACTACTACACCGGTTGGTAATTTTTCTGCATCACGGATATTTGGCGGACGGGCGTCTTTACCGAGCTTTAGGGCAACGTAAGGACGTCCGTTCTATGTATGCGTTTGAGTTAACAGAGCCCTTACCGTGGCAGTACGCTGGGCGAATGGATGCGGAGCACACTGGTTCTTGAGAAATAAGGTCTTTCTCTTGGAGGAAGTGGTCTTGTGAATGCTCGAGATATTACCGTTGCCGCCGTCGCGTTGATGCTCGGCTGCCTTGGTCCCACGGCCGCGCTCGTCGCGGGCATGCAGGGGACATGCGGGGCTGCTCCTATCGTGGTCGGCGTGCTGATCGCGGCCACGCTGCTGGGAAGCGCCGGTGTTGTCCTTTGTCGCGACGATGAGGACGAGGTTCCGGAGTCGCAACGCTAGCTGTTGTGAGATTGACCGCCGGTCATAGACGAAGATGAAAGCCGCCGTAAGGGGAGTGCTCCTTGCGGCGGTTTTGCTGTTAAGGCTGTTGAATGCGGCGCGTTGGCGCTACCAGCTTGCCTCGATATCGCGAATGCGCTGATAGAGTCATTCGTTCTGCGGAACCTGGATATCGTGCTTGGCCGCGAGGCGGCGGACGGTGCCCGCGAACTCCTCGACCTCTGTTTTGCGCTGCGCGATGCGGTCCTGAGCCATCGAGGGCATACCGGCGGGGTCGATTCCCTCGATGAGGTGCACCATTTGCGTCAGGTCTGCCTCGGTCAGTTCAACGCCCTCGGCGTTGGCGACCGCAAGCGTTTCGCGCATGGCGGAAACAAAGCAGCGACGCTGCTCGGAGCCCGGCTCCGTGGCGCTTCCGTAGGTCCCGCCGTAGGCCATGCAGGTCTGGTTGATGCCGTCGTTGAGCATGAGTTTGGCCCACATGCGGTGGGCGATGTCGTCCTCGACGGTATGGGCGATGCCGCAGCGCGTATAGAGCTCGTCGATCGCGGTGATGGTTGCGGGGTTCGTGCCGGCCGCCGCGCCAAAGCGGATTTCGCCCGCATTGGTAAAGGTGAGCGCGCCGTTGAGAAACACGGCGTCCATGCCCTGGCAGATACCAAGAACGGTATGCTCCCAGCCAAAGCGTTCGGCAATCTTTTGCTCGCTCGTAATGCCGTTGCACAGCGAGGCGATGAGCG
>CATZKS010000017.1 GCA_958421035.1 uncultured Collinsella sp. | reverse complement strand
GGGATTGGTCAAAATAGTTTGACTATTAGCGGCTAAAATCGCCCGGCGCTAACAGGGCTTTCTAAAACACTGCAAAAGACTCGATAGAAGGCCATCCATCTTTCGTAAGAAAACCTGTGATTTGCTTATCCCGAAAGTGTTCCAGATAACATGCCCACCGATTCTTCTCCGATAGTCCCTGTCGTGGTTTTCAAAGCGAATGAACTCTTTATTTCCACAAGAGTCAAAGAATGAGTGAATCTTGTCCTGACTTTTAATAGGAAGATCTTGGCCGCTTAAAAGGTGGTAATAGGAATAATGTCCCTTTGCAACTGCGGAGTTGAGAAGGTTGATTTCACAGGCGATTTGCGAATACCCGCCCCAAGTGACTCTGATACGAGGAACTAAAAAGATCCCCGCCTTACTGACAGAAGCCAACAAGCGATGTTCATCCCATCCACCCTTTTTTGCATCCATATGGATAAAGATGTCGTTCCGCTCATCATCGAGGATTCTCATTAGGGTATGAAGAACCTCATCGTCCTTATGAGCCATAACAAGGAAGGCGTGTTTACCCACAGTCGCATCAACGCGAGTCGACATTGGTATATATCTCTCCAATATGCTTACCATTCGCGAGGCTTATATTCGCCTTCCTCGGCAATGATATAAGATGAAGGCTGCGCATGTTCAATAATTCGCGGTTTACCGAGAACAACCGTCGAATTATCGGGTACATCTTGGAATACGACGCAATTTGCTCCAATCTTGACGTTATTCCCAACGCGAATTCCTCCGAAAATCTTGGCGCCAGGGCCGATGAAGACGTTGTCACCTATAACTGGGGCTTTCCCTCTGCTTCGTCCTATAGTTACTTGGTGAAAGATGGTCACATTTCGCCCTATAGTCGCCCCTCCTGCGATGACTATGCCGTTGATGCCGTGAGCAGTGATATTGGGGGGTGCCGAAAAATTTTCACACACGCATGAAGCCTCGTCGTTCCATCCAGGCATGATATCCGCGCAACTCCTGCGCATCTCGTGATTAACATACAACGAATAATATGTTTTGCGGATGCCCCGGGCACTTCCGGTAAGTAGGGCATGTCGCCTCCTCCAAAACTTATTGTCATCGTATCTTCCGAAAACCGTATTTTTGAAGCTATACCAAACCGCTTTTGTGCCCATCAACATCCTCCGAGATCATTGAGTAAGCGGAGAATGTAGAGCGTGCTTGATATGCCTTCGGAGATACTCATGCGCGCAGACCAACCAAGTTCGTCACGTGCCTTGTTTCCGTCCATCAGCGCAAACGTGGCCTTAGAGTACCCTGCCGCCTCCTGGGCGTCAGGTAATTCGAATACAACTTTAACACCGCTGGCTTTGGCTATAAGTCCAGCAAGATCCCTCAACATTACGTCGGATCCTTTATCTGCAAGGTTGTAGGCTTCCCCGTCGTTACCAAGGAGCAATATATGCAGCAGACCAGACACAGCGTCCGCGACGTGCAGGTAGGAGAACTTTTGCGTCCCCTCGCTCTTGAGGACAACGTCCTCGCCGACAAGCGAGCGGTGTATGAACTGGGAGAGCGCTTTTGAATCATCGGGCAATAGCGTAGGCCCGTAGACGCGCGCAATGCGAGCGACAACGGCCTCGACACCCTTCTGCGAACGGTAGGCTTGACACATAGCCTCGCCCAGTCGTTTCGATTCGTTGTAACAGGCACGAAGAGTGTTGCAGTCGATATTCCCGCAGTACTTCTCATCAAAACGTTCAACGTCACCGCGGTTCTGGCCATAAATCTCGACTGACGAGGCAAAGAGCAGCCTAGCACCGCAATCGACGGAGTAGCTGAGGAGGTTCTGTAAGCCGTCCACGTTGGCTCGGATGGTGCCGATGGGATCGGTAGCGTACTGGCGCGGATGAGTGGAGCTCGCTAGGTGCAGAACATAGTCCGCGGGGGCACCGGGACTGTACCCTGTCGCAGAGACGGAGCCCTCCTCAAACGAGAAATAGTCTCGCCCGAAGTACGGCAGTCTCGAGCGCGCTTTCTCGGCGCTGCGCCCCAAAGCGAGGACACTACAATGCGACCCGTCAATGTCGTTCCTATGCATTAGAACGTCGATGAGGAAGGTCCCGATCATACCGGTCGCACCGGAGATAGCGACCGTCTTATTCGCGAGCTTCTCCCATGGCAGGGGAAGCGAACAAACTTTGTCAAGGTCGGCGATATACTCTGGGCAATTGAGCCTATTCATCGCGAGCATCCCTCTCCGCCGCCCATGCGCGGAAGAACTCGAGGTTTTCCGGCGTGGTGAGCTTAATGTTACGGTCCGACCCAGCGGCGAAGTTTAGCTTCACGCCCAACTGGACCATCATTGTGTTCGTGTAGTTGGAGCCGTCGATTCCGACACCCTTTTCAAAAGCCTCGTGATACTTGGAGTCGAGTAGCCCGAAACGGTACGCCTGCGGCGTGGATACGCGACGAAGCGTTTCGCGGGGGATGTACTGCGTAGTGGTGGCGGAATCCTTCTCGTCCACAAGGAAGATCTGCTCGTTGTAAGGCATGCTCGTGACGGCGTTGCCACGCTCCTTGGCAACGCGAACGACGTCGGTGATGACCTCGGGGTCGAGCATGGGGCGCACGCCGTCGTGGACGATGCAGATGTCGTCTTCGGCAAGCACGCCCTCAAAGTTATACACACCGTTGCGGATAGACTCCTGACCAGAGGCGCCGCCTTTGACGACCCACTTTAGCTTGTCGATTTTGTATTGCCTCGCATAGGCGCGCAAGACCTGCTCCCAGCCGTCCAAGCACACGACCTCGATGGCGTCCACAAGCGGATGCTCCTGGAAAGCCTCGAGCGTGTAGACAATGACAGGCTTCTCGCCTACATTGATGAACTGTTTGGGAATCTCCTGCCCCATACGCGAGCCTATGCCGCCTGCTATGATGATTGCCACGTTCATGAATTACTTTCCTTCCCCGGAATTTGACTTCCATACCTTCATCCCATGAGTGACCCGCTGGTCTTCGGGCGGAAGCCGCATGTAGTCGCCATAGAGCCCATTTAGGTACGCGTCCCAGTGCGGGCACACCTTGAAAGTGCGACCCTCGAACTCCATATCGATCAAGTTGTCGAAGTCCTCGACGGGAAAACCGGGCTTATCAGGCTTGTAGGGCCCCCAAACAACATCCCCTGCTTCATGCGTATCGCCGAACTGCAGGCCACGGGCCCTCTCCCCTAGCTCGGAAAACTGCTTTTCCGCAGGAAATACCGCCTTATGAATCGGAAAAAGGAAACGCTTCGCGACCTTTTTCAACGGATTTGAAGTGGACGTTTTGATATTTACGTATGACCGCGATGCTCTGAAGAATGTCTTTTCCTGAGCCGCCAATAGGGTCGCTTTCTCAGAATTTTCGTCAGGCATGGCATCGGCAGGAAAAATGTCAATCCAGAGAAACTCTTCGATCACTCCTTCGAAGTGCGGTTCCTGAGCCCTCCATGAAGGGTTGGTCAGTTTCATGAAGGGATAGATGTACCCCTTGCGTCCAGGAATATTGGGCGTCAACCCAGCAGGCACCCACTCAGGATGAGATGCAAGTTCATCGAAATCTGGCCTGGGCATAATGACATCGATATCGTCATCCCAAGGAATGAATCCCCTGTGCCTCACGGCACCTAGAAGCGTGCCGCCATCAAGTGAATAGCGAAGCCCATGCTCGTTTGTCATTCTGTCAAAATCGATGAGCATAGCAAGCAACAGGTTTTGGATTTCCACAGTGTGAAGGTACTGCATCATTACTCCTTAGGACTCTTATGGAAGCTTGTCTCTGACCGGGGCACGCGCCAAAGTATGAAAACTCTTGCTAGCAGCAACAAGGCATCGCAGCCCCAGCGGACAACGCAGATAACATCAAGGGTTATCAACCCGGCAAGGTAAAGTGCCAGAAGAGAGACCGCGTTAACGATCCCGGTGAACAACGTAGAGACGGTCAGCTCCTTTACGTGCCCCATGGCGCCCAGAACCGGCCAGCCAATCAAAATTCCGTAAAACGAGAAGATAAAGATCGGCGAAATCATCCGCATGACATGGGCACCGCCAACGTACTCGGGTCCTCCGAGGACGAGCATGATTGGCTCGGAAAGGGCGCAATACGCAACGGTTCCCAGGACGAGGGCAGGCAGCGCAACAAGCGCCAACTTTCGTGCGAATCCGAAGTCTCTGTTCTTGATCATATGGGGGTAAAGGCTGTTGGCAATAGGCGTGTAGAGCGACTGCACGGCGTTCACGGTCGTGAGCGTGAGCGACCAAAAGGCGATGTCCGTCTTGCTTGTGATCGCCAACCCGATAATTACCGTTGTGAATCCAGAGAAAAGAGAGGAGCTGACGTTCGAAACGCAATAAATAGCGGAGACGCGTAGTTCCTCGACGCTCTCCTTAAAGGTAGGCCTTGCTATGCCGACGCCAAACATGCGCTTCTGGGCGCGATAGCTCCATGCGATGTCGACGATCTCCGACAGTACGTCAGCCACAGCAACAAGGATAAGATCCCCCGGCCCGCGCACGAGAAGGATCGTAAGCGCGACCTGCACCCCCTTGGATGCAAAATACCGAGTCGTCAAAGGCCCCATGCGCTCGTTTCCCTGAAAGATGAAGTCGGGCAGCACTGTGCGACCTGCCGTTGCAAAGAACGCCCAGATGACGTAGGCCGTGTTCTCGGCCATAATGGGAATAAAGCGTGTTATGACCATGACACAGAAGAAAAGGCCGCAGAGCAACATGAGGCGTGCGACCGTAATCGCCCCCACGAGGCGGGAGAGAGCTGCAGTGTCCCCCTTGAGATCAACTACCTTCTTGGTACCAGAGAGTGTAAAGCCAAAATCGGCGATGGTTTGGACCACGCCCATGAAGGAGAGAACATATGCGTAAACGGCATAGCCCTCAGTCCCGAGGATACGAGTAAGATAGGGAATAAGTAGCAGCGGAAAGAGATACTTGAGTATCTGAAGGCCATACTGCCAAAGCGTGTTCTTGTAGAATGTACTGTGCTTCACCGGCAGCATCCTCCATTCAAGACGAAGGAGGCGTAAGCCAGTCTATTAAAAAAGTATCGACGGATAGAATACCGCATATTTCGCAATTCCAATGTACTTGAAGGAGGGAATGAAATACCTAAATGCAATAACGCCGCAGAAACAAAACGATAATGACGCAAGACGCGCTATACAGGGCTCCGCCGAATAGTCTTGAAAACACCAAGCGCCTTGCGGGAAGTCGAAGAAACAATGACGCTATTCGACAAAACCATACTGTGAACTAAATCAGGGAAGCCGCTAACGCGCTTACGATACTCAAGTTTGATCATTTTATCGAATGAATTTTTAGCCTCATCATCCAAATCGGAACGCCACAGGATCTCATCAAGATCGCAATAATGCTGACAAATGCCGCGCCTTGCATTTAGATGCGCGCTTTTCGACCATCTTGCCGCGTACTGAAGCATTTCATCGCACACTCGGCCCCAATCGGCCACCTGCTTTTCCCGGAATACTTTAGTACTGTTAGAGTCATGCTGTCGGTAATAATAGAGGGCCTCATCAATATGAAAGAGGCTACACGCCTTATCAAAGACGGGAAGCAACTGACAAAGGTCCTCTCCGTGCATAAGGCCAATCCGGTTTGTATACCAATCGTATCCAGGAAACAAATCGGTACGAATAACCTTATTCCAAACGCTGTTGAAATCGCAGCCGCATAACATGCTTCTAATGGCATTAAAATCGCTGCCAATATGCATCCCAGGAGAAATACAGGCTTTCAGCGATGGTCGAACAGGATCTAGTCCCATGGTGAAATCGAAGGAAATGATATCCGCATTTGACGATGTGATGGCAGAGCAGACCTTCTCGAGACATCCCTCCAGAAGACAATCGTCAGAATCAAGAGCGAGGACATAACGCCCCTTCGCCCTACGAAGACCGTCCCGCCGTGCGGCTAATAGGCCTTCGTTTTCCTTGTGGATTACAAAGGCCTTCTCGTTCCCTTCGCAATAAGCGTCACAAATCTTAGGTGACCCATCAGTTGAGCCATCGTCAACAAGGATAACCTCATACGCTCCTCGCCCTTGGGCATCAATAGACTCCAGGCAGGCTGGTAGGAAGCTTTCGGTGTTATAGACAGGCACGATAATGGAAATATCGGGCTTCTCATCAAGCATAAAAGACTCCTAAAAGCGCTGAGGAATACGGGAAAAGATTGCAGCTACCGCCAAATACGAATGTGATAGCGAAATAGAGCACGCAATAAGTAATTGCAAGCACCCCGGATAGCAAACGCTCGTTACCAAGGTTCTCGGATAAAAATGGATAGAGGAATCCCGAGATAAAAAGAAATGGGAAACTGAGCCTAATCAACTCGGGACTTATGCTTGCAAACTGAGCGAACACAGCCGAGGATACGCCGCAGCAGACGTAAAAATTAAGCATCTCCCGATTAGTAGGTCCCATTGAACTTTTATGACCCAAAAACCTCATAATCATACAAAAAGGCAGGTAAATTAACATCGTATTGTTCAATGAACCCATTCCAGCATGTTTTACCTGAAACGAATATGACGACGTAAAAGATGAGACTAGCTGCATCAAATCTGGCCCTATTAAAACCGCACTGACGGCACAGACGGCAACACCGATGCAAAACAACATAGCAAGAGTTTTGGATGAGCGAACACCCCTACTCTCGCAACAAGCTATGTAAATGACCCAAACAAAAATGCCCACAATTGACATCTTATGAAAACCAACGGCAACCGCCAAAAAAACAAAAGCAGGTAGATTTTTCCCGTGAATCAGTTCATAAACCATCAAGACGAGCATGCTTGTTGCTAGGCACTGCCTGAGTATGTTTAGCGTGTATCCAAAGACAATGAAACAAAGAAAGAATCCGATGACAGGATACCCTTGAGGAAATTGCTTTTTTGCAACCAGAACATAAGGAAGGAAAATTAAAACCTCACAGAAGAAAAGCACTGCGTTGAAATCGCCAGTCAGTCTCCCTAGAAACCAGAACAAAAGCACAAAAAGCGGTTCTTGATCCGAGCAAGCACTGAGGGCTCCTATAGGCGAATAAACCTGAGACGCATTAAAACAGCTTAGAGGATATGCCGAAGTATCCGTTCCAACGGTTATATCTCTAGCACCCGCCACCACACAAAGGGGTAGAACTGATATTATCGCGAGGAAAAGACCAAAACGCTTATCACCGATGCGTGCTGAGAGATAAAGCAGAGCAATATGGAATGCAAACGCAACTAGATAGATCTGCATCACTACACCTGCTCAGCAAGTTGTACATAGCCCTCAGAGATACCGTTAGTCGAGCCGTCACCGACAATGACGACCTCGTACTCAGAGTAGTCCTGGCATGCGATGCTAGCCAAGCACTCGCCAAGGAAGTCCTCAACGTTGTATACGGGAACGATTGCAGAAAATCTCACCTTATCAACCCTTTTTTCTTGGGGTTTATCCAATTGCTTTGCCCGAAACTGCGGCGTAGAGGGCGTAGAAGGCGTTGTGCGCCTTTGGGGAAATCGCGAAGAGCATGCACCGCAGCCTCCAGGTGCGGGATGTCAAACGGCTCCGCGAGGCTCGCCCCGCAAGCTTGCGAGCACGCCTCAGATACGACCGCCCTTCAGCCTTGTCGCCAAAGGTATCGAGGTCGACGCGCATAGCGACGCGCAGCGTACAGTACGCTCGAAAGCACTCAAACTCGTCCTTAAGACCGCCCCCGGCAATTTGTCGCACGGTCTCAATAGTCTCATCCATGTCTTGCGCTTGCTTGGGCCCCTGCTTCTTAAACGTGGTGATGGAGCCGGGTCTCGTTACATACGCGTAGAAAGGAGCGTCAGAAAAAGTAATCTCCCCGACACTCGAACAGATAGAGGCGATCACGCCCATGTCTTCGAAAAGCTGCCCCTCAGGAAAGGCAAGGTAGGGGATCAGGGACCGGGCGAAGAGCTTGCCGCACGCAGAACCACTCTCCCCGTTGAATAAAAGCAGCTTCCTAAAACGCTCGGCACCAGACTCCACCTTGAACTCAGCAGTTTGCTCCATCTCGTAGTTCTCGAGAAGGGGCGTCTTGGCGAAAGACCCTGCAACAAGAGTCACCTGGTATTTCAGGGCAGCTTCAACCATAAGCTCAACGGTTCGCGGGTCGATGAGGTCGTCTCCGTCGACATACATGAGATAGTTGCCGCGGCATCGTTGCGTGCCGTAATTGCGAGCGGAAGAAAGCCCCCCGTTTTTCTTATGGTGAATCTCGACGCGTGGGTCGTCTCCGACGGTGTTTTCGATCAAATCGATAGTATCGTCCGTGCAACCATCGTCCACGATAAGGATCTCGATGTTCGGATACGTCTGATTGAGCAGCGACCTCACACAAGGAAGTGCGAACGTTCCCACGTTGTACATGGGGACGATAATGCTTACCAGTGGGTTATCGACTTTGGAAGCCATTTTGCTACGCCCTCCGGAGAAGAATTCGATAGATCAGCGACCTCAGCGAATTGGGCATAAGGCAGACCAGCGCGTGCGGCACGTATGAGCAGACATAGTCGCGTTCAGTGAAATAACCCCGCTCTACCTGTGCTCTCTTGAAGGCCTTGGCGTACTTGAGGTACTGAACTCCGCCCCTGCGGGCGTAGAAGTCCTCACTTACACGCATGGCGACTAAAGACTCTCCCAAATTGTCCGCGCGGCAGCCGCATGCAAGCATTCTGTTGAAGAGGTCCCAATCCTCGAAATAGAGGAAGTCAGAGCTGTAGTTGCCTGCCTCCAGGACCTTTGATTTCCTGAACGTCATGGGCGGGTGGCGAAAGGGGTTGCGCCTCTTGGAGTAGGCGCGGATAGCGTCCATTCCCTTGGGAAGATCAGTGGTGGCGACGGGCTTGTCCGGCGACTCGATGAACTCCACGACGTCGCTGCCCACCATGTCAAGCCCACTCTCAAGAGCTGCGAGCTGTTTCTCCATGCGATCGGGTCGGGCAACGTCGTCGGTATCCATACGAGCGACGACGTCGTTTGAGCAAGCAATCATGCCTTGACGCAGGGCGTAGCCGAGGCCACGGTTTTCGCCATAGGCAACAAAGTTGAACAGACCTGGATGGGCAGAGTCATACTCCCGGAGCACATCCTCCAAACCATCCGTCAACGGGCCGTCCTCAACCATGACAATCTCGGCGGGCGGCACGGTCTGGGCAAGCATACTGTCGAGTGACTCTTTAAGATACTCTGGGCGCTCCTTAGCGTACAGGCTCATAAGGACGGTGTAGGCAGGATATCGCACTGTTATTTTCCCCTCCTCATCGCCTTGAACGTTTTGACGAACACGCGGGCGTCAAGTCCAAACGACTGGTGGCGGACGTAGAAGAGTTCACGGGCCTGCCGCTGGCCGCTCCCCCAAGTCGAGTCATTACGATCTGTTGCGGCCCACCAGCCGGTGATGCCCGGCTTACATGCGAGCACCTCATCGCGGGCGTCACCGTACTCGTAGGTTTCTTCGAGTGTCACAGGCCTTGGTCCAATAACGGATAAATCCCCTGTAAGTACGTTGATGAACTGCGACAATTCGTCGAGTGAAGTGTGACGCAGAAAACGACCAACGCGAGTAATGCGTGGGTCGTCGTCAACCTTTTGCTCTCGCTGCCATTGCACCAGCTGCTCAGCAGTCATGTACTTCTCGGGGTGCTCATGAGCGTCAGAGACCATGGTTCGGAGTTTGAAGATATAGATGGGCTTACCGTTCTTACCGACTCGCTTTTGGCGGAAAAACGGCTTGCCGGGGGAATCGATCTCTATAGCGACGCATGCGACGACGACGGGGACGGCCAATACCAAACAGACGCCAGCAGAGAACACAATGTCGAAGGCTCGCTTGAAGGCAAAGTAGCCCGGCCCACCTTTCTTGGGTGCAGCAGCATTGGGATCAGCAGCCGGTGCCCTATAGCTTCCTGTCGCTACGAAACCTTGCGCCGGAGCAGGGTTCTCGACAGGAGGAGGAAATTCCGTCGCCATAACTGCCTGAAAGGCTGTTTGCCGATCCATAACTTGAGCAA
The DNA here is from genome assembly GCA_958421035.1 of uncultured Collinsella sp. Lineage (GTDB taxonomy): Bacteria > Actinomycetota > Coriobacteriia > Coriobacteriales > Coriobacteriaceae > Collinsella. The sequence goes on along the minus strand of CATZKS010000017.1, from coordinate 12,544 downwards.
TCAGCGCCGCCTCCGCAGGCGCATCCGTTGCATATTGAGTTTTATCCGACACGTTCTCTTCCAACACTTCGTCCCCGGGTTGGGGATCCTCCCTGTTCTGTGTAGCGGTCGCCAGCAGCTAGGCGATCGCCTTTTTTAGGTTTCGCATCACACGTTGCTCGTTTGAAAGCACCGCAAGGCCAACGCGGGTGGTTATGCGTCGGCCACACAGGTCGAGCTCCAAATAAGCTGTGCTCTTGCGTCTATTAATGGTTTTGATGAGGCCCTCGTGGCCTAGCAGCGGACCTGCCGTTACTACGACCTGGTCGCCGTCCTTTAAGGCCTCGCTCATGGGCACCACGCGGTCTCCCCTATGGGTAAAACTGCCAATGAGCTGGGTCTCTTCTTTTGCCAGCGGCACAAACCGACCGTCCTGGGCAAGCACCCGGGCAAAGTCGTCCATACGCAGCAGATACTGTTGCACGGTGCGGGGATCTGCCGTATCGCAGATAAGATAACCTGGAAAGAGTGGCTTGGTCGTGTTGACCCATTCGCCGTGTACCTTGATCTCGGTTTGATATTGGGGATAAAAGAGCTCCTGCATGGCGCCAGTCGGAACCACACACTCGATGCGCTCGCGCATTACATCTTCGCGACCGTTAATGACCTGGATCACATACCACACGAGCACCACCCCCTTGCTGTCTTACGTGTGGCTCACGTGGTTTGGGTATGGCTTCGCCAGGGCGCTTGTGCGCGAAGGCGCTCCATATTCAAACCCTGAGCCCAGTCAGACAAGCACGTGGCTCTGCCCCACCGTGAACGGTATGTATAAAAGCAGCGCTGAGGCTGTAGGCATGTATAGCAAAAATACCTACAGCCTCAGCTGGCTGCGTGCGAGTCAGTCAAGCAGATACAAAACTGAACCGCACGCAAACAGCTGAAGAACTGCTACGTCTAGTCATGCAAACCATCAAAGGTTAAATGCATGACCGCTTTATTGGAGTTCGTGGTGTATCTGGCACCGCCGTTACGGCCGGATGCTGATCGACCCTGCGCATTGAGGTTTGTTGGAACCGCGAGCGCAGTTGAACTCATGTAATGTTAGGTATTCTAGCACAAGCTGGTAACGAAACCTATTTGGTTAGTGGTGGACAACATTTCGTTCATTTAGCGTTCTCAAGGGGGTTGTTTTGGAATGTTGTTCACGTTGGTGCAGGTTATTGGGGTGTAAGCAGTGATTAGAGACGTTCCTGTAGTCTAAATGAGGCAGCGAGCTGCACTGGTAATTGCGTTTGACTAACAAACTATGTACAGACATGGGAAATAAATTGTGCAACTTTTTGTTGGTGTGGGAGGGGCTTGTGGCGCGAGGTGTTTTGGTACGAAAAAGGACTTCGGAATTCCGAAGACCTTTGCATTCACGATGGTGGAGACGAGGGGGATCGAACCCCTGACCTCTTGACTGCCAGTCAAGCGCTCTCCCAGCTGAGCTACGCCCCCGTGACAGGGAGTTACTATAGGGGAAGATCTTCGGGGATGCAAGAGATAATTCTTGAAACTTTTTCTTACGGGTTTTCCTGCGACGGGGCAAAAATAATCACTCTACGATCGATTATTTTTTGCCCGCCGTCCCGATAAAACCCTGATGCAACAAGAATCCTATTGCCACGCCTTGATGGACTTGAATGGTTGCCGTTCCCCGGACGATGTTACTGATGCCGGTGTCGGCTAATAAACCTAACGGGCTGTGGTCTAGTTCCCACTCCAAGCCGTGTTCGCTTATTTCTGTGTTGGGGGCGATTGCGATTATGGAGAAGGTCTTGCCTTCGGCGCCCCGGATGGTCCAGGACTCACCCGCGTGGAGGATACGGGCCGTGGTCTCGTCTTCGCAGATCCAGACGGGGGCGTCTTTGTAGTTGGATAGTAGGCCCAGCACGGACAGGGCCATGTCGGGACGGCCACCCGTGGCGCACGTTGCGACCACCTCCGCGTTGGGCCAGCGGCGGCGGATGGCGTCCAATGCTAAGGCCAGATCGGTGTAGTCCTTATAGGGGTTGTGGCGCTCTACCTCAAAATCATTGGCGGCATCGACTAGGGCGCGACCCTCATCGCTAACCGTGTCAGCGTCGCCCACGTAGACGTCGCAGCTCAAGCCGGCACCCAGCAGGGCGTCTAAGCCGCGATCTACGGCAACGATGTGGTCGCACTCCCCTGCCAGTTGGCGCAGCAGCTCGACGCTCGCCACCACGGGCGAGCCGCAGACTACAAGTACTTTGCAAGCCACAGCCCTCGCCTATCCCTCAAACGAAAGAACGCGGGCCAGATCCAGCTCCTCGTAGCTGTCGATAAAGATATCGCAGTTGGCGCGTACGTCGTCGCGCTTCATGCGGCCATGCGGGTCATAGATGCCCACACGCTTAAAGCCGGCGGTGCCAGAGCTCTTAAGGCCAAAGACGGCGTCCTCAAACACCCATGCGCACTCAAACTTGTGCCCATGACGCTCCTCCAGACGGCACAGCGCCAGCTCGTATACGTCGGGGAACTGCTTGGAACGACCCGCCTCGCCCGTGGTGGTCACAAACTCCATGTAGGCGTCGAGCCCGGCGCCAGCGAGCGCAGACTGCACCAGCTCGGCCGGCGTGGACGTAGCCACGCACATGGCAATGCCTGCCGCCTTCGCCTGCTCCAAAAACGCCAGGAGCCCCTCGCGCGGCGGCACCTTGGAGTAGCCATCGATCAGGATATCGCTAAGCTCGCGATACAGCTCCTCGCCATTCGCGCCAATGCCCCAGGTGTCGTGGTAGGCCTGGCACTCGTCCTCGAGCGACAAATGCTCAAACTGGGCAAAATCGTCGACCGTCACGTCAATCCCGTGGCGGTGCAATAACTCGGGCTGGGCATAGGCCCATACGGGGGTGCTATTAACCAGCGTGCCGTCGCAATCGAAAATAAAAGCAACCTTGGGAGTGGCGGTATGGGACATAAACGAACCTTTCGATATCAAATGGTAAACATCCTGCTAAAAACGTTTTACCAAACGTCAGACAGACAATTTTGAAACCCAAATTGATAAAACTGTCAAGAGGTTTACCACGGTAATTCTGCCAGTGGTATAAACATGTCGCTTACCGATTAAACGCCCCCGCAAATCCGCTTTCGTCCATAAAACTAACGCACAGGTGTTATCGTAGTTTCTGCCGAAAGTTCCACCGAGCACGCGAGGTGGAACGAATCACAGAAACTTCGCCGTCCCTTCGATTCGTGCAGCCTTGGACCTTTCGCATCTAGTCACCAAGGCAACACGCTGCCGCGTCATGATGGGATCAAACGTGAGCGATACAAAGCTAAAGCCAGCAACCAAAAAGCCCGCTACCCGTAAAGCCGCCCCGCACGCGCCGGAACTCACTAAGGACGATGTCTATCTGTTTGGCATCGGCACGTGGGAGCGCAGCTGGGAAAAGATGGGCGCGCATCCCGACACGCAGAACCGTACGCGTGGCTGGCGCTTTTGCGTTTGGGCGCCCGATGTAAAAAGCGTCCATGTCATTGGTGAATTTAACGACTGGGATGAGGAAGCCAACCCGCTGGTGCCCGTGCATACGAGCGCTATTTGGGAAGGCTTTATTCCTGGTGCCGAGCAGGGCCAGCTCTATAAATACCTCATCGAGACCAACGAGGGCGAAAAGCTCTACAAGGCCGATCCGTACGCCTTTAAGGCCGAGTGCCCTCCGGGTACCGCCAGCGTGCTGTGGACCCTCGATGGCTACAATTGGAACGACGCCGCATGGCTCAAGCGCCGCGCCAGCCATAACCACATGTCGCAGCCCCTTAACATCTACGAGGTGCATATTGGCTCGTGGAAGCGCCACGGCGACGCGCCGCAGGGCGAGCCCGACGAGTACGGCAACTACCCCGGACCCATGGATCCCTTCCCCGCGCAGCGCGGCGAGTTCTATACCTACGACGACCTGTCGGTGGAGCTCGTGGACTACGTGCGCGACATGGGCTATACGCATATCGAGGTCATGCCGCTTATGGAGCATCCCTTCGATGGCTCCTGGGGCTACCAGACGTCCGGCTATTACGCCGCAACGTCGCGCTACGGCAACCCGCAGCAGCTCATGCACTTTATCGATGCATGCCACGAGGCAGGCATCGGCGTGATCATGGACTGGGTACCCGGCGGTTTTTGCGCCGACTCCCACGGCCTTGCCACCTTTAACGGCCACATGCTGTTTGAGCACGAGATTCACCCCAACTGGGGCACGCACAAGTTTGACTTCGCCCGCGGCGAGGTCCGCTCCTTCCTGGTCTCCAACGTGCTGTACTGGCTTGAGAACTTCCACGTGGACGGCATTCGCATGGACGGCGTGTCCAGTATGCTGTACCTCAACTTTGGCATTGACGATCCCAGCCAAAAGAAGTTCAACAAGTACGGTACCGAGGAGGACCTGGACGCCAGCGCGTTTATCCGTCAGGTCAACTGTGCCGTAGAGGCGCACTACCCCGACGTGATGATGATGGCCGAGGAATCCACCGCATGGCCGCTCGTGACCTATCCGCCGCAGGACGGCGGCCTGGGCTTCCACTACAAGTGGGACATGGGCTGGATGAACGACACCCTGCACTACATGCAGACCGATTTTCCGTGGCGCCCCGGCAACCACGGCCTGCTCACGTTCTCCATCATGTACGCCTTTACCGAGAACTTCATCTGCCCGCTGAGCCACGACGAAGTCGTGCATGGCAAGTGCTCGCTCATCGGCCGCATGCCGGGCGACTGGTGGCGCCAGTTTGCCGGCCTGCGCACGCTGGCCTTCTACCAGATGACGCACCCCGGTGCCAAGCTCAACTTTATGGGCAACGAGATCGGCCAGTTTATTGAATGGCGCTACTACGAGTCCATTCAGTGGTTCTTGACCGAGGAGTACGAGACCCACCGTCATCATCAGGCGTTTATCAAGGCGCTTAACCACCTGTATACCGCCGAGCCCGCCCTGTACGAGCGCGGCTACACCGACGATGGCTTTACCTGGATCGACGCGGACAACTCCAAGCAGTCCATCGTGAGCTTTGTCCGTCAGGGCGAGGACGTCGATGACGACCTGGTGATCCTGATCAACTTTGACCCGGCGAGCTATGAGAGCTTCCGCGTGGGCGTGCCGCGCGAGGGCGATTGGGAGGTCATCTTCGATTCCGACCGTCCCGAGTTTGGCGGCAGCGGCTACGCCGGCGAGGAGCCCTACACCTGCTCGAGCGAGCCCTATCCCTGGAACGGGCAGATGGACTCCATCGAAATTAAGGTGCCCGGCCTGGCAGGCGTGGTGCTTAAGCGCCGCGGTCCCAGCAGCTATAAGCCGCCCGTGGTTAAAGAGCCCAAGAAGGCGACGCGCAAGCGGACGTCCTCGGTAAAGCCCAAGACCGCGGCTGCTAAGAAGGCTCCGGCTAAGACGAAGGCTGCCAAGTCTGCTGCCAAGGCTTCGGCCAAGTCCAGCACGGCCAAAAAGGCATCCACTAAAAAGGCTGCTCCCAAGGCCAAGGCAGCTGCTGTTAAGCCATCTGCCAAGGATGCGTAACAAAAGCGTTACAGCTGTAATTACCCGCCCCGCGGGGGCGTAGGATACAAGTCATAACCGTTCCGGGAGAAACATCCCCGGGGGAAAGGAACGTATGAATAAGATCTTCGACAACAAGCAGGAGTTTACCGAGCTCTATCGCGATGCCGTCATGAGCATCAGCGGCAAGAGCGTCGAGGCTGCCAGCGATCTGGACCGCTTTAACGCCCTGGCCAAGCTCGTGGCCGAGAAGGCACGCACCGTTGCCACCAAGAGCGACGCCCGCGTCACCGCCGAGGGCAAGAAGCGCGTGTACTACTTCTCGATCGAGTTTTTGATCGGCCGCCTGCTTGACAACTACCTGCTCAACTTTGGCGTGCGCGACATGGTCGCCGAGGCGCTCGACGACATGGGCTTCGACCTGTCCGTCATCGAGAACCAGGAGCCCGATCCGGCTCTGGGCAACGGTGGCCTGGGCCGTCTGGCCGCATGCTTCCTGGATTCCATGGCAGCCGAGGGCATTGCCGGCTACGGCAACGGCATGCGCTACCGCTACGGCCTGTTTAAGCAGGAAATCGTCAACGGCAGCCAGGTCGAGGCCACCGACGAATGGCTCACCCACGGCTATCCCTGGGAGGTCCGCCGTCAGGACAAGGCCGTGACCATCAAGTTTGGTGGCCATGTTGAGGGCTTTGAGGAGAACGGCCGCACGTTCTACCGCACGGTGGACACGCAGGATATCCTGGCCGTTCCCTATGACATCCCCGTTGTGGGCTATGCCGGCGAGACCGTCAACAAGCTGCGCGTCTGGGCCGCCGAGCCGGTTGAGGAGCACTTTGACCTTGAGGCCTTCAACCGCGGCGACTATGCCCTGGCCGACGCCGAGCGCGCCGAGGCCGAGGCCATCAGCGCCATCCTCTACCCCAACGACGCCGGCGAGCACGGCCGTCTGCTGCGCCTGAAGCAGGAGTACCTGTTTGTCTCGGCCGGCATCTACAGCCTGCTCGACACCTTTGAGAAGGAGCACGGCGAGAACTGGGACCTGCTGCCGCAGTTTGTGGCCATCCACACCAACGACACGCACCCCGCCATGTGCGGCCCCGAGCTCATGCGCATCCTCATCGACGAGAAGAAGCTCGAGTGGGACGACGCCTGGAACATCGTGACGCAGGTCGTGAGCTACACCAACCACACCATCCTGCCCGAGGCCTTGGAGAAGTGGCCCATCGGCACGTTCTCCAAGCTCCTCCCCCGCGTGTATCAGATCATCGATGAGATCAGCCGTCGTTGGCACGAGTCGTTCGACACCACCCAGGAGGGCTGGCAGGAGCGTTTGCGCCAGACCGCCATTCTATGGGACGGCGAGATTCGCATGGCCAACCTGTCCGTGATCTGCAGCCACAGCGTCAACGGCGTGGCCAAGATTCACTCCGACATCATCAAGAACATCGTGCTCAAGGACTTCTATGCCCTGACGCCCGAAAAGTTCAACAACAAGACCAACGGCATCTCGCACCGTCGCTTCTTTGCCGAGGCCAACCCCACCTACGCCAAGCTCGTGACCGAGGCCATTGGCGATGGCTGGCTGAAGGACGCCTTTGAGCTGGAGAAACTCAAGGAGTTTAAGGACGACACCGAGTTCCTGAAGGCCGTTGGTGCCTCCAAGCGTGCCAACAAGGAGCGCCTGGCCGCCTACGTTAAGGCCGAGACCGGTCTGGTCATCGACCCCAACACCGTCTTCGATGTTCAGGTGAAGCGCTTCCACGCCTACAAGCGCCAGCTCATGAACATCATGAAGGTGATGGACATCTACAACCGTCGCATCGCGGATCCCAACTTCCACGTGACGCCGACGACCTTCATCTTTAGCGGCAAGGCTGCCTCGAGCTACACCTTCGCCAAAGAGACCATCCGCCTCATTAACTCCGTGGCCGACGTCATCAACAACGACCCGCGCGTCAACGAGGTCATGAAGGTCTGCTTTATCCCCAACTTCCGCGTGAGCAACGCCCAGCTCATCTACCCCGCCGCCGAGATTTCGGAGCAGATCTCCACGGCCGGCAAGGAGGCCTCGGGCACGTCCAACATGAAGCTCATGATGAACGGCGCCATTACGCTGGGCACCCTCGACGGCGCCAACATCGAGATCGCCGACCTGGCCGGCCGCGAGAACGAGGCCATCTTTGGCCTGACCGCTCCCGAGGTCGAGCAGCTCTGGGCATCGAACAGCTACTTTGCCTGGGATACGCTCAACAACGATCGCGAGCGTCTGGGCCGCGTGATGGACGAGCTCAAGGACAACACCTTTGCGGGTCTTTCGGGCAACTTCGAGAGCATCTACAACGAGCTCATGAACAACAACGACCCCGACCTAGTCATGGCAGACTTCCGCAGCTACGTGGATGCGTGGGAGAAGCTCACCGGCAGCTACGGCGACCAGGAGACCTGGAACCGCAAGGCCCTGCTCAACACCGCCTCGAGTGGCTGGTTCTCGAGCGACCGCACCATTCGCGAGTACCGCGACGAGATCTGGCACGCGTAAAGGCGCGCGAGCTCCCCTATGCCAGCACGGCATTACTCGACGGGCGTGACGTTGCGCCGCGCCCGTCGCTAATGGGTTTAGGAACATCGATGACAGAAGGAGAAATCGATGAGTAAGAAAGAATGCATCGCGATGCTCCTCGCAGGAGGACAGGGCAGCCGATTGGGGGCACTCACCCAAAAGATCGCCAAGCCGGCGGTTAGCTTTGGTGGCAAGTTCCGCATTATCGACTTTTCGCTCTCCAACTGCTCCAACTCGGGCATCGACACAGTGGGTGTTCTGACGCAGTATCGCCCCTACCTGCTGCATGCCTACGTGGGCTCCGGCGAGGCGTGGGATCTGGACAGCCGCGACGGCGGCGTGTCGATCCTGCCGCCGTACGAGACGCAGACCGGTGGTGCCTGGTATGCGGGCACGGCCGATGCCATTACGCAGAACCTCGACTACATCAAGGCCAACGACCCCAAGTACGTCCTGATTCTTTCGGGCGATCACCTGTATCGCATGGACTACCGCAAGATGCTCAAGACGCACATCGAGAACAACGCCGACCTCACGGTGAGCGTTATGCCCGTGCCGTGGGAGGAGGCCAGCCGCTTTGGCATCCTGACCACCGACCCCGAGGACGGCCGCATCACCAAGTTCACCGAGAAGCCCGATAAGCCCGATTCGAACCTCGCGTCCATGGGCATCTACATCTTCTCGGCCGACGTGCTGATCGAAGCACTCGAGGAGGACGCTCTGGACCAGCGCTCGAGCCACGACTTTGGCAAGGACATCATCCCCAAGCTGCTCGGCGAGGGCAAGCGCCTGTACAGCTACGAGTTCCACGGCTTTTGGAAGGACGTCGGCACCATCGCCAGCTTCCACGAGACCTCGATGGACCTGCTGGGCAACAACCCTGAGTTCGATCTGTTCGACAAGCACTTCCCCATCATGTCCAACATCACCACGCGTCCGCCGCACTACATTGGCCCGGACGGCCGCCTGGATGACTGCCTGGTCTCCAACGGCTGCAAGATTTACGGCACCGCTCGCCACTCAATCCTTTCGACCGATGTCATCATCGAGGAGCGCGCCGTGGTCGAGGACTCCGTGCTGCTGCCGGGTGCGCACGTTAAGAGCGGTGCGCACATATGCCGCGCTATTCTGGGCGAGAACTCCACGGTCGAAGAGGGCGTGAAGCTCGGCTCTGTCGATACCACCAAGGATACGGCCGTCGTTGGAAATGACGTCGTTATCGGGAAGGGGGAATGATCCGATGATCAATCGCAAGGCCATCGGTTATATCACCGCTAACTACTCTTCGACCTACGGCAGCGTGCTGCTCAAGGACCGCCCCATTGCGTCCGTACCGTTTTTGGGCCGCTACCGCCTGATCGACTTCCCGCTGTCCAACATGATGAATGCCGGCATTAAGACCGTCGGCGTCGTCATGCCGGGCAACTATCGCTCGCTGATCGACCACGTGGGCTCGGGCAAGGACTGGGGCCTGGACCGCAAGAAGGGCGGCCTGTTCATGGTGCCCGGCAACGCGTATGGCACCACCAAGGGCGGCATGCGCTTCTTGCTACGCGACATCATCTCCAACAAGACGCTGTTCCAGCGCTCGGACAAGCCCTATGTTGTGATGATGGGCACCAACATCATCTTCAACATGGACCTCAACACCATCATCGACGCGCACGAGAACTCCGGTGCCCAGATGACCGTGGTGTACTGCAAGGCCACGCACAACGTCGATGACGAGACCAAACTCGAAATTAACGAGAACGGCCGCCTGACGGGCGTGAGCGCCGGCGTCGTGTACGGCGACAACGCCTCTATGGACTGCTGCATCGTCAACCGCGAGACGCTGCTCGAGATTATCGACCACTACCAGGCCGCCGACTATCTGGACCTGCTCGAGGCACTCCAGGGCGACTTTGGCAACATAGATGTATGCAGCTACGAGTACAAGGGCGAGGTCGTGGGCGTATTTAGCGAGAAGTCGCTCTATCGCCGCAGCATGGACCTGCTCGACCAGACCGTTGCCGACCAGCTCTTCGATCCCGAGCGCCCGATCCTGACCAAGGCCCACGACGTGCCGCCTTCGCGCTATGCGACCGGCAGCCACGCGTGCAACTCAATCATCTCGGCCGGCTGCATCATCAAGGGCACCGTGCGCAACTCGATCCTGTCGCGCGGCGTTGTGGTCGAGGAAGGCGCCTCGGTGACCAACTCGATCATCAACCAGAGCTGCATCATCAAGAGCGGCGCACGCGTCGAGAACGCCATTCTGGACAAGAACAACGTGGTTCCCACCAACACCGAGCTTCGGGGCACGCCCGAGAACATCCTGGTGCTGGGCAAGGCTCCGTTAACTTCCGACACCACCATCGTACGTTAACGTTGGCACCGCAACATCGCTCGAAACATGTAGAATAGCCGCCCGGTTAGCGCCAGGCGGCTATTCTCGAATTGCAACATGGGAGACAATATGGCAGATTCCAGCAAAAAGATGCAGATCGTGTTTGCCTCGGCCGAGTGCGCACCGTTTGTTAAGACCGGTGGCCTCGGCGACGTGGCGGGCTCGCTGCCTGCGGCGCTCGTGCGCGCCGGCGCCGAGGTTATCGTGATGGTGCCCAAGTACGCCACCATCAAGGACGAGTACAAGGCGCAGATGGAGCACTTCTCCGACTTTTACGTGAGCCTGGGCTGGCGCAATGAGTACTGTGGACTCGAGAAGCTCGAGCACGACGGCGTCACCTATATGTTCATCGACAACGAGCGCTACTTTGCGCGCGACTATCCGTACGGCTTCTTTGACGACGGCGAGCGTTTTGCGTTCTTCTCCAAGGCCATCACCGAGAGCCTGCAGCACCTGCCGGCCGGCTTTGAGTGCGACATCCTGCATTGCAACGACTGGCAGACGGCACTGGCACCAGTGTTCTTACGCGAGTTCTACCAGGGCCTGCCGCTGTACGACCGCGTCAAGACCGTGTTCTCGATCCACAACGTGGCGTTCCAGGGCCAGTTTAGCGACACCGTGATGGAGGACATCCTGGGTGTGGCGCATATTCCGGCGGCCGCCTCGCAGCTGCGCTGCGACGCCTGCAGCATCAACTACATGCTGGGCGCGCTGCACTATGCCGACGCCATCACAACGGTGAGCCCCACCTATGCGGGCGAGATCCAGACACCCGAGTTTGGCGAGGGCCTGGACGGCGTGCTGCGCGAGCGTTCCTACGCGCTGCAGGGCATTTTGAATGGCATTGACGTGGCGGGCTTTGACCCGGCAACCGACAAGCGCATTGCCGCCAACTACACGATTGACGATCGTTCCGGCAAGGCCGTGTGCAAGGCCAAGCTGCAGGAAGAGCTAGGCCTCGAGGTTCGCGACGACCGCCCGCTTATGGTGATGGTTACTCGCCTGACGCGCCAGAAGGGCATGGACCTGGTCATGTACGCGCTCGACCGCATCCTGTCCGGCGGCGTTCAGGTGGCCGTGCTGGGCACAGGCGACCGCGACTACGAGGACGGCCTGCGCTACTTCCAGGACAAGTACCCTGGCACCATGGCCGCGCGCATCGAATTCGATCCGGCACTGTCGCAGCGTATGTACGCCGCCGCCGACATGTTCCTGATGCCTTCGAAGTTTGAGCCCTGCGGTCTGTCGCAGATCATCGCCATGCGCTACGGCACCCTGCCAATCGTGCGCGAGACCGGTGGCTTGAAGGACACCGTTATCCCGTATAACGAGTTTACCGGCGAGGGTACGGGCTTCTCGTTTAGCAACTTTAATGGCGACGAGATGGGCGACGCGGTCTTCCGCGCGGCGCGCCTGTTCTGGGATAACCGCGACGCTTGGAACCAGCTGGTCACGCAGGCCATGAGCCAGGACTTTAGCTGGACGCGCTCGGCCGACAAGTATCTGGACCTGTACTTCTTTATGCACCCGGAGATTGAGAGGCCGGCGGGTGTGACTGATGTTGCAGCTGTCGATGAGCCCGCTGCCGCTGAGGAGCCCAAGGCCGAGGAGAAGCCGGCGGCCAAGGCCGAAGTTAAGCCCGACGCGAAGCCTGCCGCCAAGAAGACGACGGTCCGCAAGACGACGGCTAAGAAGGCCACGACCACGAAGGCCGCTGCTAGCAAGACTAGCGCCGCTAAGGCAACTACTGCCAAGGCATCGACTACGCGCAAGCGTACGACCGCCGCTGCCAAAAAGGCCGCCGAGGCCGAGGTCGCTCCCGAGGTAAAGGCCGAGCCCGCGGCAAAGGCTCCGGCCAAGACCGCTGCCAAGAAGACGACCGCGACCAAGACCACGACCGCTAAGAAGGCCACGGCTGCGAAGTCGACGACGACCAAGGCTGCTACGACGAAAGCCGCCGCGAAGACGACCCCGAAGGCCGCTGCAAAGCCCGCCGTCAAGGTCGAGGAGGCGCCCTCCGAGGCGGAACAAATTTTGTCAGGCATGACGCTGGAA
>CATZKS010000016.1 GCA_958421035.1 uncultured Collinsella sp. | reverse complement strand
TCATGCCTTGCCTTTTGAATGACAAATTGTCGCTCTGGGCGGCGCGCAGCGTCGAGCAGTTACGGCGTTTGGTAAAACGCCGTAACTTAAACGGCCTGTGCCAGCTTCTCGGCACGCTCGGCGGCGGCGAGTGCCTCGATGACGGTGCCGAGCTGATCGCCCAGGAGGACGCCGTTGTAGGTGGAGTTGAAGCCGATACGGTGATCGGTCACGCGGTCCTGGGGCTGATTGTAGGTACGAATCTTCTCGGAACGATTGCCGTGGCCGATCTGGCTTTGACGCTCGGCACCGAGCTCTGCCTGCTGCTTCTCGAGCTCCATCTCGTACAGGCGGGCGCGCAGCATCTGCATGCAGACCTCGCGGTTCTGGATCTGGGAGCGCTGTTCCTGCGACTGCACCACGGTGTTGGTGGGCAGGTGGGTGATGCGCACGGCGGAGTAGGTGGTGTTAACGCACTGACCGCCAGGGCCGGAGGCGCAGTAGGTATCGATGCGCAGGTCGGACTGGTTGATCTGGACGTCGATTTCCTCGGCCTCGGGAAGTACGGCGACGGTAGCCGTGGAGGTCTGGATGCGGCCCTGGGACTCGGTCTTGGGGACGCGCTGGACGCGGTGCACGCCGGACTCGAACTTCATGACGGAGTAGACGCGGTCGCCCTCGACCTTGAACTCGATGGACTTAAAGCCGCCGGCCTCGCTGGGGCTGGAATCGAGCACGGTGGTCTTCCAGCCGCGCGACTCGCAGAAGCGCTGGTACATCTTGTACAGGTCGCCGGCAAAGATGGCCGCCTCGTCGCCACCGGCGGCGGAGCGAATCTCGACGATGGTGTTCTTGTCGTCGTTGGGGTCGCTCGGGATGAGCATGTACTTGATGTCTTCCTCGAGCTGGGGGAGCTTGGCCTCGTTTTCGGAGATGTCCATCTGGAGCATCTCCTTCTCATCGGCATCGGTGGTATCGTGCAGCATTTCCTTGGCCGCCTCGATGTCATCGAGCGCGCCGATGTACTCGCGCGAGGCGGCGATGAGGTCGGACTGGTGTGCGTACTCCTTGTTGAGACGCGTGAACTCCTTAATATCGGAGGCGACGGCCGGGTCGGAGAGCTTCTTCTCGAGCTCCTCGTAGGCCTTGATGATCTTTTCGAGCTTGTCGCGCATGGCGGGACTCCTTTATGTGCGTGAAGGCGAAAATCGGCAGAGTTGATGGGGCGCGCGGCGCCACTGCGGGGGTAAGCCCAGCTAGAACATGTCGATCTTCAGATACATGCGCATCCCTTCGCGTATGAGGTACATAGTTGCGGTCTAACCCATACATGATAGCGTGCGCAGGCATACCTGCATATAACCCGCACGGAATGCGACAAAGGGTCAGTCTCTTTCCTTGATTATCAACTTTATCCGAACACCTCCCACATTCATCCGCACATGTGCGGATGAATGTGGGAACCCGATACCCTGAGGGCCGGATCGGCCGGCCCCGGGAGATCGGAGGACGGCATGTCCGGAAAGAAGAAGAGTGGCTCCGCGAGGGCGGTTCCGAGGGCCTACGGAAGGCTCACGAGGCACGAGCGGGACACGGTCCAGAGGATGCTGGAGCGCAGGGTTCGCTCGGCCACTTCCTCGAGAGGTTCAAGGGCGTATCGACCCGCAGGCTCCACAGCTGCCTGATGTGGTTCAGATGGCTGCGCGAGGCCGCACGCGTCGGGGACAGGACGTCGCTCATGCGCGAGCAGCTCGACGACGGGCGCTACGAAAAGATCCGGAAGAAGATGATGGAGCCGGAGTACGAGTTCCATCTGGAGCCGGACGTGCAAACGGCGGGTTAACATAGCCTTTCACCAAAAAGGGCGAGCGGCCGCACCCTGCGACCACCCGCCCTCAATCAAAGCCCTTCTCGGCCGCCGTAGCTACCGGTTCCGGCGCCGCAGGATAACGCCTGCGGCGATCAGCACCACCGCGCCGCCCGCGATGCCACCCAGGGCCATCGGCGACAAGCTGGTATCGCCCGTATACGGCAGACCCGGCTTCTCCTCCTTCGGCACCGGTGACTTGCTCGGCGGATTGGTGGGCGGCTCCGTCGGCGGGGTGGTCGGCGGCGTGTACGTGTTCTTGAACACCGGCGCCACGGCGCCGTCATAGGTTACCGTCGCCACCAGATGGCCCGCACCGTCGTCCGTCACCGTCACCGTTACCCGGTGCTCGGCCGCGTCGTACGTCACGTTCTTCTGACCGTCGTCCACCTCGGAGATGCTGTAGGCGTACGTTCCGGGCTTGTCGTACGAGATCGCCTCGAAGCCCACCGTGCCGTCCGCCGCGTTCTTTGCGGTCTGCAGCACCTTGCCGTCGGCATCCTTCAGCTGGAAGGAGAACTGCCCTTCCTTCAGGTCCTCGCCGCTCAGCACCTTGGAGGCCCCCAGCTTCACCTCAGTCGCGGCCGGCGCGTAACTGTTGCTGAACGCCACCGCATCCGCAGCCTTGCCGCCCTTGCTGTAGGCAACCTGCGCCTCCAGCGCGTGCGTCTCCGCATTCTCCGTCACCGTCACCGTCGCGGTAAAGACCGTCGTGTCGTAGGTGACGCCGTTCGCCGTCGCCCCTGCCCGCTCGGACACGGTGTAGACGTACGTCCCCACCTTGTCCAGCTGCAGCGGCGCGAAGCCGAACGTGCCGTCGGCGCCGTTCTGCACCGTCTGCACCACGTTACCGTCGGCGTCCTTCAGGTCGAAGAAGAACTCACCCTCGGCCAGGTCGCGGCCGGTCAGAGCCTTCGTTCCGGTAATCGTCGCCGTCGTTGCCGTCGGCGTGTAGGTGTTGGTGAAGGTCAGATCCGCAGCCGTCTTGTTCGCCGTCGCGGTCAGCTGGCCGCTGCCGTCATCGGTCACGTTCACCGTTACGTCCAGCACCGCATCGCTGTAAGTGATGGTGCCATCTTGGCCCGCAACCTCCTTCACCTGGTACGCATGCGAACCAGTTGCGGTGTACGAGATGGCCTTGAAGGTAAACGCTTTACCCACGTTCGTGGTCCGGTCAATCTCCTGCCCGGTGGCCGCGTCAATCAGCGCGAACGTGAACTCGCCATCGGCGGGCGTCCGCATGGTGGCCGAATCGGTATTCTCAAGCACCTTGGTGCCGGAGATCTGGTAGGAGGTCGCGCCCGGCTGGTAGCTGTTCGCAAACGTCATGGTGTTGGGGGTGACGCCGTTCTCGGTGCCCTCGCTCGGCTTCGCCGTGGAGCTCTCTACCGCCAGCTTGCCGTCGTTGTTGTCCTTCACCACGTAGGTCAGGGTGTACGTCTTGCCGGTGTAGGTCACGCCCGGCACGCCCGGCGCGTCCCCCGTCGGCTGCACCTCGCGGACCGTGTAGGTAAAGGTGCCCGCATGGTCGAAGGTCAGCTTGTCGAAGGCAACCTTGCCGTGCGCATCGTTCTTCTGGGTCTGGATCACCGAGCCGTCAGACCCCACCAGCTCGAAGGCGAAGTCTCCCGCCTTTAGCTGATAGCTGCCGTCGTGCACGTCAACGCTCTTGGTGAGGGCGATCGCGCCGGAGTCCGTCGCCTGTGCCTCGTAGGTGTTGGTGAAGCTGGGCTTCGTGACATTCGTGCCGTCGTAGGCGACGCTCGCCTGCAGCGTGCCGGCATTGTCCGCAACCGTCACCACGGCATGGTGCACCGCGGCGTCGTAGGTCACGTAGGCCAGATCACCCTTCCGCTCCACGATGGTGTACTCGTGCGTGCCCGGCTTCGCGTAGGAGAAGGCGTCGAAGTTAACACTTCCGTCCGCGCCGTTGGTCGCGGTCCGGACGGGCTTGGCCCCGGCAAGCTGCTCAGCCGTCAGGTTGCCCTCGTACACATCGAAGGTGAACTCGCCGCACTTGGGGACGATCGGCGTGTTGTCGTCCTTCTTCACATAGCTCTTCTGCGCACCGAGGGCCAGGCCGGTCGCGGCCGGCTGGTAGGTGTTAGTGAAGGTATCCGAGCCGGATGCGCTCGTCACGATCGCCTTCGCATTCAGTGCTCCGTTCCCGCCGTCCGTGACCGTCACCGTATAGGTGAGGGGATGGCTGTCATAGACCATGCCCGGCTCCGCGCCCGGCTGCTCCACGATGGTGTAGGTGAAGTCCTTGCTCGCGGCGCCGTCCAAGTCGGAGAGCTGGAACTCGCGCGTGAAGCTGACCTTGCCGTTTGCATCGTTCTTCGCGGTGTCGAGCACGTTGCCGGCAGCGTCCTTCAGGTCGAAGGTGAACTCGCCGTCCGCGGGCTTCGTCGTGTGGTCGAAGCCGTCCGCAACCTTGATGGTCTTGGTCGCCGTCAGGGTTACGGAACCCTTTGCGTCGTAGGTGTTGTTGAAGGTGGGAGCCGTAGCGGCACCGTCATAGGTGACGGTCACCTTCGTCTTGTTGTTGTCGCCCTGGTTCTGCTCTACCTTGACGTGGACCTTGACTTCCTTGGCGTCGTAGGCCACGCCGTCGACGGTCTGGCCGGCTTTCTCCTCCTTGAGCGTGTAGTCGTACTCGCCCAGGTTCAGGTTCTTGACGGCCAGCTCGACCTTGCCGCCCCGGTCGTTGGTGCCCTTGGCGACCTCGTTGCCGGCCTGGTCGTACAGGCCGAAGGTGAACGCGTCGGCCGTCAGGTCCTTGCCCGTGAGGATCTTCGTCGCCTCGACGGTAACGTCCGTCGTCGGCTTCGAGTTGGTGAAGGTCGGAACGTCGGCCTCGCCGTCGTAGGTGGCGGTCGCCTTTAGCTCGCCCTTCTCATCGGAGACCTTGATGTGGACCTTCACGTCCTTCGTGTCGTACACGACGGTCGGGTCGTTGCCGGCAACCTCCTTGATGGTGTAGTCGTGATCGCCCGGCGTGTCGTAGCTGATTGCCTGGAAGGCGACCTTGCCGTCCTTGTCATTCTGGACGGTCTGGATCACGTTGCCATCCTTGTCGAGCAGCTGGAACGTGAAGTCGCCCCCTGCGAGCTCGCCACCCGTGAAGCGCTTCGTCGCCTTGAGCGTTACCGAGGTCTCCTTCGGGTGGTACGTGTTCGTGAAGGTCTTGTCTCCACTCGTTACCTGCGGTGTGGCCGTCAGCGAGCCGGTGCCATCGTCCGCGACCGTCACCTTGTAGATGAGCGCATGGGTGTCGTAGACCATGCCCGGCTCCGTGCCCGGCTTCTCCGCGATGGTGTAGGTGAAGTCCTTGCTCGCAGCGCCGCCCAGGTTGGAGAGCGTGAACTTGCGCGTGAACTTCACCGTGCCATCGGCCTTGTTCGTCGTGGTGCCGAGCACCTTGCCGTCGGCGTCCTTCAGCTCGAACGTGTATTCGCCGCCCTTCAGCTTGGTGTCGTGCGTGAAGCCCGGCGCGACCGCAACGATCTTGGTCGCCGTCAGCTCCACGGATCCCTTTGCGGTGTAGGTGTTCGTGAAGGTGGGGGCGACCGTCTTGCCGTCATCGTAGGTGACGCTCGCCTCCAACTGGCCGGCGTTGTCCACGACCTTCACCACGGCGTGGTGAACCGCATCGTCGTAGACCACGTGGGACAGGTCGCCCTTCTGCTCCACGATAGTGTATTTGTACTCGCCGGCCTTGGTGTAGTTGATGGCCGGGAAGGTAACGGTGCCGTCCTCGCCGTTCTTAGCGGTCTGGATGGGCTGCTTGCCCTTCAGCTGCTCAGCCGTCAGATCACCCTCGTACAGGTCGAAGGTGAACTCGCCGCCCTTGAGCGTGGCCTGCGTGTTGTCGGACTTCACGTACGATTTCTTCGCCGTGAGTGTAGCCAAGGTCTCGGCAGGCTGATACTTGTTAGTGAAGGTCGGGGCATCATTCTTGTCGTCATAGGTGACAGTCGCCTTTGCCTTGTCACCGTCCGCCTTCACCGAGACGTGGACCTTCACCGCCGTGGAATCGTAGGTGATGGTCGAATCGCTGTCAGCGACCTCCTTGAGCGTGTAGTCGTACTCGCCTATGGTCAGACCGGTGAGGATGAGCTTAATCTTGCCGTCCTTGTCGTTCTGGACAGTCTGGATGGGATCAACCGTAGTCGTGTCGCCTTGATATAGGCCGAAAGTGAACGCACCAGCCGTCAGGTCCTTGCCCTTGAGGATCTTCGTCGCCTCGATAGTGGCGTCGGCCGTCGGCTTCGAGTTGGTGAAGGTCGGCACGGCCTTCTCGCCGTCGTAGGTGGCGGCCGCGCTCAGCGTGCCGTTCTTGTTATCGGTGACGCTAACGTGCACTTTCACCGTCTTGCCATCGTAAACGATAGTCGGGTCGGCGCCTTCGACCTCCTTGATGGTGTAGTCGTGCTCACCAGCCTCGGTGTAATCAATGGCCGGGAAGGTGATGTCGCCATTGGCATCGTTCTTTTCTTCGGCGACAACCTTATCGCCCTCCTTCACCTGGAATGAGAACTGCTGGTTCTCAAGGGTGCCGCCCGTAAATTGCTTCTTCGCCGCCAGGGTCACGGAACCCTTCGCAGCATAGCTGTTGTTGAAGGTGGCGAGGTTCACCTTGCCGTTCTTGACCTCAAGCGTCTCGCGCTTGTCATCGCCGCTCTTCTCCACCGTCACGCCTGTGACAGTCAGCTTGGCGTTCTTATCCTCGACCCTCACCGTGACGGTATAGGTCGAGGCGTCCATCGTCCAGCCGGAGTTCTGCACGCCGTCCACCGCCGCGTCGTCGTCGGCGTCGTGCGCCTCGGTGAGCGTGAACGTGTACGTACCGGCCTTGTTGAACTTCATGCCGGAGAAGTCGACCGTCTGGCCCTTGTCCTTGATGATCTTGCCACTCGTGGCCTTGGACTCGGCATGCTCATTGCCCGCCAGAGCATCCGAGACTTTGAGGTCATCATCATCGATCTGCTTCTGCGTCTCTTCCGTGGCGGTCAGCGTGAACGAGAACGCCTTCTCCGTGCTCTCAACACCGGAGACCTTCTTCGTTACCTGCGGGGTCAGTTCGTCGCTAGCTTCCGCCTTGTAGGTGTTTGTGAACACCAGCTTGTTGGCTTCGGCCAACGTGCCGTCGGGTTTTTGCTTCTCGATCTCACCGGTGATACTATCGCCTGCGCCGGTCAGATTCGTGGTACCCTGCTTGCGGCCGGTCAGCTTATAGCCCGCGGGCATCTTGTCTGCGCCGGTCAGCTCCTGCACCGCGTACTCGTCGCCCTCGCCAAGACCGTACACGCGAATCGTCTCGTCGGCCTTGATAGCATGGGTGTCGCCGTTCTTCAAATCGAACACGTCGCCGGCTTGCTTTCCGGCCCCAGCGTTCTTGAACACTGCAGCCTTGTAGGTCTTCCCCTCGGGCACGGTGAACTTGAAGGTGAACTCCGCGTCCTTATTGCCCGTCAGGCCATCGGGCAGGGCAACCTTCTTCGTCACCTCGAGGCTCGCCTCGCGTTCGTTCGCCACGCGCACGCAGGTGGCACCTGTGAACAGGGCGTTCAAATTCATGTCGTCCAGATTGGCACGGGCGCCCTTCGCATTAGTGTCACCAGGCACGTCCTGCGTGATGCCCATACGTATCCAGCCCGTCGCGGTCTCCAAGCGATAAGGTTTGCCTTCCTCGGTGGGCCCATACTGGTAGACACGTCCGTTGGCGCCGTACTTGAGGTGCACCTCATCCTCGCCGCCCTTGGCGTCATTGTTCCAGGAAAGGTTGTCGTTGCCGTCGAGCGTCCCGTCGGACGTCTGGCGCTGGCCCTTGATCCACGTGAGCGTGTTGTCGATGTCGCCCTCTGCGCCAAACTGGCCCAGGCTCTTCATGAGCGCGCCCGGGCCCACGAACGTCGAAACACCGTCATCGGCCGTACCAGCATCGGCATGGACGCCGTAATCGTCCACAATCACCTTGGTGAGCGTGTCGTTAAGCAGGAAGCCCTTGGGCGCCGAGACCTCCTTTAGGAAGTAGGTCCCCTTCACGAGCGGCCTGTTACCGTCGCTCGTATTCGGGAATATGCCCGCACCTTCGAGCGGAACCGGGTTGCCGACCAACCCCGTCGTCAGGGTGTCAAAGGGGGTCTGCTCGCCATTGAGCATGACCTTGCCGTTCGCGTCCATTTTCACCTGATCGGCCTTGTACAGGCCGAACTTCGCCCCGTCAACGGGCTTGCCCTCGGTATCGGTCTTCTGCACGAACAGGCGATTCTGGATGTTCGTGACGAGCAAGCGCGTGGCAAACTGGCGCTGGAAATTCTTCTCGCCGCTGGGGAGGTCATCGCTGAACACGTTAACCGTGTTGTCCGTATTCGCGTTGGCGATAGAGCTTGCCGTCGTGTGGTAGATGGCCACCGCGTACTCGGCATCCTTGCGGGCATCACCGCTCAGCATGTAGTAGTAGCTGGAGATGTCACCGGGCAGATACGGAATCTCTACCTGGTACTGGCCGCTCGTGTTGAGCGTGAAGGCGTGCAGGTCCTTCTTCGCCGCCTCGATAGCGCCGGCTTTGCTCGGCTCCTTGGCGAGGGTGTATCCCGCTCCCGTCGATGGGTCGCCCGACACGGCGTACCAATTGTTCTGATCTTTGATATCTGTGCTTGCGCTTTTATCGCGCTTGAGCACCACGGCGAACAGTATGCCGGAGTCCAGGCCGACGGTCTTGTCGGACATCGTCTGGTCATCGTTCGCCTTGTACACGGTCGACGGCGCGGTGATGGTCTCCTTCGCGCCGGCGAACGCACCCGTCTGCCACACGGCGCTGTCCGCGTCCATACCGCCGCGGTTGATGATGACGCCGCCCGCGGCGTCCTTGTCGCTCGTGGGCACGTACTCGAGCTGCATGCTGCCATCCGTCGCCGTGAGACTCGAGCGATATCCCTCGGGCACGCGCGTCTCCTTCAGGAGGTAGTACTTGCTGCCGGAGTCCTCGTAGAGATCGTCGAAGTTGATGACGCCGTTGTCCACGTCGTTCGTGAGCGTTAGGTGGCCGGCCTCGTCCGTGGTACCGGAGCCGAGAAGCTCGTTCTTGTTATTGGTTGTATCTGTAAAGTTCTCGTCTGTTTTGTACAGCGCGAACTCGGCACCCTGTACGAATTTGCCGTCCTGGTCGAACTTGATGATGTCGGACTCGGGCACCGTCACGAGGTTGAACTTGAGCATCATGTTGGAGTCGGTGGCGCCGCGCTCCAGGTAGAAGAACTTGAGAGTGTGGTTGGTGCCGTCGGCGAACGTGTTGCCGTTCCACTTCGTCGAATCCTGCGCTCCTGCCGTCTGATACGCGCTGAGGAGCGTGCGTTTGTCGGATCCGTTGATCTGGATTTTGCCCGAGCGGAAGTTGATGCTCAGACTCGCCATGTTATGGATGCCGCCGATATCGCCCACGAGGACATCGTCGATGAATACCCAGACATCATCGTCTCCCGCGAAGTCGAACACCATGTCGTCTCCGGTGTTCGTCTTGCCACCGGCAGGCTGCACGAAACGCGACGACATCGACAGGCCGAAGTGGTGGTTGACGGGCTTGCCGTCGTTGTAGCTCGGATTACCGGTGTTGTCTGCCGTGATGCCGTTTTGGACGAGCCGATCGTTTTCCTCTTTGAACACCTTGTCTGCCGCGTCGAACGGGAAGAACTGACCCTGGTGAGACGAAGTGCCCACATTGTTAATGCCCCAGGTGTCATAGATGTCGAAGGCATTCTTGTCAGCGTTGTAGGCTGCGTAGTTTTGGGTGCTGTCATAGACGTAGTAGCCGTTCTGAACCTTGAGGAGGCCCGTCACGCCAAAATGGGACGTCTTGCCGGTCTGGGCAGAAGAATCGAACAGGTAGCGGAGGGACTCGCCGCGCCAGGTTTTGGAAAGCTGCGGATAGCCGTCTAAAAGCGTGTTGTTGACAATGCCGGGCTGCGGGTTCGTGTTGCCCGTCCAATGGTTGAGCGACTCACTACCCTGGCCGTCGTTAAACTGGAGCCGGTGGTTCTTGTTGATGCCGCCGTTGCCGGAAACCGACAGATGGTCATCGGGATTCACCCAGTAATCAAACAGGTTGATCGTCGTCCCCGAGGGCGAGGTCGTCGCGACCGTGTGGTCCGCAATCGCCGCTTCCGCACGGGCCGGCAGGAAGAAACTCGTCGTCAGCGCGACGGCGAGGGCCAGAACAATCGCATATGGCGAGATCGGGCGCAGTCCGCGACGACGGTCATAAAACATGACGGACCACCGCTCGCGCGGCCGGTGTCTACCAGGATGTTCCCTGCTGAGACACCCCCCCCCGATAACATTATTCACGAGTAGAGATGTCGTCTCTCTGAGCTCCTGCATAATTTCCTCCCCAGTCACACGGCGACCTGCCCGGGCGCTCCCCGGGGGCCGAGGCAGTCTGGCACATGCCCGCAGTCGTTCATGGAATACCAACCCCAGCATATGTCTCTTAAGATATCTTAGTCTTTTTCTATGACAGTTTTTGTCTCATTACCGATGAAATCGGCTCAGTCCCTTTGTCGCATTCTAGAGCGTGTGGAGCAGGGCGATGAGGAAGCGGATGCCTTGGAGGTAGGCGCGACGCGTGATGCGCTCGTTGGTGCCGTGGACGCCGCGGTCGCATTCGTCATCGTCGACCACAAAGGCAGAGAAGCGGATGCACTCGCGGCAAATGCGCTGGTAGTTGGCGGCATCGGTTGCACCAATCACGGTCGAGGGCACGATGCTCATCGGCTCTTGGCCCACCGCAGGCGATCCGTTTTCCTCCGTCCCCCTGGGATCGCGGAAATAGCGGGCGGCGATGGCGCAGACGGCCTCGAGCCCCGGGCCGCCCACGCGCGGGGACGGCGAGGGCTCGGAACTGCCGGGCCCCAGCTCGACCTCGACTCGGCCAGCGAGCCCAGCGGTGGCAACGGCCTCGCGGCAGCAGGCCACGACATCGGCCACGCTCGTACCCTCGAGCATGCGGAAGTTGATATTGGCCCACATATCCTGCGGCATTACGTTGGCACCGGTACTGCCGCCTTCGATTTGCGTGGGCGCGCAGGTGGTGGTCACAAGCGGGTACAGCTTTTTGCTGGCGAGGCAGTCGCGCACGATGGCATCCTTGTTGGCAGCAATCTCGTCTGCGGTATAAAGCCCCAGCTCGACGAGCTGCGCGGCAAGCAGATCGGTCACACGCGTCGGCCACTCGATATCGCAAATCGCGGCAATAGCGCGGCTGAGCACTTCGAGCGACGTGCCACCGTAGGGGTTGGACGAATGCCCGCCTTCGCTCTTCGTCTTGAGCACGATATCGGCATAGCCCTTCTCGGCAAGATCGGCATGCATAAGCCAACCCTCACCCGCGCTGTACTCGGCAGCCGGAACGATGCGATAGTCGCCCTCGTCGATCAGGTACTCAAGCTCAACGCCACGCTCCTCGAGCGCGCGACCAATGGCGCCCGCGCCGTACTGCGTGGTCTCCTCGTCCTGGCCAAAGGCCAGCAGCAGGGTTCGTTCGTGTTGCCAGCCGTGCGCCAGCGCATACTCAACGGCCTCCAGGATGCCCGCAACCTGGTCTTTCATATCGATGGCGCCGCGACCCCAAATATAGGTGTCGTCCACGTGCCCGCTAAAGGGATCGTGCGTCCAGCCCGTCTCGGTGCCCGGCACCACGGGGACCACGTCCATGTGGCCCATGAGCATGACCGGCTTGAGGGCGGGGTCGGCGCCGGCAAGCGTCACGAGCAGCGAATGGTCGATGAGCTCGACCTCGCCCGCCGCAAACACGCGCGGCCAGGCCTGCTGCATATAGGCGCGCAGGTCGGCAAACGCCTGCCAGTCCACCGTCTGGGCATCCATGCTCGAAATCGTCGGAAACGACAGCACGCGGCCCAGGCGCTCGCACGCGCCGACCTCGTCGATGTCGGCAAAATCATCCTCGTGCGCAAAGAAGCGCCAAACCTCGGCCATGCCTTCCTCCAAAAACAGTGTGGCAAAGAGGCGGTCCCTTTGCCACGCTCCCTTGCATTATTTGTCGTTGAGATAACGCGAGAGGAACTCGCGGGTGCGCTGGTGCCTAGGATTGCCAAAGAGCTCAGCCGGCGCGGCGTCCTCGAGCACCACGCCCTGGTCCATAAAGACCACACGGTCGGACACGGTGCGCGCGAAGGCCATCTCGTGGGTAACGACGACCATGGTCATGCCGTCGGCGGCGAGTTTTCGCATAACGTCGAGCACCTCGCCCACGATCTCGGGATCGAGCGCGGAGGTAGGCTCGTCAAACAGCATGATCTGCGGGTTCATGCACAGGGCGCGGGCGATGGCAACGCGCTGCTTTTGGCCACCGGACAGGCGACCAACCGCGGCATGGGCGAATTTTTCGAGTCCCACGCTCGCCAGATGCTCCATCGCGACCTGTTCGGCCTGATCTTTGCTCATCTTTTTGAGCGTGACGGGCGCGAGCGTGCAGTTGTCGAGCACATCCATGTTGTTGAACAGGTTGAAGCCCTGGAACACCATGCCGATGTCCTCGCGCAGCTTGTTGATGTTGCAGCGCTCGGCCGTGAGATCCTGACCGTGGAACCAGATGTGGCCCGCGTCCGGAGTCTCGAGCAGGTTGAGGCAACGCAGCAGTGTCGACTTACCCGAGCCCGAGGCACCGATGATGGTGACGACTTCGCCGGGGCTAACGGCCAGGTCGATGCCCTTGAGCACCTCGAGCGAGCCAAAGCTCTTGTGCAGGCCCTCAACGCGGATGAGCGGCTCTTTGGTTTGCGCGGCCGCAACGCCGGTAGTGGCGGTATCTGCCATGATGATTCTCCTCGTCTTAAGCCTAGTTAGAGCTGGGCAGCGTGACCGGAGCCTCGGCACCGAGCTTTTTGCCAAAGGCTTCGAGCAGGCGGCTCGCCACGAGCGTCAGGATCAGGTAGACCACGAGCGCCACGCAGTAGACCTCCATCTGGCGGTAGTACACGCCGGCGACCGTGGTAGTAGCGTACATAAGGTCGAACACGCCGATGACCGAGAGCACCGACGAATCCTTGATGTTGATGATGAGCTCGTTGGTGAGCGCCGGAATCGCATTTTTAATGCCCTGGGGGAACACGACTTTGCGCATGGCCTGCCACTGCGACAGGCCCAGCGATCGCGCCGCCTCGGCTTGGCCGGAATCGATGGACTCGATGCCGCCGCGCAGGACCTCCATCATGTAGGCGGTGGAATTGAGCGAGATGGTAACGAGGCCGGCGGTGAAGGTACTCCAGATCTGGTTGGCCTGGGTGGTCTCGAAGCCCATGCCGCGCAAAACGGTGAAACCCGCGTAATAGATGAGCAGGCCCTGGACCATCATGGGCGTGCCGCGCACGATGGTGGAGTAGACGGTCGCAAAGCCGCGGCCGATACTCTTAACGAAGCGCACCAGGTCGTTATCCACGCGGTCGAACGTCTGAATGCGTAGGAACACGAAGAGCAGCGCCAGGAAGAATGCGATGACGGTGCCGAAGGTGGCAAGCGCGATGGTGATCTCGATACCGCGAATGAAGAAGTCCCCGCTCTTGTAGGTCATGTAGACCAGGCTCGACAAAAAGTCGCTGGGGTTGGAATCCGAGACAATGCTCACCTGCACCAGGTCGATAAACGACATGACGCAGCGGTCAATAAAGAAAACTGCCGCGATGGCGACCATGACGTAGCTGCCCAGGCGTGCGCCACGACGGCAGCGCTCGGATGCGAACGGCGACTTTTCGCGATAGTCGTTCCAGTGCATGAGCTTGGTGACCAGCGCCGCCGCCGACACGACGAGCCAGGCCCAAAGGATTGCCCAGAGGCAGTCTTGGAAGATACCGGTGGGGGCCAAGAAGCTCAGCGGCGTGGGGTTGCGTTGGCTAAACGCCAGGCCGAGCGCCGCGATAACACTCGTGCCCAGGTATACATAACGGTGGTCGGCCTTGATAAAGGAGGCCAGGCGATTAATGGTTTTCATGCTGCCTCCCTATGCCGGCTGACGGTCGAGGCACGCGTCCCACATTTGGTCGCGCTCCTCTTGGCTAATGCCCTTGAGTGTCTTGTCGATGAGCTTAAGCAGCTTGTCCGAGCCCTTGCGGCAACCGACATTTGCCGTGACCTCCTGCTTAAAGCCCTCGCCCTCGGCAAACTGGATGGGGACGATACCGGGATTTTGGGCCATATAGCCCTTCTCATTCTCGGTGTTGTAAGTCACGGCGTCGCAGGTGCCCTGCAGCAGATTCGAAAACACCGTGGGAACCGAGTCGACCGGGTTTTTGTGGACAACGCCCGGGATCTCGTCGATGACGGTATCGAGCATGGTGTCCTTTTGCCCGAGCACCGTAGCGCCGCTAAAGTCGCTGAGCTTGGTCGCGTTTTGGTAGGGGGAACCCTCTTTTACGAACAGGCCAAAGTAGCCAATGAAGTACGGATCGGAAAAGCCGACGGACTCCTCGCGCTCGGGCGTGGCGCTCATGCCGGCAATGATGAGGTCGATCTGGCCGTTGTTGAGCGAATCGAT
The DNA here is from genome assembly GCA_958421035.1 of uncultured Collinsella sp. Lineage (GTDB taxonomy): Bacteria > Actinomycetota > Coriobacteriia > Coriobacteriales > Coriobacteriaceae > Collinsella. The sequence goes on along the minus strand of CATZKS010000016.1, from coordinate 10,264 downwards.
AAGACCCGAGAAGCTCTGTTTGACGGCAACGGGCTCGCCGCCGAGGGCCTTGCAGACGATCTTGGCGATCTGCACGTCGTAACCATCGGCATAGGCGCCCTGCACGTTGTCGATGGGGATGGTGTACTCGCTGGCTTCGGAGACCTGCCAGTTGTACGGGGCGTAGGCCGCCTCCATGCCAATGCGGATCTTGTCCTTGCCGATCACGGAATCGGACAGGTCGTCGCGACCGCCGCCCGTCGTGGGCCGAACCACCTTGAGCGTTGACGGGCGCTGACAGCCGGCAAGCGCGCCGGCGACGACGGAAGCGCTCGCAGCGAGAGCGCTACCCAAAAAGATGCGACGGCTGCATACCGGCTGTGGATGCGCGTCGCGTTGATGGGGAGAATGCATAATCTGCCTTCCCTGTTGAATCGTATGCTGACGACTTAACAGGATATACGCCAGCAACTAGCAGCGCAGCACAAGCTCGAAAAATTAATAGACACGCGGTAGTCATTGGGGACGCCGATGTTTTGGCAATGCCGGCGAGCGACGTCCAGAGCGAACAAGTGGCATGAAAAAGGCAAGGCATGACCAGAAGGTCTATGCCTTGCCTTTTGAATGACAACTTGTCGCTCTGGACGACGCGCAGCATCGACCGAGCGGCGGAACCTCTAGAGCAAGGTAACGCTAAAACTGCGCTTGTCCGTCTCGCCCGGGGCCAGGGTGATGGTGTTGACCTTGTGCTCAAAGACATCGTCCTCGGTGTCCATGGTGGTGTGACCGGTCCAGGGCTCGAGCGCCACAAACGGAGCGTCGTTGGCGGCAGACCACACGCCAATGTACTTAAAGCCCTCAAAGTCGATCTTGACGCCGTGACCCGACTTGCGGCCGCGCAGCGTGAGCGTGGAGCCCGGGGTATCGGTGAACATGATGGCGTCGTTATCGAAGCTGCGGTGCGTGATGGGCAGCACGTCCGAGTTATCGGGAGCCTTGTAGCTGCCCTCGAACGTCATAAGACCGTCGGGCGTGATGATGGGAGCCTCGTTAGTCCAAGCCTCGGTAAACGCCAGCTCGTAATCCTCGAATGCCTCGTCCTCGGCACCGGGAGCCGGTACGTTAAACGCGGGGTGGCCGCCCACCGAGAACGGCAGGTCCACGTCGCCGGTATTGGTGACGGCAAAGGTCTGGGTAAGCGTGGCGTCACCAGTCAGGGCATAGGTCATGTTGAGCTTAAAGTGGAACGGAAAGGCCTTGAGCGACTCGGGCGTATCGGTGATCTCGTACGTTACCGAGGAGCCGTCCTCCGAAACCTCGACTAGCTTGTGCTCGACGATGCGCGCGAGGCCGTGGCGCGGCATCTCGCAGGTGCCAGCCGCAGACGTTGCCGTGTTGTTGCGCAGTGAGCCCACGATGGGGAACAGAATGGGCGCGTGCTTACCCCAAAAGGCGGGGTCGCCCTGCCACAGATACTCGTTGCCGTTGAGAGCAAGGCTCGTGAGCTGGGCGCCCATGGAATCGATGGCCGCGGTGAGGCCGCCGCGCTTGATGGTAGTGACGGTAGACATGCTACTTCCTCCAAAAGTAAACAATAGTGTCGAGGGCTATTGTCCCACTCTTGGCGGTGGGACGGGACGGCAGGCGATTATTGAGTAGCCATAGCGGAATGAGCGGCGAGCGCCTACTGGGTATCTACGTAAAGGTCGAACCCGCCCTGCGGTGTGGTGTCGACCGTGTCGGGCGCCTGTGAGTTAAAGTTCACGGGAACCATGCGCTTTGAGGCGCGGAAGCGCGTGCCGTCGGTGGCGACGGGCGGTTCATCGACCGTGAGCTCGTAGTCGCCAGGCTTGAGCTCGATGCCGTCACCAGCGGAATTGACGTATTGATACTCGTCAATCGTCTGCCCTTTGAGCGTGCGCCCCACGATGTGGATGAGCATTTGGCTGTCGCCGCGCGCGGTGTCCCACGTCGCGCCGTCCTTGACCTCGACCGACACATGTACCGAGCGCGTGCGGCCGAGCGATTGCTCGACAGACATCTCGACCTTGGCGGCGTCTTTTCGCTGCTGCTCGACATGGCTCCAGACGTTTCCAATTACCGAGCAGGCGATAACGCCGGCCATAAAGGCGATAAGGATGGGGCCGAGCGGCGAGCGGCGTCCTGCATCTTCCTCGCGAGACAGATTGGGGCGACGTGTGGGTGCGGGCGCCTGAGCGCCCTGCGAGGGCACGTCGAGAATGCTGAAGGATGCCGTGCTGTCGGGATCGATAGTGTGGCGCGGCTGCGGGGTCTTTGCCGGCGAGATCGACATGTCGGCTGGCTCGCCGAGCGTGGCCGTAGCGTCGGCCTTGGCCTCGTCTGCCTCGGCCTGGGCCCAAGCTTGTTCGAAGGTCAGGGGCTCGACGGGGTCGAGGGCGGCGTCCGAGTCGGCGGCGGCGTTGCCGGTCTCGTCCTCGTCGCTCGACACGTCACGCGGCGCGGGCTCGTCCCACCCCTCGTCCGGAGCCTCACCCTCGCTATACCACCATTCAAAGTTATCGATATCCATACGGGGCGCCCCTTAGGCCTCGCAAATAAACACTCGCTAGTCTTATACCCCCAGACGACACCGAAGCTCACCCGCGCCGGACACGAAAACCGTCACAACATTCGACGCTTTTCCTCGTTTTCGAGATTTTCATCGAATGTTGTGATGGTTTGGGCGACTGGCCGGCAGCGCAATGTGACAAAGGGACTGCCCCTTTGTCACATTCTGTTAGAGTTGCAGGGATTGAATCCCGCTTATCAATGCGACATTGGAGTGACAACCTTGATCGCCGCAACCACGCCTAAAAGTAAGTCAACCGCCGCCGCGCTCTCCCCTGCGCGCACCAAGCTCTGCCTGGCGCTGCTCGTGCTGTTGGGATTCTCGCTCGGCTGCTCCGAGTTCGTGGTCATCGGCATCGAAAGTGACTTGGCAACGGAACTCGGCGTATCGCTTGCCACCGCAGGCCAACTTATTAGCGTGTTCGCACTGGTCTACGCTATCGCGACGCCGGTGCTCGCGCTCAGCACGGGGCGTTTTCGCCGCTACCAGCTGCTCGTGTGCTACAGCATCGTCTTTGTGCTCGGCAACCTGGTCATGGCGTTGGCGCCCAACTTCCAGGTGCTCTTTATCTCGCGCATTGTCCTGGGCTCCGTCTCGGGCGCACTGCTCGCCGTAGGCGTGACGTACATCCCTGAGCTTCTGTCCCCGCAGCAAACTTCGCTTGCCATCTCGGTAGTGTACGGTGCGTTTTCCGTGGCGATGGTCTTTGTGACCTCGATTGGCAAATTTGTGGCCGACACGCTCGATTGGCACGTGGCCATGTACGGCACGCTGGCCTTTGCCGTTTTGATCTGCGGAGCGCTCGTGGCGTTTATGCCGCGCGCCGGGCAAACCGACGAGCCTGCCACCTTTCGCGAGCAGGCGGGTCTGCTGCGCGAGCCGAGCATCATCACTGGCATGCTCATCTTCTTGTTTGGCGTGGGGTCGGTCTATGTGTTCTACGGCTACGTGACGCCTTATCTTGAGCAGGTGCTGGGCATGGGCACGGTCGAAGCCAGTACCACGCTTATGGCCTACGGCGTGTTCTGCCTGGTCTCGAACATCCTGGGCGGATGGATCGATGCGCGCTTTGGCATGAAGGCGCTGCTTGTGACGTTTGTGCTGCAGGCGGCGGCATTGTTTGGGCTGTTTGCCGTAGGCGCTGCCATGCCGCTCGCACTTGTCTTTGTCTTTAGCCTGGCGATGCTCATGTACCTGTTCTCGGTGTCGTGCATCACGCACTTTATGGACGTGGCACGCAGCCGCCACCCCAAGTCGATGGTGCTCGCGAGCTCGGTAGAACCCATGGCGTTTAATGTCGGCATTTCGTTTGGCACCGCGGTGGGTGGCGCCGTGGTAAGCGGAGCTGGCATTGCCTACGTTGGCGCGGTCGGTGCCGTGTTCTCGCTTGTGGCCTGGGCGCTCACGCTGGTGACGATTAAGTTGGCTCGCTGGGAGCGCAAGCGGGCGAGGGCGCAGGCGTAGATGCGATACTCGAGCTCGATGATGGCGATCGAAAGGAAACCGCATATGCAACGTGTACTGTTTATCTGCCATGGGAATATCTGCCGCTCGACGATGGCTGAGTCGGTGTTTACCGAGCTGGTGCGCCGCGCTGGACGCGAGGCGGAGTTTGTCATTGATTCCGCTGCAACGTCGACCGAGGAGATCGGCAATCCGCCGCATCGTGGCACCGTTGCCAAGCTGCGTGAAGTCGGGATTCCCGTCGTTGCGCACCGCGCCCGCCAGGTGCGTCGCGCAGAGTATGGTAACTGGGACCACATTGTCTATATGGATGCCGAGAACGCGCGAGGTCTGCGTCGCATTTTTGGCAGCGACCCCGATGGCAAGATCTCGCGCCTGCTCGATTGGACCGATCGCCCCGGCGACGTGGCCGATCCCTGGTACACCGGCAACTTCGATGCCACCTACCGCGATGTGCTCGCCGGCTGCACGGCCATGCTCGAGCAGTTATAGGCAAGCGAGCACGCGGACGCACGTGCCACGCCATCGGCATAAAACGAGCGTGGATGATCTCCCACTTTGAGCGTTCAAGCGCGCTCTAAACGGGAGAAAATCCACGCTCAACTACTCGTCGACGATCTCGGCGAGCCAGACGTTCAACGTATCGACCTCGGGACAGCAGAACTTTGCCGTGCCGGGCTCGTTGCCGGGCACGGTACCGCCATAGCGCAGGATGTCGATATAGGGAAAGCCCACATGGCAGGCCATGGCGCACATCTTGCCGCGGTCGCGGTCGAAGTCGAAGACGTCACCCGGCTTGTGCCCGTGATGGCAGCGGCATGTGCCCAGCTGGTCCACGCAGCTAATGCGAATACGCGGACGCTTGCCACGCGGCGCGCCGAGCGGCTTGTTCTCGCCCGCCGCCTCGGTACTGCTCTCGTCGGCGTTACTCATGGTCAATCACATCCAGGCAGGCCTCGATGGGAAGGCCGGCGGACTTATCCTCCTGGTCGGCATTGCGCTCGATAAGCTCGGCTACCACGCGCATGGCATCGCTCGTCGCGCGCTGCAGACTCCAACCTGCCATAACGCGGCCGACGAGCACCGCCGAGAACGTGTCGCCCGTGCCCGGGAAGTAGACCGGGATCAGGTCGAAGGGAATCGTAAAGTACTCCCCCGCCACATGGTCGTAACCGATGACGACATTCGCACCGTCGACCACAGCGCTCGTAATGACCACCGACTTGGCGCCCAAGGCACGCACGGCATCCACAAGAGCGCGGCCCTTATCGGGCGTGATTTGCTCGGCAATGGGCGTATCGGTGAGCAGGCACGCCTCGGTGTAGTTTGGCACCGCATAGTCGGCGCACTCGAGCAGGCTGCGCATGAGGCCGATCGTGGACTCGGGCACGCCGGCGTAGAGCTTGCCGTTGTCGCCCATGATGGGGTCGACGAACACCTTGGTGCCCTTTTGCGCGCGACGGTGGCAGAAGTCCGAAATAATGCGCGTCTCTTCCTCGGTCACGATAAAGCCGGTGGAGATGGCGTCGAACTCAAAGCCGAGATCCTCCCAGATGGCGAGGCTCTGGCGCACGTACTCGGTGGTGTCATGGATGTAGAACTTGGGATAGTTGAGCGTATCGGACACAAGTGCCGTCGGCAGATTGTGGATACGGTAACCCATGTGCGACAGCACCGGCAGCATGGCGGAAAGCGCAACCTTGCCGTAGCCGCACATATCGTTGATCAGCAGCAGCTGAGTGTTCTTCATGAGGGTCTCCCTTGGTTCGGGCACGGCGCAGCAGCGCCACAGTGCGACTAAGTGTAGCGCAGGGAGCGTTTGCAGCGTCGTGCCGTTACGCGGTTTGGTAAAACCGCGTAACCACTAGTTTGGTACCTTGACATTCATTTCTCATGCTCCTAGATTAGTTAGGCACAAAACAATTCCACTACCTAACTAAAGAAAGGAGCGAAGATTAGATATGTGTGTTGAACCACACGCCCATCCGCATGAACCCGGCGACGACCCCTCGCAGCCGGTAGACGAGCCCGAGACTCAGTCCAAGGAGGACCGTCTCGCCAAGAGAATCCTCCATGGGCTGGGGTTTTGCGGCCATTACATGCATTTTCACGGCGGCGGCATATCTGGCAAGGCGCCTATTGTCTGCCTACTCGCCAAGCAGCCGACCGGCGAGCTGTCCCAACAGGAGCTCGGCATGCACTTCGACCTCAAGCCGGGGTCCCTTTCCGAGATTCTGTCCAAGCTCGAACTGGGCGGTCTTATCGAGCGCAGTCGCAATCCCAAAGACCGTCGGCAGCTCACCATCCGCCTGACCGATGCGGGATGGGAAAAGGCCCGCGTTGAGCAGGCGGCCCGCATCCGCTTTAGAGAGCAGGCCTTTAGCGCGCTCACCCACGACGAGCGCGAGCAGCTCGCCGAAATGCTCGAGAAAATCCGTGTAACCTGGGAGGAACTGGATGATTAAAACCCTCATGGGAAGCATCCGCGACTATATGAAAGTCACCGTTGCTACGCCATTGCTCGTGCTTGGCGAGGTGCTCTGCGAGATGCTGATTCCATTTATCACCGCCAACCTGATCGATGCCATCAAAGACGGCGCCACCGTGGCCGAGATGCTTCCCACCGCGGGCTTTTTGGTGCTCATCGCGCTGACATCGCTTGCTTTTGGCGCCGCTGCCGGCGTCACCTGCAGCCATGCGAGCTGCGGCTTCGCTAAGAACCTGCGTCACGACCTGTTCTACAAGATCCAGACGTTCAGCTTTGCCAACATCGATGAGTTCTCGAGCTCCTCGCTCGTCACGCGCCTGACCACCGATATCAACAACGTGCAGCAGGCCTTTATGATGATCATCCGTATCGCCGTGCGCGCGCCGCTGGTACTGATCTTCGCCTTTACCATGGCATTTATCATGGGCGGCAGCGTCGCCATGGTCTACCTGGTCATCATTCCACTGCTGGGCTTTGGGCTGTTCTTTATCATCTTTAAGGTGCGCCCCATCTTCTCGCGCGTGTTCCACAAGTACGACGCCCTTAACGAGTCCGTCGAGGAAAACGTCACCGGCATGCGCGTAGTTAAGAGCTATGTGCGCGAAGACTTTGAGAAGGAGAAGTTCGCGACCGCCGCACGCGACGTCCAGATGGACTTCACCCGCGCCGAGAAGCTGCTCGCCTTTAACAACCCCATGATGAACATCTGCGTCAACGGCGCGTTTGTCGTCATCATCTACCTGGGCTCCAAGCTCATCATCACGAGCCAGGGAACGCTGTTCGACGTGGGCCAGCTCTCCTCGATCTTTACCTATGGCTTCCAGATTCTGATGAGTCTGATGCAGTTGTCGATGATCTTTGTCATGGTGACCATGGCCGACGAATCGGCACACCGCATTACCGAGGTGTTGGCCGCCGAGCCCACGATCGCCGATCCCGCCGAGCCCGTGCTCGAGGTTGCCGACGGCTCCATCGACTTTGACCACGTGAGCTTTAAGTACTCCGCGCATGCGAAGCGCCAGGCGCTCGACGATATCGACCTGCACATTAAGAGCGGCGAGACCATCGGCATCATCGGCGGCACCGGCTCGGCCAAGTCCACGCTTGTAAACCTCATCGCCCGCCTGTACGACGCCACCGAAGGCACCGTGCGCGTGGGCGGCGTGGATGTGCGCGACTACGACTTGGACGCCCTGCGCCACCAAGTGGCCATGGTATTGCAGAAAAACGTGCTGTTTAGCGGCACGATTGCCGAGAACCTGCGCTGGGGCGACCCGAACGCCACCGACGAGGAGGTCCGCGAGGCGGCACATCTGGCCTGCACCGACGAGTTTGTCGACGGCTTCCCCAAGGGCTATGACACCTGGATCGAACAGGGCGGCTCCAATGTCTCGGGAGGTCAGAAGCAGCGCCTGTGCATTGCGCGCGCCCTGCTGCGTCGCCCCAAGATCTTGATCCTGGACGACTCCACCAGCGCCGTCGACACCAAGACCGACGCCAAGATTCGCGCAGGGCCGGCAAGCTACCTGCCCAACACGACCAAGCGCATCATCGCCCAGCGCATCAGCTCCGTGCAGGACGCAGACCGCATCATCGTCATGGAGGGCGGCCGTATCGCGCAGATCGGTAACCACGACGAGCTGCTCAAGACGAGCGAGATCTACCGCGAGACCTTCACCTCGCAGAACAAGATGTCTGCCGAGGGCGAAGAGGCCGTCGAAGCCGACACCGAGGCATCCGCAACACAAGCTCAGACCAAGGAAGGAGGCGAGGCACATGAGTAAGGCAACGACCGCCGAGCGCGCGCTCAACCGCAAGGGTGGCACCATGTCGCGCCTCATCAAGACGCTCTTTGGCTTCTACCCCGTGCTTTTGCCCCTCGTCGTCGTCGGCGTGGTGCTCTGCGCCATCATCAACTCCATCGGCGCGACCTTCCTTCAGAGCGCCCTGCAGATTATTAGCGAATCGTGGCAGTCGGGCGATTGGGAAGCTGCACAGCCCAAGATCGCACAGCTCGTGACCACCCTCGCCTGCATCTACGGCGTCGGCATCCTGTCCTCGCTGTTCTGGAACCGCGCCATGGCCATCGTCACGCAGGGCTCGCTCGAGAAGCTGCGCGAGAAGATGTTCAACCGCATGCAGGACCTGCCGATTCGCTACTTCGACACGCACCAGCGCGGCGACATCATGAGCCACTACACCAACGACATCGACACGCTGCGCCAGATGATCAGCCAGTCGCTGCCCAACCTGCTCATGACGACCATCGTCATCGTCACGGTGTTCTTTATCATGCTGTACTACAGTGTTTGGATGTGCCTGGTCATTGTGGCAGGCGTCGCCTTTATGACCTTTATGACCAAGCTGCTCGGCTCCAACTCCGCGCGCTTCTTTATTGCGCAGCAGACCGAGCTCGGCGTTGTCGAGGGCCATATCGAGGAAGTCATGAACGGCCAGAAGGTCGTCAAGGCATTCTGCCACGAGTCTGCCGCCGAGGCCGATTTTGACGAGCGCAACGAAAAGCTCTTCGAGGTCTCGCAGAAGGCCAACATGTACGCCAACATCCTCATGCCCATCCTTATGAACCTGGGAAACCTGCTCTACGTGCTGGTCGCACTGGCAGGCGGCATTTTCCTGGCGCTGGGCGTGCCCAACCTGAGCATCTCGGGCATGGCGCTGTCCATCGCCGTCGTGGTGCCGTTCCTCAACATGACCAAGCAGTTCTGCGGACAGATTGGCCAGATCTCGCAGCAGATCAACGCCGTGGTCATGGGCCTCGCCGGTGCCGACCGCATCTTTGAGCTCATTGACGAGAAGCCCGAGGCCGACGAGGGCTACGTGACGCTCATCAACGCGCAGGTGAACCCCGACACCTGGCAGCTCGAGGAGGCCGACCACCACACCGGCATGTGGGCGTGGAAACATCCGCACCGCGCGACCGGCGAGATCGAATACGTGCCGCTGCGTGGCGACCTGGTCATGGACAACGTCGACTTTGGCTACACGCCCGACCACGAGGTGCTGCACGGCGTGTCCGTGTTTGCCAAGCCGGGTCAGAAGGTCGCGTTTGTCGGCGCCACCGGTGCCGGCAAGACGACCATCACCAACCTCATCAACCGCTTCTATGACATCGCCGACGGCAAGATCCGCTACGACGGCATCAACGTCAACAAGATCCGCAAGGCCGATCTGCGCCGCTCGCTGGGCGTCGTGCTACAGGACGTGAACCTGTTCACCGGCACCGTGATGGATAACATCCGCTACGGCAACCTGGACGCTACCGACGAGGAGTGCATCGCGGCGGCCAAGCTCGCGGGCGCGGACGACTTTATCACCCGCCTGCCCGACGGCTACGACACCATGCTCACCGGCAACGGCGCACAGCTGTCGCAGGGCCAGCGCCAGCTGATCTCGATCGCACGCGCCGCCGTCGCCGATCCGCCGGCGATGATCCTGGACGAGGCCACGTCGAGCATCGATACCCGCACCGAGGCCATCGTGCAAGCCGGCATGGACAAGCTCATGGAAGGCCGCACGACGTTTGTCATCGCGCACCGCCTGTCCACCGTGCGCAACTCCGACGCGATCATCTGTCTGGATCACGGCCGCATCATCGAGCGCGGCAACCACGACGAGCTGATCGCCAAGCGCGGGTATTACTACCAGCTCTATACCGGAGCGTTTGAGCTGGAGTAGGACCGGTTACTGACGGAGGGGGCCCCGGGGTGGCGGGGTAATTCCTC
>CATZKS010000015.1 GCA_958421035.1 uncultured Collinsella sp. | reverse complement strand
CCTGCTCGCACGGAGAGCACATTAAGTGCTCTCCGGCTCGTGCGGAACTCGCGATAAACTTTGCCCGCGGCCCCCGCCGGGAATAGCAAAAGGGCTGGTGGATGCGGGTTTCAATTTTGTCAGATGGTCAATTCGGTTTTCCTTATTTCTGAATTGTCGATAGCTGCACACCCGGTATATCACCAGATAAAACCAACCAAAACAAACCTGTCCCTTTTTGGCAGGTTTCCCGTGGGGCGGGCACTGATGAAGTTTATCGCGATTTCCGCACGAACAGGAGGCCACTTAATGTGGCCTCCGTCGTGAGCAGGACTGTAGAGCAGGAAACTTAGCCCGTGCCGGGGCCGCTGAGCCCTGACCGGCGGGATGGACCAGTTCAGATGGGGCTTTGATGCATGGGTGGTCTGTTGTTGTGCAAATGGGTATCATACTGTGGTTATTGCATCGACTCTGCGATGCATGTTTGTACGTTCCCGGCGGTCGGTTTGCCAGAAGCGCCCCGTCGGTTGTTCCAGACCCGTTTCGAAGAAAGGAAACCACACTAACCTATGGCAGCTAAAAAATCATCTCCCTTGAAGATCATTCCGCTCGGCGGCCTTGACGGCATCGGCAAGAACATGACGGTCTTCGAATGCGGCGACGACATGGTGCTCGTTGACGCTGGCCTCATGTTCCCCGACGATTCCCAGCCCGGTATTGACCTGGTGCTTCCCGACTACACCTATGTTCTGGAGAACGAGGAGAAGCTCCGCGGTATCGTCGTCACCCACGGCCACGAGGACCACACCGGTTCGCTTCCGTATCTGCTGCAGGACCTCAACAATAAGGTGCCCATCTTCTCGAGCAAGCTGACGCTTGGCTTTATCGAGGGCAAGCTTTCTGAGTTCCGCATCCGCGCACCCAAGTTCCGCGAGGTCAAGGGCGGCAGCCATGTCAACCTCGGCGGCATCTCGCTCGATTTCTTTTCGATGACGCACTCCATCCCCGGCGCTCTGGGCGTGTTCATCCGCACCAATCAGGGCACCGTTATGCACACCGGCGACTTTAAGCTCGACCAGACGCCCATCGACGGCGTCACGCCCGACTACGCCGCTATCAGCCGCTTTGCCAAGCAGGGCATCGACCTGCTGCTTTCCGACTCCACCAACGCCACGGTTCCGGGCTTTACCAAGTCCGAGGCCGAAGTCGGCCCCAACCTGCTGCACGCCATCAAGAACGCGCCGGGTCGCGTGTTCGTCGCGTCGTTCTCGAGCCACATCCATCGTCTGCAGCAGATCTGCGATGCCGCCCGCAAGTGCGGCCGTAAGGTCGTTGTGACCGGTCGCTCCATGCTCACTAACACCCGCGTGGCGCGCGAGCTTGGCTACCTCAACATCGACGACGCCGATATCATCGATGCCTTTGACATCGATAACCTGCCCGACGACAAGATCGTCGTCATGTGCACCGGTTCGCAGGGCGAGCCGCTGTCGGCCCTGTCCCGCATGGCCAACGGAGAGCACAAGACGCTCTCCATCCACGAGGGCGATACCGTTATCCTCTCGGCAACGCCGGTCCCCGGTAACGAGAAAGCCGTCCAGCAGGTCGTCAACAGCCTAGCCAAGCTCGGCTGCGACGTGTGGGATAAGAACCGCGCTCTCGTTCACGTCTCCGGTCACGGTAGCCAGGAGGAACTCAAGCTACTGATGGCCATGGCCAAGCCCACCTACTTTATGCCGGTTCACGGCGAGGCCGTGCATCTGCGCGCCCATGCCCAGCTGGCCCGCAAGATGGGCATCAAGGATGATCACATCTTTATCCTCGATAACGGCGACACGCTCGAGATGCGCGGCGGTATCGTCAAACGCGGTACGCCCGTCGAGTCCGGCGTCGTCTACGTCGACGGCCTGCGTATCGGCGATACCGACCCCATCGTCCTGCGCGATCGTCAGAAGCTCGCCAACGACGGTATGGTTACCGCTGTTGCCATCGTCTCGCTCAAGCACAAGAAGATCGAGGCTATCGAGTTCTCGGGCCGCGGCGTCTCGTTTGCCATCGACGACCAGTTCTCCGAGGATGCCTCCGCGTCCATTATGAAGACGATCGAGAAGGGCAAGTTTAGCTTTACGAGCAGCGGTTCCGATGCCATTCGCAAGGCCGTGCGCGATTCGCTCTCTAACTTTATCTGGAGCCGTACGCGCACCCGTCCGATGATCATCCCGGTCGTCATGGAGGTTTAGTTTGGCGCGCGGATCTGCACAAAACGCCAAAGGCAATAAGGCCAATAACCAACCGGCATCTGCTAAGGGTGCCGGTTCCCATCTGCGTGCCAATAAGGGCCACGAGGCGGACTTTGACGATTTTGAGCCCTTGGTGGAGCCCTCGGCCAATCGCGATATCGCCGGCGTGGTCATTGCCGTTTTGGCGATTGCGTCCTTTATTGCCGTGATTTCTCCGGCAACAGCGCCCGTGACGGCTGCTGTTGCCGGTTTTTACCACCTGGGCTTTGGCCTGGGCGCCTACGTGCTGCCGATCGTCATTTTGCTGTTTGCCGCCACGCTCTTTTTAGGCGAGGACTCGCCGCTCAACGTGCGCTCGGTCGCGGGCGGAGCCGTGGTCTTTATCACCGTTGTCTCCATTCTTTCGCTGATGGTGCCGGGTACGAGCGACTCGTGTGACCTTATGTTCACGCCGCAAAATCTGTCCGCCTCGGGTGGCTACATCGGTGCGTTTATTGCGAGTGCGCTGCAGAATGCCCTGGGTAAGCCTATCGCGATGGTGGTCCTGTTGGGTCTGGCCGTCGTTGGTTTTGTCATCATCGGCTTTTCGGTGGGTGGCGTGCTGCGCTCTGCTCGCGACCGCGCGGCCGATTTTGCCGAGCGCCGTCGTGCCGATGTTAACGCGAGCCCGTGGGGTGACGACGAAGCCCTGTCGGTGCCCGGCGTTGCCCGTCCGCACCTGAGCATTCTTCGTCAAAAGGGCTCCGATGCTGCCGTGACCACGGTCATGGGCAACGATGTGGACCCGGTTTTGGACGATGACGACGAGGACGAGGATCCGTTTGTCGACGTATCCGATGCCGTGGAGGCCGAGCGCGCTAAGACGACGCTGCTGCCGCGCCGTCATGTCAAGAAGGGCAAGGCCACGCCCAAGTTGAATACAAGCGAGCCCGACCCGTCTTGGTCCGATAGCGAGATTGAGCTTACCGAGGGCGATGACGAGGACGACGAGGCTCCGATTGAGACCGCAAAGACAACTTTGCTGCCGCGTCGCCATGCTAAGCGCGAACAGGTAACCGGCCAGCTTTCGATGGAAGACGACCCCGATAAGATCGACGAGTCCGAGCCGCCGTTTGCCGTGAATCCTGTCTCGGCAACACCTCAGATTCCCGACTTCTTGAAGCATCCCAAGGTTGCCGATACGGCTGTCGCGGGCGCTGCCGAGGCGCCTACTCCTAGCGATGGGGGAGCGGTCAATGCCCCCGCGGATAACGAGGGCGAAGAAGAGGACGGCCTCAAGCTTCCGCCGCTCGAGATCCTGCACGCCAACCCGCAGTCGGCGTCCTCCGCGTCATCTGACAAGGAGCTGGAACAGACTGCCGAGTCACTGCAATCCACCTTGCTTGAGTTTGGCCGCAGTGCCCGCGTGGTCGGCTGGATCGCCGGCCCCACGGTGACGACCTTTAAGCTGCAACCTGGCGAGGGCGAGCGCGTGAGCAAGATTTCGAGCCTCGAGGACGATATCGCGCTTTCGCTCGCTGCTCAGTCGGTGCGCATCTTTGCCCCGATCCCCGGTACCTCGCTTGTGGGTATCGAGATTCCCAATCGCAAGCGCCAGAACGTCAACCTGGGCGACGTGCTTCCCTATGTGAAGGGCGGTCCGCTCGAGCTGGCCATCGGTCGAGATGCCGAGGGCACGCCGGTCGTCGCTGACCTCGCCAAGATGCCCCACCTGCTGATCGCCGGCACGACCGGTTCTGGTAAGTCGGTGATGATCAATTCCATCATCACGACCCTGCTCATGCGAGCCCTTCCCGAGGACGTTCGCCTGATCATGGTCGACCCCAAGCGCGTCGAGCTTGCGGGCTATAACGGTTTGCCGCATCTCTATGTGCCCGTGGTGACCGAGCCCAAGCAGGCCGCGAGCGCTCTGCAATGGGCCGTGTCCGAGATGGAGCGTCGCCTGAAGGTCTTCGAGCGTCTCAACGTGCGTAAGATCTCGACCTACAACGAAGAGCAGGCCGCCGGCGAGTTTGAGCATTACGACAACCCCGCCCAAAAGATGCCCTATCTGGTCATTATCATCGACGAGCTTTCGGACCTGATGATGGTCGCCGGCAAGGATGTCGAGGCCTCGATCGTTCGTATCGCCCAGCTGGGCCGTGCCGCCGGTATACACCTTATCGTGGCTACGCAGCGCCCCAGCTCCAACGTGGTGACGGGCCTCATCAAGGCCAACATCACCAACCGCATCGCCTTTAACGTCGCCACGGGCATCGACTCGCGCGTTATTATTGACCAGATGGGTGCCGAAAAGCTCACCGGTTTGGGCGACATGCTGTTCTCCAAGGTCGACTGGGGCAAGCCTCGCCGTATCCAGGGCTGCTTTGTCTCGGATGACGAAATCAACGAGATTGTCGAGTTCGTCAAGTCGCAGAGCGAGCCCGACTACCACGAGGAGATCCTGTCTGCCGTGGCGCCCGCTTCCATGTCCATGGTGGGTGGCGGCGGCATTGTCCGCACCGGAGTAGCTGAGCCGCAAGACGATGATCCGCTCATTTGGGAAGCCGCCCATATTGTGGTGGAATCGCAGCTGGGCTCCACATCTGGCTTGCAACGTCGTCTGAAGGTTGGCTATGCGCGTGCTGGGCGTATTATGGACATGCTGGAAGAAAAGGGTGTCGTCGGCCCGCCCGACGGTTCCAAGCCGCGCGAGGTCCTGTTGGACGAGGAGGGGCTTGCCGCGCTGGAATCTGTCGACGCCGAGATGGCACGTGAAGATCGTGAGTTTGGAGGATTCTGATGGCTGCACGCTTTGGTGACATGCTGCTCGAGCAGCGTCGCCGAATGGGCCTTTCCATTCAGCAGGTCGCCAACACCATCAAAATCAGGCCGCAGATCATCGAGTTTTTCGAGACCGGTAACTTTGCTTCGATGCCGCCGCGCGGCTATGCACAGGGCATGATTTCGAGCTATGCTCGCTTTTTGGGCCTCAATCCGCGCGAGGTCGTCAATGCCTACTTTGACGACCTGATGGCATACGAACGCGAAACGTCGCAGCAGGGCGGTCGTTTTCAGGACGCCGCCGGCTACGTCAATTCGCGTTCCTCGGTCGATAACGGGCGCTTCCTGATGGTTCAGGGCGGTCGTTCGACCCGCTATGGACAGCGTCCTCAGCAGGCCGGTTATATTACTGAGACGGGTTCGGGCGAGGAGATTCGCTCACAGCGTGACCGGTTCCGCAGTACGCCGATGCCCGAGGACCGTGCACTTCCCGCTGCCCGCGGCGTGGCGCGTGACCCTCGTGCCGGCTACGGCGACGGCGGCTATTCAGATCGCGGTCACCGTGGTGTCTCCACCGGACGCTCTCGCGGTGGCTATGCGGATGCCGATACCACGCAGGTGACGCCGCGTCTTCGCTCTCAATCACAGCCGTATGGCCAGCGCTCTTCGGCTCCGCGTTCGGGCCAACGTGGCTATCAAGGCCGCGGTGAACTTGCGCCCCGCTCGGGTCAGCGCAGCCTTCAGGGCCAGGGCGGCTATCGCGGCCGTTCCGATAGCAATCGTGGTCGTATGCCTCAGGGAGGCGGCCGCAGCAGTTCCGGTCGTGGACGCGGCGGATCCCGTACTCCTCAAAACAACGGGCTCGATCCGCGTATCGTCTACGCCGGCATCGGTGCCGTGGCGTTGCTGCTGATCGTGCTCATCGTGGTGCTTCTGCGCGGCTGCGCATCTTCGGCGCCCGAGACCACGCCCGAGGCGCCCACTGCTACCAAGACGACGACCAAGAAGTCTTCTAAGAAGACCGAAACGGTCGACGAGGACGAAGACACCGATGAGCCGACGGATGAGTCGACTGATTCGGACGCTACCAAGACGACGGCCAAGAAGGAAGAGAACGAGGTCACGAAGATCAAAGTTTCCGTTGCCAAGGGAAAGACCGCGTGGATTGAGATCAAGGTCGACGGCAAGTCGGTCTATGGCGCTCAGGCGACTGGCCCCTTTGAGCAGGAGTACACGCCCGAGTCCTCGATCGAGATCACCACGTCCAAGCCTTCCGATGTTACCGTTACCAAGAACGGTGAAAAGGTCCGTTACGATACCAAGACCTCGGGCGTGGCTCGTGTGACGATCACCGTTCCTAAGAAGGAGACGACTGATTCCGAGAATGGTGAAAGTTCTGATGGTACCGACACCACCGATGGTACCGATGCCCAGTCCACGGATGGCGCCGATACCGCAACTGACGGTCAGACACCCACCGATTCTACCGACAATTCGTACGATAGCTACTAGGCCGCTCGTACGCGAAAGGAAACATCATGGCTAAAGATTCCAGCTTCGACGTCGTGTCCGAGGTCAACATGCAAGAGGTCGACAACGCCTTCCAGCAGACCACGCGCGAGATTTCCCAGCGCTATGGCCTTAAGGATTCCGGCGCCACGATCGAGCTTTCGAAGGGCGAGAAGCTCTTTACGATCAACGCCCCGGCCGACTTTGTCTCCAAACAGATTGTTGACGTGCTGAGCTCCAAGCTCATCAAGCGCGGCATCGACCTCAAGGCTGTCTCGTGGGATGCTCCGCAGGCGGCATCGGGCGGCACCGTGCGCGTGCTCGGCCATATCGTCGAGGGTA
This sequence comes from uncultured Collinsella sp., assembly GCA_958421035.1. Classification (GTDB taxonomy): domain Bacteria; phylum Actinomycetota; class Coriobacteriia; order Coriobacteriales; family Coriobacteriaceae; genus Collinsella. Next base: position 19,490 of record CATZKS010000015.1, on the reverse strand, counting down.
TCGACCAGGCGACCGCCAAGAAGATCAACAAGGACATCAAGGATCAAAAGCTCAAGGTCAAGGTGACCATCGAGGCCGACAAGCTGCGTGTTTCCTCTGCTTCGAAGGACGCGTTGCAGACCGTGATCCAGTTCCTGCGCGACCAGGACTACGGCCAGCCGCTGCAGTTCACCAACTACCGCTAATATCAATCGAAAGGACCGCTCTCCAACATGGATACACCGTTGGGCTCCGTGCTCTACATCACCCTCGGGTGCGCTAAGAACGAGGTTGACACCGACCGCATGCGTTCTCTTTTGACCGCCGCGGGCTACGAGGAGGCATTCGACCCGCAGGATGCCGACATCGCCATCGTCAATACTTGCTCGTTCCTCGCCTCCGCAACGTCCGAGAGCATCGAGACCACGCTCGAGCTCGCCAACGAGGTTCAGGACGGCGTTCGTTCTTGCCCCATCGTCATGTGCGGCTGCGTGCCGTCGCGCTATGGCGATGACCTGCCTGACGAGCTGCCCGAGGTCGCTGCCTTTGTGAAGGCCGACGAGGAAGATGGCATCGTGGCGGTCATCGATGGCGTGCTGGGTGTCGAGCGTGAGATTGCAGCCTATATCCCGCAGGTCAAACGTACCGTCGAGGGTGCTGTCGCTTACGTCAAGATTTCCGATGGCTGCAACCGTTTCTGCAGCTTCTGCATGATTCCCTATATCCGCGGCCGCTATCATTCGCGCAATGCCGAGAGCATCATCTCCGAGGTGCGCGACCTGGTTGCCGGCGGTGTGCGCGAGATCGTGCTGATCGGCCAGGACACGGGCATCTGGGGTACCGACTTTGCCGACGAGGACGTCGCCGATGGCTCGCCGCGCAATCTGGCGCAGCTGCTGTGTGCCGTCGCCGAGGCCGTGCGCCCGCACAACGTCTGGGTCCGCGTGCTCTATCTGCAGCCCGAGGGCATGACTGACGAGCTCATTGAGACCATTCGTGATACGCCCGAGGTGCTGCCCTATATCGATATCCCCGTGCAGCACTGCGACGCGCGCATTCTCAAGGCCATGCGTCGCTCCGGTTCGCGCCAGGAGCTCGAGGATCTGTTCCGCGACCTTCGTGAGCGTATCCCCGGCATCGTGATCCGTTCCACGGCCATGGTCGGCTTCCCGACCGAGACCGACGACGAGTTCCGCGACCTTATCGACTTTATGGACACCGTCGGCTTTGACTACACGAGCGTCTTTGCCTACTCGCAGGAGGAGGGCAGCCTGGCCGCTAAGATGGAGGGTCAGGTCGACGAAGAGGTCAAGCTCGAGCGCGCCCAGGAGGCCATGGACCTGGCCGAGTCGCTCGGTTTTGCCGCCACCGCCGCCCATGTGGGCGAGCGCGCCCAGGTGATCGTCGACGGTATCGAAGAGACCGAGGACGGCACCGAGCTGATCGGCCATGCCTGGTTCCAGGCGCCCGATTCCGATGGAGCGGTGCATCTGGACGCCAGCGAGGCGTCCGTGGGCGATATTCTGACTGTCGAGTTTACCGATAGCTTCTGCTATGAGCTTATCGGTCATGTTGTGGAGTAGGAGAGCGTCGTGGCAAACGAGAGCAATAAGGAACTGACGAGTGTCTGGACGCCCGCCAACATCGTGACGTGCGTTCGCATCGTCTTTATCCCGGTGTTCATGATCGTCTCGGCTCTGTCTCACACGAGTGTTGCCGGTACGGATTGGAGCACCTTTGACGGCCCGCTCGCCGCCGCTGCCTTCATTCTGTATGTGATCCTGTCGTGCACCGATAAGGTCGACGGTTATCTGGCACGCTCGCGTAACGAGATCACCGATTTCGGCAAGTTCTTGGACCCCATCGCCGACAAGCTGCTGGTGTTCTCGGCCTTGCTGCTGTTCTTGGATTTTGGCGCGGTGACCGTGTGGTCCGTGTTCATTATCCTCTTCCGCGAGCTGCTGGTGAGCGCCCTGCGCATGGTCGCGAGTGCGGCCGGTGTGGTCGTTGCAGCCGATAAGCTCGGCAAGTACAAGACGGCAACCACGATGGTTTCCATCTGCGGTTACCTGTGCGTTTTTGCTATGGCCGGCTTGCACCTTGGCCCGGTGGCGCTGACGCTCGGCATCTACTCGGTGTCGCGCTTCCTGTATGCCGTTGCCGTTGTCTTGACCGTTATCTCGGGCGCCCAGTACTTCTGGAACTGCCGCAAGATAGTCTTTTCCGTCTAGGTCCTGGTAGGCATGACGGAATCATTTGAGCAGATTGCCGCGCATAACGAAGAGCTCGCACGCGATATTGTTGAGCGTGCAAGCTTTCGTGGTGTGACGGTTTCGACGGCTGAATCTCTGACAGCTGGCATGATCGCCTCGACGATCGCCGATATCCCTGGTGCCTCGGCGGTGCTGCGTGGCGGTGCGGTGACCTACTGCGATGAGATTAAGCATCGCGTGCTGGGTGTTGAGCAGGAGACGCTCGACCGCTACACTGCGGTGTCGCACCAGACTGCGCGCGAGATGGCGTCGGGTTCGCTGGAGCTGTACCAGAGCGATATTGCAGTGAGCGCAACGGGTTATGCCGGCCCCGGCGGTGGTACTGAGGACGATCCGGCGGGCACTTTCTATATTGGCTGGGCGCATCGTTCCGCCGATGGGGGCGTGCCGGTCGTGGACTTTGTGCGCTGCCACTATGAGGGTGACCGTTCGTGTGTTCGTGCCCATGCGGTCACGGAGGCATTGGGTCGCATTGCCCTTGTGCTCAATTCTATGGAATAGACGTGTTTTAAGGGGCCTCCGAGCCCCTTAATTGTGGAGATGGGGACCTTAGGCTCATTGGCGTTTGTGCTGGTTGTAGATGTATTATTGCCTGCCTTGTTCATATTTGGTCCTTTGTGGTCAAGCATTTGGTCAGTGTTTGGTCGGCGTTTGGTTGGGTTTTGGAAAGACCGCCTGCATATGATTGGCCTGAACGGTTGACCACGAACAGCCGTTCGTTTATTATCGATGCAGGTTGTTAAGAGGAGGGCTATTCATGGCCAAGAATTCAGGTCCCGTACGTACCGTTCATGCTCGCACGACGGGTAAAGAGCGCGATGAGATGATCGCCACCACCAAGGCCGAGATCGAGAAGAAATTCGGCCAGGGTTCCATCATGAGGTACGGCGACGGTGGTCCCGAGCTCGAGGTCGAGGCCATTCCCACGGGCGCCCTGGCCCTCGATGCCGCGCTGGGTATCGGCGGCGTGCCGCGCGGCCGAATCGTCGAGATCTACGGTCCCGAGTCCTCCGGTAAGACGACGCTTTCGCTCGAGATCCTGGCCGAGGCCCAGGCAATGGGTGGCGTTGTGGCATTTATCGATGCCGAGCACGCGCTCGATCCCACGTATGCCGCGCGCATCGGCGTGGATATCGACGAGGTGCTCATTTCCCAGCCCGATACGGGTGAGCAGGCGCTCGAGATCGTTGACATGCTCGTGCGTTCCGGCGCCATTGATGCCATCGTCGTCGACTCCGTCGCCGCGCTGACCCCGCGTGCCGAGATCGAGGGAGAAATCGGCGACACTACGGTCGGTCTTCAGGCTCGCCTGATGAGCCAAGCTCTTCGCAAGCTCGCCGGCTCGCTGTCCAAGTCCAACACGACGTGCATCTTCATTAACCAGCTGCGTGAGAAGATCGGCGTCATGTTCGGCAACCCCGAGACTACGACGGGCGGCCGCGCCCTTAAGTTCTTCTCTTCGGTGCGTATCGACATTCGTCGTATCGACAGCATTAAGCTTAAGGACGAGGTTATCGGTAACCGCGTGCGCGCCAAGGTCGTTAAGAACAAGGTGGCAGCTCCGTTCCGTTCTGCTGAGTTCGACATCATGTACGGTACGGGCATCTCTAAGGAGGGCTCGATTCTGGACATGGCTGTCGAGTGCGGCATCTGCAAGAAGATGGGCTCCTGGTTTGCCTATGGCGAGGACAAGCTCGGCAACGGTCGCGAGGCCGCCAAGGCTTTCCTGCGCGAACACCCCGATTGCGCCGATGAGATTGAGCATAAGGTCCGCCTTGCCTGCGGGCTTGAGTTTGATGACGATGCTCCGTCCGAGGTCGAGCTGACCGATCAGCCTGCGCCTGAGGAGTTTGACGAGCTTTACGCCATCGATGGTTCCGCCATGCTCGATGATGACGACGAGTAGCGGTTACGCTCATGTCGTATACGGTGACCGAGGCCACGGTCGTCTTTCCCGATAAGAAGGCGGCCTCCTCGTTCTCGAGCGGGTATGCGTCCAAAAAGCCTTGCGCACATATCGATTGTGAGCTTGAGGGCGGTTTTGAGCGGTCCATTTGGATTCCCGTGCGGGTCGCGCGGCTGTATGTCAAAAACCGCCCCGATCTTCCCTGTGATTGGGACAACTTTCGTGAGGCGGTGCAGCTCATCGAGCGTAAATGTGCACTTACCATGGTGACCGAGATGTTATCGCGCCGCGACCATGCGACGGGTGAGGTCCGTGACAAGTTGGCTCGCTACGGCTTTCGCCAGCCCGCGATTGATTTCGCCGTCGAGCGCGCCACCGAGTATCGCTTTTTAGACGAGAACCGCTTTTGCTCGTACTTTATCGAGGAACGCAAGCGGCGCGGTTGGGGACAGCGCAAAATCGAGACCGAGCTCAAGCGACGTCATGTTGTGCTCGATGACATTCCCGGTTATCCCGAGGATTATTTTGCCGTCGAAGACGATTTGGCGCGTGCGTCAGCCCTGCTCGCCAAGCGGCGTGTTCCAGAGACGCGCGGATTCGAAAAACTGGTTCGGTTTTTGATGGGCAAGGGCTTCTCGTATCACATCGCCGCCGATGCCGTTAAGGCACGTCTCGATGCCGAATGCGAGGAATGTGCGGTTTAGGCGTATGCGTTTTGTGGTCCTGCCGTTCACCGCGTTTTAGCCGCCGTACTGGGGCCATTTATTTGACAGTTGTTGTGGTTCAACGTACGATAAACACTGTCATTTGCTTTGTGATATGTGCTCATCTGTGATGAGTTTGTTTATATGTTTATCTGTATCCGATCCGCATAAGCTGCGCCCATATTACTCAAATGTCGCGAGCCGTTCGTAAGGACGGTTCGCTTTGTTGTGTAACGAATCCATAAAAAGGAGTGAGCATGCCTATCATCGCAGCGCTCGTTGGCATCGTTTTAGGTGCCATCGCCGCCATTGCCTACATGCGCACCGCCAAGCAGGGTAGTCTTCATGAGGCCGACGAAAAGATCCAGTCGGCACACGCACAGGCTGAGTCCCTGATCGGCGATGCAAAGCGTCAGGCCGAGACCCTCAAAAAAGAGGCTCTGCTCGAGGCTAAAGAGGAGATCATCAAGAACAAGCAGGCCGCCGAGGCCGAGGACAAGCAGCGTAAGAGCGAGATTCGTACGCTCGAGAACCGCGTGATGCAGCGCGAGGAATCCCTTGATCGCCGCAACGACGCTCTCGACAAGCGCGAGCATCAGCTGTCCAGTCAGGCCGGTCAGGTCGAGAAGCGCTCCCGTGAGCTCGAGGAGCTCTGCGCAAAGCAGACCTCCGAGCTCGAGCGTATCGCCGACCTTACCCGCGAGGATGCCCACAAGGAGCTCCTCGATAAGGTTCGCGGCGAGGTCACCCACGAGGCCGCCACGATCATTCGCGAGTCCGAGCAGCAGGTTCGCGCCGAGTGCCACAAGACCGCCCAGGAGATTCTGTCCCTGGCGATTCAGCGCTGCGCTGCCGACCACACTGCCGAGGTCACCGTTACCTCCGTGCACATTCCCTCTGATGACCTCAAGGGCCGTATTATCGGTCGCGAGGGTCGCAACATCCGCACCTTCGAGCAGGTTTCCGGCGTCAACCTCGTGATCGACGACACGCCCGAGACCGTCGTTCTTTCGAGCTTCGACCCGGTCCGTCGTGAGACCGCCCGTGTCGCCCTCGAGAACCTCATCGCCGACGGCCGCATTCACCCTGCCCGCATCGAGGAGATGTATCACAAGGCTGCCGACCTGGTTCAGCAGCGCGTGCGCGAGGCTGGCGAGCAGGCTGCCTTCGATACTGGCATCCACGACCTGCACCCCGAGATCGTCAAGACCCTTGGTGCCTTGCGCTACCGTACCTCGTTTGGTCAGAACGTGCTTCAGCACTCCCTCGAGGTCTCTGATCTCTGCGGCGTGATGGCTTCCGAGCTTGGCCTGGACGTTGTGACCGCCAAGCGCGCCGGTCTGCTTCACGACCTGGGCAAGGCAATTGACCACGACGTCGAGGGCCCGCATGCCGTCATCGGCGCCGAGCTCGCCCGTCGTTATGGCGAGAAGCCCGTTATCGTCCACGCTATCGAGGCTCACCATGCCGATGTCGACCCCAACACGGTGCTCGATGTCCTGGTGCAGGCCGCCGATGCTGTCTCAGCCTCTCGCCCCGGTGCCCGTCGCGAGTCTGCCGAGAACTACATCAAGCGCCTTGAGAAGCTCGAGGAGATCGCCAACTCCCATGACGGCGTCGAGCGTACCTATGCCATGCAGGCTGGTCGCGAGGTCCATGTCATGGTTCAGCCGGACAAGATCTCCGATGCCCAGTCCACGGTTCTGGCTCACGATATCGCCCATCAGATCGAGGAAGAGATGGAGTATCCCGGTCAGGTGCGCGTCGTCGTGATTCGCGAGAGCCGCGCTGTCGATATCGCTAAATAATATGAGCGACGCGAACGAGCTCATCTCATTTATCGCGTCGATGTCGGGGGAGGGCAACCTTCGCGTCGAGGAGAACCTTGGCGAGGGGTATGTCCGCCTCCGCGTTTCGGAGGCCGAGCGGCGCCAGGCAAGGCACGACATTCAGCATATCGAGGATATCGTCATCGAAATGCTCCGTAATGCTCGCGATGCCGGCGCCGACAAGGTCTATCTCGCCACGACCAAGGAAGATGGCGTCCGCACGCTTGTCTTTCTGGATAACGGCTCGGGTGTTCCGCAGGATATGCAAGAGCGAATCTTCGATGCTCGCGTTACCTCAAAGCTCGAGAGCATGAAGATGGACCGTTGGGGCGTTCACGGTCGTGGCATGGCATTGTTTTCGATCAAGCAGAACACCGACGAGGCCCGCGTGGTCACGTCTGGTGTCGATCTTGGCTCAGCCTTTAAGGTGAGCGTTGCGGCCGACCGCCTCAGCGAGCGTGCCGATCAGTCCAGCTGGCCCCAGGCCGTCAAGGATGAGGACGGACGTTATGTCTGTGCTCGCGGTCCGCATAATATTATTCGCGCTGCCTGTGAGTTTGCGCTCGAGGAGTTGCGTGGTTGCGATGTCTATCTTGGTTCTCCGTCTGAGATTGCCGCGACCCTTTATGCTCAGGCGTCAAGTCGGCTCGATACGTCTCGTCTCCTGTTTATTGATGATGAGAGCGAGCTTCCGGTTGTCGATCGTTTAGGCCTTGCCTCTGATGCCGAGGACTTTATTCGTATTTGTTCGGGTTTGGGTCTTGAGATGTCCGAGCGCACGGCCCATCGCATTTTGGCAGGGCAGATTAAGCCCGTTCGCGGTGTGACTGCGCGTCTGCTGCGCGAGCGTGACTCATCCTCGCATGCGCCGGCTCCTGTCGATCTCGCGAAGGATCGTCGTGGGCTGCGTATTGCCAAGGATGACATGGCACAGTTTTCGCGTGCTGTGGAGCGCGACTTTAATGACCTTGCCGCCCGGTACTATCTCAATCTTTGCGGCGACCCAAAGATCCGTGTTTCGCGTGATCGAATCACCGTGACCTTCGATCTTGCCAAAGAGGAATAGTGCCTTTACCGAGTCCACTCGGTACGATAAAGTTATTGCAGTTAAAACGTACTTTTAAACGCAGGAGTTTCTTCATGGATTGCCTGAAGGTATCAAGCAAATCATCGCCCGCGTCCGTTGCCGGCGCCATCGCCGGCATGGTCAAGGATGGTGTACCCGTCAACATCCAGTGTGTCGGTGCCGGTGCTGTCAACCAGGCCATTAAGGCCGTTGCTATCGCGCGCGGTTTTTTGATTCCAACCGGTTTTGATATTTCCTGCGCGCCTGTGTTCTCCGACATCCTCATTAACGGGGAGTCGCGCACGGCCATCCGCCTTTCTATCTACGTTCACCAGATCAATCGAGCTGCTATGGATAACGTCGTCATGGATGATGTTAAGCCTGTGGCATAGCTTCTGCTTGCCTCGTTTCGCTCCCCATCGTTAGGACTTATGCACATGGACCAGCGTTCCGTACGCGATATTCTTGCCGGTAAAACCTACTTTATCCGCACCTTTGGCTGTCAGATGAATCAGCACGACTCCGAGCGTGTGAGCGGTCTGCTTGATTCGTATGGCTGCCTCATGGCGCTCGATCCCGAGCATGCCGATATCGTTGTCTTCATGACATGCTGTGTGCGTGAGGCCGCCGATACTCGCCTGTACGGTCAGTGCAATTCCTGCAAAAGCCTGCCGCCTTCGCCTTCGGGCAAGCGTGTGGTTGCCGTGGGCGGCTGCATCGCGCAGCGTGATGGAGAGGGCCTGCTCACCAACGTCGATAACGTCAATGTCATCTTTGGCACGCATTCCATCGCACATGTGGCCGAGCTCATTGCCGAGGCGTTCCTTGATGGTAAGCGTCATATCCGCACCAATGAGCATGAGGATACGGATGCCATGAGCATGCCGTGGCATCGCGAGACCCAGTATCACGCCTGGGTGCCCATCATGACAGGCTGCAATAATTTCTGCACCTATTGCATCGTGCCGTACGTGCGCGGTCGCGAAAAAAGTCGCCCCTTCGAGGAGATTGTCGACGAGGTGACCGGTTTGGTGCGCCAGGGCGTGCGTGAGATTACGCTGCTGGGCCAAAACGTTAACTCATATGGTCGCGATCTGTTTGGCAAGCCGCGTTTTGCCGATCTGCTGCGTGCCGTGGGCGATACGGGTGTGGAGCGCATCTTCTTTACGTCTTCGCATCCCAAGGATCTGCTCCCCGAGACCATCGACGCCATGGCCGAGACGCCTGCCGTTATGCCGCAGTTGCACCTGGCCGTCCAGTCAGGTTCGACACGGATCCTCAAAGAGATGAATCGCCGTTATACACGCGAGGACTATCTGGGCCTGGTCGATCGCATTCGCAACCGCATGCCCGATATCGCGCTCTCGACCGACATTATCGTTGGCTTCCCGGGCGAGACTGAAGAAGACTTTGAGCAGACGCTCTCACTTGCCGAGACGGTCCGCTATGCTCAGGCCTATACCTTCATCTATTCCAAGCGCGCCGGTACCCCGGCCGCCGAGATTGACGATCCTACGCCGCATGAGGTTATTCTCGAGCGTTTCAACCGCCTGGTTAAGGTTATCGAGACCACGGCGCACGAGTACAACCAGGGTGAGCTTCATACTGTGGTGCCGGCGCTCATTGAGGGAACGAGTAAAAAGAACGACGCGGTCCTGCTGGGCAAGAGTCCCAAGAATCAGACCGTGCATGCGCCTATCCCCGAGGGTTACAGCATCGATCAGCTTGTTGGCAAGATCGTTGATGTTGACGTTGACGTTGCCAAGACCTGGTATTTGTCCGGCTCCGTTGTGGGCGAGCCGCGCTAATGGTTTCTCCCGGGGCAGGTCTTTCCGTCGTTGCGATCGTCGGTCCGACGGCGGTTGGTAAGAGTGGTGTTGCCGACCGTTTGGCGGCTCGTCTTTCGTCCGAAGTGCTGTCGTGCGATGCGATGCAAATCTATCGCGGCATGGACATCGGTACCGCAAAGATGGCGCCCGATGAGTGTACGGCGCCGCTGCGTCTCGTCGACATTGTAGAGCCGGGTGTGGCGTACTCTGCGGCGCTTTATCAGGCTGACGCTCGCGCGCATGTTGAGCGTTTGCTTGGCGAGGGCCGCCTACCGGTGTTTTGCGGGGGCACAGGCTTGTATCTCAAGGCCGCCCTGGATGAGATGGATTTTCCCTCGGGCGAGCTTGAGGACGATCGTCGCGCGGGGTATCAGGAGCTTGCCGAGCGTATTGGCGAGGAAGAACTGCATGCCCTGCTTGCCGAGCGCGATCCAGAATCAGCTGCTGTTATTCATCCGCATAACGTGCGGCGTGTGATTCGCGCGCTCGAAATGCACGATGATGGCGTTTCCTATGCGCAACAAAAGTCGCAGTTTAGTGTTCCGCGCGAGCATTATCATGCGTTATGGTTTGGCCTGACGCGAAATCGCGAGGTGCTCTATGAACGCATTAACCTACGTGTCGATGTGATGTTTGAGCAGGGTCTTGTTGATGAGGTTCGCGGTCTTATGGACCAGGGGCTGGGAGATGCCCTGACTTCGATGCAGGCAATTGGCTATAAAGAGATCATCGATGCTTTCAATGGCGTGACGAGCATGGATGAGGCTCGCGAACTCATTAAGATGCGTTCGCGTCGCTATGCCAAACGTCAGCTTTCGTGGTTTAAGCGCGATGACCGTATCGCGTGGTTTGATATGGATGAATGTACGATCGATGAGGTCGTTGCTGATATCCTGCATCGTATTGAGGCTGCCTAATGGCTCGTTTCCCCCTTGTTCCCACGGCACCCGAGCCCGAGCGTGCCATTTTGGTTGGTGTTGAGTGGCGCGACAATGCATGGCCACTCGATCGATCGCTCGATGAGCTGGAGCGCCTTGCCCACACGGCTGGTGCCCAGTGCGTGGCTCGCTTGTCTCAGCGTTTGGTAAAGCCGTATCCCAAATCATTTATCGGTTCCGGTAAGGTAGAGGAGCTGTGCGGTCTGGTACATCGCATGGATGCCGATGTCGTTATTTTTGACGACGACCTGACGCCCTCGCAGCAATCCTATTTGGAGAAAGCCGTGGGCGAGCCGGTAAAGATTATCGATCGTACGGCACTGATCTTGGATATCTTTGGCCTGCATGCTCAGACGCGTGAGGGACGCCTACAGGTACAGCTGGCGCAGCTTCAATATCTGTTGCCTCGTCTGCGCGGCATGTGGAGCCATCTCGCCAAGGAACAGACGCGCGGCGGCATCGGCTCACGCTTTGGTCAGGGCGAAAGTCAGCTCGAGGTCGACCGTCGCCTCATTCGTAATAAGATCGCTGCGCTTCGTCGTGAGATCAAGCAGGTTGAACAGCGTCGTGATGTTCAATCCAAGAGTCGTATTGAGTCACCGGCGTTTCGCGTCGCGTTAGCCGGTTATACCAATGCCGGTAAATCGACGTTGCTCAATCGCCTGACAGGCTCTACGGTACTTTCGCAGGACAAGCTGTTTGCTACGCTCGACCCGACGACGCGTTCGTATCGCCTGCCCGGCGGTCGCGGAATGACGATTACCGATACCGTCGGCTTTATTCAAAAGCTGCCGCATGGTCTTGTCGATGCCTTTAAATCGACGCTGTCCGAGGTGTTGGGTGCCGATCTAATTCTCAAAGTCGTAGATGCGTCTGACGAGGACTATGAGCGACAGCTGGAGGCTGTCGACCGCGTGCTTGATGAGATCGGCGCCGGAGAGCGCCTAACGCTGACCGTATTCAATAAAATCGATCTTCTCGATAGCGTTGATCGATTAAGTTTCCGTCGTCGTTTTCCGGAAGCCGTTCTGTTCTCGGCCCAAACGGGCGAGGGGCTCGACGATCTCGTCGATCGCATTGCTCGCGAGGCAGCTGCCACCGATGTACTGCTTTCAGCCGACATTCCATATCGTGAAGGTGCGCTCATTACACTCGTGCATGAGCAGGGGACCCTTTTGCATGAGGAATATCTTGAGGATGGCGTTCGTATTGTGGCGAAACTGCCGGCTCGTGTCGCACCGCGGCTCGAGCGTTATCGCACCGAGTAGGCGAGCTCCAAAATGCCCAGTATAATGGGCTGATGCAGCAGATAAAAGGGTAGTGCATAACGTCCAAGGCTGGCGAGCGCCGGCAGGGAGTTGGCGTAGGCCCAGCTAGGGACGGTCTTATCGATTCCCTGCGCTATATGTGCGGCGAAGTATCCTGCAAGATACATAAAGATAAACGGGATGATGGGGTAGTAATCACCTGAGACAAACCCAGGGCTCGGAAATCCCAGCCACGCCAGGTAGGGGACAGGGTAGATTGTTTTGGGGATGCTCCAGGTGAGGGCGAACATCACAAGGCATAGGGACATGCCCCATCTCGCTGATATCTTTTTAAGGACGGGATCGGTCAACGCCACGATGCCGGTACATGCGGCCATGCAGTAGATGATGCCAAAATTAACCGAATCATCGACTGAGACAAGTGTTGTTGCCAGCCAGACGACGAGTGCTGCTAAGGCGTATTTGGCGGCACGTTTGATATTGTTGCGCGAAAGAGTGCACATCCAACCCGCGATAAACAAGAATACCCAGCTGATGCTGGCGCGCCAGATGTCTTGAAAGACAGTCTGGGTAAACCAGGGCATATCCCAACCGTACAGGTAGGCGAGATCGTAGCAAGCGTGAAAACCTGCCATTGAAATCATCGTAAACCCGCGGACGGTATCAAAGATGGTGATGCGTTTTTGCATTACGAGAACCGGCGCATCAAGCCGACGACTTTGCCCAAAATAACGGGATTTGTTGCATAGATAGGCTCCATGGTGTCATTCTCAGGCTGTAGGCGTACGCGTCCCTGCTCCTTGTAGAACGTCTTGACGGTCGCTGAACCATCAATCATGGCCACGACGATTTCGCCGTTCATGGCACTCTTTTGTTCACGGACGATGATGTAATCGCCATTGAAGATGCCGACATTGATCATTGAGCTCCCATGCACCTCAAGGATAAAGGAACCCTGATCAGTGGCGATTTCGGTCGGGATAGTAAAAGTGTCTTCGATATTCTGCTCGGCCAGAATGGGAATCCCAGCCGCGACGCGACCAACGAGCGGTAGCGAGACCGTTCCGCGAGGTGCGGTGGGCTCGTCAGATTTAGAAATTGAGACAGAGGAGCCGTCCTCGTTAAAGAGTTCCAGGGCGCGCGGTTTGGTGGCATCGCGCTTGAGCAGCCCGCGCGCCTCCAAGGCAGATAAGTGGGCGTGCACGGTGCTGGGGGAGGAAAGGCCCACGGCAGATGCCATCTCGCGCACACTGGGCGGATAACCCTTCTCCTGCTGATATTCCTTGATGAAGTCGTAAATTTGCTGCTGACGCTTGGTAATTTTGCGAGCCATCAGGGCATCCTCTCTACCCATGTCAAACAAATGTTCGAATTTTGCTTGACAGGAACAACTGTTCGAAGATAATAATAACCGAACATTCGTTCTCGCGCTAGACATTTTTGTCCGCGCGGCTTGATAAAACTGTTCTCAGCAAAACACGCGAGAGGAGAACATGATGAACGCAACGAATATGGTCCAGGGAAACCTTGCCCTTAAACTCGAGACGCCTGCAGAACCCACTTTTACGGTTGTTCAGGGTGGCCGCTCCGGCTTTCAGCCTTTGACCGTAAAGTCTGCTCGCAATCAGCAGGCTGTAGTTGCGCCGGCCCGCGTTGCCCTGAAGGTTCCGACGATTGTCGCCGTTGCCGTTGCGCTTACGCTCTTCGTTGTCCTCGCTACGTCGGTCTTTAGCGCTCGTCACGCCGCGTATGCCGAGTCCGTTTCCAACGTTACCTACGAGACTATTCGCGTTCAGCCTGGTGATTCTCTTTGGTCGCTTGCCGAGGAATATCCTATCGAAGGCCTTTCCACGCAAGAGACTTCCGACATGATCCGTAACGTCAATCATCTGGAGCATGGTTCGCTCGCCGCCGGTGCGCATCTTAAGGTTCCTGCTCGTTCGTAATCATTATCGCGCTGCGCATGGTACCCTTGTTATCGTTTAAGAGGAGGTACCATGCGCTGTCCCAAATGTGGCAAGGCACATACCCGCGTCGTTGATTCCCGTATGCAGGAGTCAAATAACACCATTAAGCGCCGTCGCGAATGTTGTTCGTGTAACTATCGCTTTACAACGTTTGAGCGATGCGAAGACCCAATCGAGGTCATTAAGTCAGACGGAACCAAGCAGCGGTTCGATCGCAATAAGCTGCTCGTCGGCTTGATGCGCGCCACCATCAAGCGTGATATCGATACTAAGAAGCTCAATGAGATTATCGACGACATCGAGGTCGAGCTGCGCTCTCGCACGCTGACGGCCGTCACGTCCCATGAGTTGGGTGACATGGTGCTCAAGCGCTTGGCCAAGATCGACAAGGTGGCCTACATCCGCTTTGCCTCGGTCTACCGCGATTTCAAAGACGTCGATGAGTTTCTGCAAGAGCTCGACAAGCTAAGGTGATTCCATGTCCAACATTACCGTCAACATAAAGCGTCTCGACCCCACCGGCGAGCTTCCCAAATACGCCCATCCCACCGATGCCGGCTTGGATTTGCGCTCCAACGAGGACTGCGTCCTGAAGCCCTTCGAACGTCGTCTGGTCTCTACTGGGCTGGCCATCGCCTTGCCCGATGGCTACGCCGGCTTCGTCCAGCCCCGCAGCGGCTTGGCCATCAAGCAGGGCCTGTCTATAGTTAACACGCCGGGCCTCATCGACGCCCACTACCGAGGAGAACTCAAGGTTATCCTCATCAACCTGGACCCCTCCAACAACATCCAAATCAACAAAGGCGACCGCATAGCCCAACTCGTCATCCAAGAAGTCCCCACGGTCAACCTCATAGAGGTAGACGAACTAGACAAAACCGACCGAGGCAACGGAGGCTTCGGCTCCAGCGGCGTCGCCTAGGGGTACTCGTATCCCTCCCGCCCGGGGCTTACCTATATCATTCCATGCTCAAACATTCTCGCGTCGCTTCGCTCGCTGCGAAACTGCGCGTGGAACGATATAGGTAAGCCCCGGGCGGGCGGCTACTCGCTTGAAACAATATTTACTTTTCTAGTAAGTCGATGCGATAAAGGGACGCCTCCTTTGTCGCATCGACTTACTGTATTTATATTTTCTGGTTCCCCTTTTCAGATTCTACTGGTGGGGAATCTGGTATAGCCGCTAGTACGTTAACGCAGCTTACCTGTGGGAGGCCCCTATATATCGTCCCACGCGCAGTTTCGCAGCGCAGCGAGAATGTTTGAGCATGGGATGATATATAGGGGCCTCCCACAGGTAAGCGGACAGTCCAATGCTAGCGGATATGCGCGGGTTTTCCGCCCCAGTAGAAGCGGCAGAAGGCTCGTTTGCGCTTTTGGGGTTTGCCTACGAGCTCCATGGTTGCGATGGCTATATCTTCGGCTGCGTGGGGGCGGCGTAGTACTTCGCCGTTGATGAGTAGGGCTTTGAGTGATTCGGGATGATCGTGCAGATGGCGCAGGGTTACGATGAGTTCTCGTGCGGTGGTGACATGCATGCTGGCGCCCATTCCGGTGAGCATGGTGGTGTTGGCCTTTTCTTGACCATATGATTTGCCCAGCAGGATCATCGGCAGATGCGCGCATAGGCATTCGGTGACGGTGAGTCCGCCCGATTTGAGGATTGCCAGGTCGCAGCCGTGCATGAGGGCTGCCATATCGTCCACGTAGTCCAGAACCGTGACGTTTTCGAGCTTCATGGCGTCGAAGAGCGTCTTGAGGCGGGTGGCGTATTCCTCATCCTTGCCCGGCAAAAAGACAAAGTGCATGTCCTCGAAGCTGCGCAGGAAGGGGAGTGTGCGGTCCATCTCCGCGCGAAAGCGAACGTACGGTTGAGGCAAACTGGCACCGGCCATCACCAACACAACGGTCTTGTCAGCGGGGAGATTGAACTTCTCGAGTTCTTCCTCGCGATTGTAGTCCGTATCAAACCCGGCGCGAATGGGGATGCCTGTAATGCGGATTTTGGTCTCGGGAACTTTACGGGGGCGAAGTGTCTCGGCCATAAATTCGTTGGCTACGCAGAACAGATCGGTGTCCTTGTGGGGCCAAAAGCCTTCGACTTCATAGTCTGTTGGTACGCAGATGACGGGATAATCGATACCCGTGATGACGCGGGCACCCACAGCGACGTTGGCCGCCGTGATGTGTGTTGCGACCACGGCTATGGGCCTGCGGGTGCGGACATATTCGTTGAAGGCAGGGAACATAATACGTGACCATGCCGTGCCTCCGCCCCAGAGCAGATGTCCCGTAAACGTGTATCGCCAGGTTAGGTCATATATGGGACGCGTGGCGCCGGTAAACGAAGCTGCTGTTTTATTACCATCGAACCTAATACGTCCAAAATCGAGGATATCCAGGACTTCGATCTCAACATCCTCAGGGATTCCCTTGGTGCCGCTGATAAGGTCAAATGCTTGTGCAATCGCGTTGGCGGCGGCTTTGTGGCCCGATCCAACCGATGCGTGCACGATGGTTACTAGGGGTTTTTGTGCAGGTGAAACGGTCATTTGCTCCGGTTGGGGAGTAGCTTGCATGGGCAGGGGAGCGCTATTGCTCGTCTGCATTTGATCCATCGATAACTCCCCTTCAGCTTTGTTACGCGATTTATCATTGTAGTGCATGAGTGTCATGTTCACGTAAATTTGGGTATGAGCGCAAAGAACGCCAATCTTTCGACAGGAGGTCTCTTCATGACTACCCATCAGCCGATCGATGTTGCTATTATCGGCGGCGGCCCTGCGGGCTATGCTGCAGCCATTTACGCGGCGCGCGCCAACCTAACGACGACCGTGATTGAGCAGGGCATGTCGGGAGGACAGATCGCCACAACCAATGAGGTCGAGAACTATCCGGGCATTCCGCTACTGAGCGGCGCTGATCTCGGTGAGCGATTCCAACAACATGCAGAAGGCCTAGGGGCTCAGGTTGAATGGAGCATGGTGACGGGTGTCGATTACGATGCCGGCTCCAAATTGTTTACCGTTCATCACGATGTTGGTGATACGACGGCTAGGAGTGTTATCGCTTGCATGGGTGCCACGCCGCGTCCGGCAGGTTTCGCTGGCGAGGATACGTATCGCGGTCGTGGCGTTTCGTATTGCGCGACGTGTGACGGCATGTTCTTCCGTGGCAAACAGGTCTTTGTAATCGGTGGTGGCAATTCGGCATGCGAGGAAGCTCTGTTCTTGTCAGAAATCGCCAGCAGCGTGACCATCGTTTTGCGCCGCGATCAGTTCCGTGCCCCCGATGGTGTGGTTCAAAAAGTTCTTGCAAAAGATAATATTTCAGTTAGGTACCAAACTAGTATTGTGGAGCTCTCGGGCGAAGCCATGCCAACGACGATTACCTTTAAGGACAATGCATCCGGTGAGACTCATACCGATTCATTTGAGCCCGGCTCGTTTGGTATCTTTGTCTTTACCGGGACGCAACCCCATACCGAGCTTGTTGAGCATCTAGTCGATCTGGCGCCTGATGGCGGCATTCTGACTGATGAATCCATGGCGACCCGCACGCCAGGTCTATTTGCCGCTGGCGACATCCGTTCCAAGCTTTTACGTCAGGTTGTGACCGCCGTTTCTGATGGAGCCATAGCGGCAACCAGAGCATACGCATTTCTCCACGGATAAGTACGATAATATATCTTATGTAAGGTTGTTGTCTTTTAACAAAGTGGTTGGACGGTGTATCAATGTGCTGTCCAACCACTTTTACTTTCCGGTTATATAGTATGCAAAACTAGATAACCTAGAATACAATATAGCTAATGAACGGAGGATCCTTATGAACCACGCCAAACGCGTTATCCCGATGTCCGATTCGTCGGTCAGCATTAAGCCTGAGGATATTCAGCCCACTGTGCTGCCCGATGCATTTATTCAGTCCGATATCGTGCGCAAACTCAATACGTTGAGTCTGCCGCGCTATGACCAGTTGCCCAATGTGACACTCTGCCGCGACCAGGTTATTGAGTATGTTGCGCTTTGGATGGAGCCGCTGTCCATTTGCGTTGAGCAGCCTATCATTACGCCATCGATGATCAATAACTACGTAAAGGTCGGCCTAGTGCCTGCTCCGGTCAAAAAGCAATATGGCCGCGAGCAGATTGCCCGCCTGATCGCTATCTGCATCTTTAAGCAGGTGCTACCTATTGCTGCGGTGCAGGCACTCTTTAACATTCAGCGTTTGAGCTACGATGCCCCGACGGCCTTTGATTATGTGGTCGATCAGCTCGAGGCATCGATTCGTGCGGCGTTTTCCGTCGAGCAGACTCCCGTGCCCGATACGGCGCATCAGGTAACGCGTGAGTCGCTGCTTGTGCGTAGCGCGGTATCGTCCTTCGTTTCGAAGGCTTACTTGATGAGCTATCTCAAGTTCAACGGGTTTAATAGCTAGCCGACGTATAAAACGGGCGGGACAAAGAGCCATCTGTCGCTTTGTCCCGCCCGTTTTTTTGCTTGGTTGGACTTTATTTGCCCGAAGCTACGCCCATGCCGTAGCCGATGATGAGGCCGTGCATCTCGGCGTAATAGGAATCCAGGCCGTTGCAGGGCATGATGATGGTCTTGGAGCCGGGCCAATGCTCGACTATGCGGTCAGTGAGCGCCTGGGCTCCAACTTCGTTCTCAACGTGATCTATGACGACCTCACCGCCCGTAAAGCCCTCGGCTTCCATAGTGTCGATGATCTTGTTGAGCATCTTCTTTTCGCCACGCGTGTGCCCGACGAGTTCGATTTTACCGGCCTCACTCGCTGTGCCCAAAATACGGATATTGAGCTTGTTGGCAATGACGCCGGCTGCCTTAGGGATACGTCCGGCTTTGGCGAGGTTTTCGTAATTGCACAAACTGAAGAGGATTTTGCTGTTCTGTTCAAGGCTATCGAAGTATGCGCAAGCATCCTCGAATGAGACATTCGGATTGCTTGCAAGATAGCGGTCGAACAGCAAGAAAATGAGGTCCATTTTGCCGCCAGCTGCGCGTGAATTGACTAGATGAATCTGTCGGTCGGGCTCCTCGGCAAGAACCATATCGCGAGCCGTGGCTGCCGCGTTGTAGCTGCCCGACACGCCCTCAGAGATCGGCATGCAGATGGTCTTGTCTGCCAATTTGAAGAGCTCGGCCCACTCCCCTACGCTGGGACAAGCGCTCGAAGAAGCGTTCGTCTCCGCCTGAACAGCGCAGTTGAGCTCATGAACATCGAGCGAAAGGTCATCGACGAATTCATGCTCCCCCACTCGAATTTTGAGGGGCGCAAATGCAAAGGTGGTATGGGGCGCGGTCGGTTGCCAATCGCGGAGGTTGCAGCTTGAATCGGAGATAAGTGCCCAGCTCATAGAGGGTCCTTTCTAATCGTTCCCATTCAATTATAGCCATCTTGCAGACCGATTGGGCCGCTATCTAGTATTCAAAACTAGATAGCGGACTGCACTAAAGGCAAAAGAATGGACCCCATGACTCAAAGCCACGAGGTCCATATCCGTTTGCTTTATCTGAATACTTAGTAGCGCACGAAAATGTAGTTGTTGTTCATGCCGGCGGCAACGGAGCTGATGATAACACCCGTGTTGTAGTCAGAAGCATGAATCATCTGACCACCACCGATGTAAATGCCGGTGTGGTACGAGTTGACTACAACGTCACCGGGCTGCGGATCGGACACACGCGTCCAGCCCATAAAGGTGCCC
>CATZKS010000014.1 GCA_958421035.1 uncultured Collinsella sp. | reverse complement strand
AGTAGCCGTCGCCGTAGAAAATGACGTAGAACAGGCGCGCGCCGATGATGAGACCAAAGACCGCGCCGACCACGACGCTCGTCAGGTCATCGATCGTGATGTCGAACCCCCAGCGACGCTGCGTGCGATACATGACGACCGCCGTGAGCAGAGCGCCGACCACGTAGGCCAAGCCGTACCAGTAGATGGTGATGGGCCCCGCCGAAATCGCGACGGGATCAAGCATATGGTAGAGGTCGTTGAGCATATCGGTCCCCCTGCTCCCTACATACAAATGCGGCCGCGGGCCTTGCGCTCGCAGCCGCATATTTGGGCGTAACGTCTATGCGAAGTACGCCGTCCGCAGCTTCCGCATCTTAGAACGGCGCGTACTCGTCGTACAGGTCCTCGGCCTCGCCGGAAGCATTGACCTGCTCAACGCGGGTAACGCCAGGCACGTGCTCCTTCAGGATGCGCTCGATACCCATGGACAGGGTCAGTGCGCTCATGGGGCAACCGGCGCAGGCGCCCTGCAGTTCCAGCTGGACGACGCCCTCGTCGTCGACGCCCACATACTCCATATCGCCGCCGTCGGCCTGCAGGTTGGGGCGGATCTCCTCAAGAACCTTCTTAAGCAGCTCTTCGTTAACAGCCACAGGGGCTCCTTTCTCACAATAACGCGGGCGCGCCCGCGGACAGAGCTATGTTACTACAGCCGTGTACCCGCTCACGAGCCGTCCATGCGCGCGGACACGACTTTCACGAGCAGTCAATTTGGGACGGGGCTTTTTAGCTGCTTTTGCCGACGCCCGGCGCTAGCACACGTTGCCGCTACTGCTGAGTTTGTTCCCCGGTGCCAATGTGGACATCGACGATGACCTGGCGGTAGCTGATGCCGCAGGAGTCGAGAATGCGGCGACTGATGCGGCCGTCGTCGGTGTCGGCGTACTTGTTGTCTAGGTAGACAACCTCGCCCACGCCCACCTGCGCCAGGATTTTGGCGCAGTCATGACACGGGAACAGCGTGACGTAGACCGTGGAACCCTCGAGGTCCTTGAGCGAGCCGCGGTAGTTGAGCACGGCGTTTGCCTCGGCATGGACTACGTAGTTATGCTTGTCCTGCAGCGGGTCATCGCTCGTGCCCCACGGGAAAAAGTCATCGTTGAGCGCCGAGGGCGTACCGTTGTAGCCCACCGAAAGGATGCGGTGGTTGGTGCTGGCGATGCACGCGCCCACCTGCGTGTTGGGGTCCTTACTGCGGCGCTGCGCGGCGATGGCCACGCTCATAAAGAACTCGTCCCAGCTAATAACGTCGCGGCGCTTGCCCGACGTGGTTTGATGAAGATCGTCCGACATGGCAGACACCTCCGAAATCGCAATAGTTTGACCCATTGTAGCAGGTGGAAGGTGGAGACGTTTTTGTCCCACCGCCCCCATCGCTACGCGCGACGGGGCTTTTGGTTGATGCGGTACAGCTCCGCGAGACCCCGCAGCGTCAGTGCGTCGTCTACCGTCAGGCTGTGGCCGACCAACGCCGCGAGCGCCTCGGCATCGTCGCCGGTGATGACGATGGGCACGCTGCCATCGCCCGCCGCCTTGGTCGAGCGCATCTCGGCAAGCACCATGTCGAGCATGCCGTCGATACGGGCCACCTCGCCCAAGACCACGCCCGAGCGCATGGCCTCGCGCGTGTTGCGACC
The DNA here is from genome assembly GCA_958421035.1 of uncultured Collinsella sp. Lineage (GTDB taxonomy): Bacteria > Actinomycetota > Coriobacteriia > Coriobacteriales > Coriobacteriaceae > Collinsella. The sequence continues at coordinate 24,867 of CATZKS010000014.1, read as the reverse complement.
GATCACATGTGTGGGTGCCGAGGGCTCGACCTGTGGCAGGCGCGCCGCAGCGGCCGAAAGCGAGCGGGCGCCAAGTGCCAGACCCGGCGCGATGACGCCGCCGACAAAGGTTCCGCGCGCATCGATGACCTCGATATTGGTCGTAGTGCCCAGGTCGATCACGATGCACGGAAAGCCGTAGACGGCACGGGCCGCCACGGCGTCGGCGATGCGGTCGGGACCGATCTCTGCCGGGTCGTCGTAGTGCACGGGCATACCGGTCTTGAGGCCCGGCCCCACGGTGAGCACGCGCCCCGTGCAAGTGCGGGAAAGCGCCGCCTTCCACGGGCGCTCGAGCGCCGGCACTACGCAGCTCAGCACGGCCGCCGTGGGCACGAGCGCGCCGGGCATGCCCGCATCGGCCGCCAGCGCGGCCATGACTTGAGCGAGACGCATACGCGCTTCGTCGGCCGTAATGCTCGACGGCGTCGTGATCTCGCACGTCGCAAGCGGGCATTCCTGCGCCGCGGCCGAATCCTCGGCAAACAGGCCAAAGCGAATGAACGTGTTGCCCACGTCGACCGTCAATATATATGCGCACCCATTAAGCATCGTCGGCGCTCCTTTCGTCTGCCCAGCAGTATATCGCCTACCCAAACCAGCTAAAAAGCCCCGTCCCAAATTGACTACCTTGCGGCTATACTGATGCGCGGTCGTACGTGAGCTCACGCGTCGGCCCTTGGTAACCCGACTTCCCGCGCCGTATCCGTAGCGGCGCTTGCGGGGGAAGCGGATATACGCAAAGGAGTTCTATATGAGCAATCCCTCGAACCGCATCTCGATGCGCGGTCAACTCACGCTGCGCGGCGTCGTCATCGGCGTCCTTGGCTGCGTGATTATCACGGCAAGCTCGGCCTACACGGCCCTCAAGATGGGCGCCCTCCCCTGGCCAATCATTTTCGCTGCCGTCATTTCACTGTTCTTCCTGAAGCTCATGGGCAACGCCAGCCTCAACGAGGCCAACGTCACCCACACCATCATGTCTGCGGGCGCCATGGTCGCCGGCGGCCTGGCGTTTACCATCCCGGGCGCCTGGATGCTGGGCTATGCCGACCAGATCAGCTGGCTCGACATGTTTATCGTGGCGCTCGCCGGCACCATCTTGGGCCTTCTGGCGACAGCGCTCATCCACCGTCACTTTATCGTGGACGCCGCGCTGGAGTTCCCCACCGGCAACGCCGCAGCTCAGACCCTGCGCGCCACCGAGGCCGGCGGCAAGACCGGCAAGCAGCTCTTTGGCTCCATGGCCATCGCAGGCATCTACAGCGTGCTTCGCGACGCCCTGGGCGTAGTGCCCAGCATGCTGTGCACGCTCAATATCCCCGGCGTGACCTTTGCCATCTACAACTCGCCCATGTTGCTGTCCATCGGCTTTTTGGTGGGCTTTGCCCCCGTCGCCTTCTGGTTTGCCGGCGCGCTGCTGGGCAACTTTGGCATCATCGTTGGCGGCACCGCTGCCGGTCTGTTCGATATTGTGACCGCGCAGGGTATCGTCAAGTCCTTAGGCATGGGCCTTATGATGGGCTTTGGCGTCGCCGTCGTCCTTAAGGACATCCTGCCGCAGGTCGCCGGCATCGTCCGTGGCCTCGCCGCCGACAGCTCCACCGACACCGACGAGCAGTCGCTCATCTCGGGCTCGCTTAAGCTCGACGCCGGCATCATCGGCCTGGGCACCGCAGCCATCGCCGTGATCGTTGCCATCGCGCTCGACCTTGGTCCCGTCCCGGCCGTCATCGTCACGCTGTTCACCTTTGTCACCACCATCATGAGCGCACAGAGCTGCGGCCAGACGGGTATCGACCCCATGGAAATCTTTGGCCTCATCGTCATGCTCATCGTGGCAGCCTTCGCGCAGCTCGCACAAGTCAAGCTGTTCTTTATCGCCGGCATCGTGGCCGTGGCATGCGGCCTTGCGGGCGACGTCATGAACGACTTTAAGGCCGGAGCCGTACTGGGCACCAACCCGCGCGCACAGTGGGTCGGCCAGGCCATTGGCGGCATCGTGGGCGCCCTGGTCGCTGCCGCTGTCATGGTCGCGCTCGTCACCGCCTATGGTCCGGACGCCTTCGGTCCCGACAAGAGCTTCGTTGCCGCACAGGCAAGCGTGGTCGCCACCATGGTCTCGGGCATCCCGAGCGTGCCGTGGTTTGCGGGCGGCTTTATCGCCGGCATCGTCATGTACTGGCTCGGCATTCCGGCCATGATGATCGGTCTGGGCGTGTACCTGCCGTTCTACATGTCGCTCACGGCCTTCTTGGGCTCCTGCGTCAAGCTCGCCTACGACAAGTGGGCCGCACACCGCGACGCCGAGGCAGGCCTTTCGGACGAGGAGAAGGCTGCCAAGGATGCCGCCTTCCAGGAGCAGGGCCTGGTCGTTGCCAGCGGCCTGCTGGGCGGCGAGTCCATCGTCGGCGTTATCCTGGCGTTTGTCTCCGTGGGATTGAGTCTGCTGGGCTAAACCCAACAACAACGTACCCGTGCAGAGCGCGGGGTCGGAGACCATCCGGCCCCGCGCTTTTTTGTATCTGCCGAAACCCTCGGCTTCAACCTCATTTGACGCGCCCCCTTTTACCTACTCGTCTAAGTTTCACGTCAAGATGACCGCCCCGCCTGCCGCGGTGTAGAGTAGAGGCAGTGGGCGCGATGCGTAGCCCGCGGCGAAGCGAGGTGAACATGAAACTCGATAACCAGCAGCTCAAGCGACTGCGCGAGCGCCATCACCGGCGCCACGGCATCCGCCCTGCCTATAGCGAGGTCATGGAGAACGCCGGCCGCTTCCTGAGGCGCGCATTCAACATTCGCGAGGGTCGCGCCCCCTATCACGTAATTCGCAAGCGCTTTGTAAACGGGGCGCGCCTGACCGGCTCGCACCTGTGCATCCTCATTATCGCCATGCTGATCGCGAGTGTCGGCCTCGATATCGATTCGGACATCGCCATTGTGGGCGCCATGCTCATCTGCCCGCTCATGGGCTCGGTCCTTGCCATGGCATACGGCATCGCCACGCTCGACCGTGAGATTACCCTCGAGGCCGTCGCGGGCTTGGCTCTACAGATGGTCCTTTGCCTGATCACGTCCACGCTGTATTTTAAGCTCTCGCCCCTTGGCACCACCACGGCCGCCATCATCGATAACTCGACACCCACCGTATGGGACCTTGCCGTCGCGCTCGCGGGCGGCTTTGCGGGCGGGCTGGGTAACTCGCGCGACCAGGAGCCTTCGACGCTCATTGCCGGCGTAGCCGTGGCGACCGCACTCATGCCGCCCCTGTGCGCGGCAGGTTACGGCATTGCCATCGCGAGCGGGTCGCTGTTCCTCTCGGCCCTCTACGAGTTTGGCATCAACGTCGTCTTTATCGCACTGGCGGCCGAAGCCGTATTGCTTCTTTTACGTGTACCGCTCAAGCGCGACCTCAACGGCGACGGCATTGTGACCGCTGAGGAAAATGCCGAGGTCGATGAGCTGTCGCACAAGGTGCGCCGCCGCATCATCGTGGGTACGGTGATCTTTGCCATCCCCTGCATCGTTATGACCGCGGGGTCCATTGGCTCGGCGCAGGCCGGCGTGCAGGACGGCTACGGCGTCACCGAAACCACGCGCGAACTTGCCGCGGTGCTGCCGGGCTTTAAGGATTACACCGTCGCCGTCGAGACTTCGGCTACCGAAGGCGACAAGGAGGGCCTTGTCGAGCGCCAGACTGTCGCTCACGTAACGACAAGCGAGGCGCTCGGGGAGCACGACCGCCGCGTTGCCCGCAAGCTCATCGACCTCAACGTGCCCGAGCTCGATCGCGTGGAGTTTGACGTGAAGTGATGCGGGTGCGGGATGTTGCAAAGCGCACGTAGCAGCTCAGGGTATCGGTGCCAAAGGGATCGACTTTGACAAACGGGGCAGTTTCGTCGCAGCCGTCTTCGCTACTCGATCCCATGTCGTCACCATCGAAGAATTCCATCGCTGCCGTTTCCTTCATATTCCAGGGCACTTGCCAAGCTCTGTCCAATTATGACTCGCAGCTTAACAAACGCCCCTTAAGGCTAGCTTAGGCTCGCGGCAGCCGGAGCTGTTAGCCGCAAGACGCACAGGGGACGCAGTAATGCGATGATCCGTTTTCCTCCGTCCCCGAGGGATCATTTTTTAGTACTTGAAGAAGCCCTCGCCCGAGCTTTCGCCCAGCTTGCCTTCGTCGAGCATCTGCTTGAGGACGGATGCCATGGCCTTAAAGTTGTAGGGCATCATCATCTTTTTGAGCAGCGGGCTCACCAGGCCCGGCACCTTCTGGTACTGCATAACGATGTTGTAAGCCGTCTGGATGCCCACCGTGTCGAACACGCGGAACGGACCTTTGGGCGCGCCGGTGCCGCGCGTCCATGCAAGGTCGATGCTTTTGGGGTCGCTCACGCCCGAGACGTACAGGTCGAGGCCCGAAAGCAGCCACGGCACCAGCATGGAATTGAGCAGGTAGCCGTTCTTTTCCTTGTTGACGGGAAGCGCCAGCATGCGGATGTCGTTGGCAAAGTCGACCAGTTCATCAAAGTAGCGCTTGTCGGTTTGGTCCTGTGCCATGACCTCGGTCATGTTGTTCTTCCAGATGGAGTTGGCAAAGTGCAGTGACAGGTACTTCTCGGGGCGGCCGGTGTACTTGGCAAAGGTGCTCGGCAGCAGCGTGGAGGAGTTGGTCACAACGACGGTCTTTTGCGGAAGGACCGGGGCGAGCTTCTTGTAGAAGTCGATTTTTGCCTGGGTGTCCTCGGCCATAGACTCGATGACCAGGTCGGCATCGGCCACGGCCTTGGCAAGATCAAGCTCCAGCTTGAGCGTGGAATAGGCACGCTCGACGGCGGCGAGTGCCGCCTCCTTCTCGAAGGGCTGATCGCTATCGGCGATACCGGCGCACCACTCGCCTGTGCCGTCCGCCATGCCCTCGATAGCCGCGATGTACTCCTCGCGCACATGATCGATCTTGGGCTGGGTGCGGCCGATGCTGCCCTCGCTGCGCAGCCAGATCGTTACATCAAAGCCGCAGTAGGCAGCCTGAAAGGCAATCTGGCTTCCCAGCACGCCGCCGCCGGCAACGCAAACGGTCTTGTAGCTCATAGGAACGGTCCTCTCTTACGTAATTCCATAGATGTGTATTTATTCAACCGTAAGGATGACGCGCGATGGGGGTGGGTTCTATAAACGGACGGTATTTTGCCGCGAACGGCTACACCTGTTCATTATTTCAAGGCTCCGAGGGCGATTTTTAGTGCCGCAGAAACGTCGTTTTCGGAAGTATGCGGCAAATTCTAGAACTCTCGAGCGCACCCCATTTTTTCGCCAATAAAACCGCAGGTACAGAGCTTGGACATATCCGGTGTGCTCGGCCTATTCAGATTTTGCCGCATACTTCCGAAATCTAAGTTCGCAAAGGGTGATAGTCGGGGCGTTTACGCAACATATGTCCAGCAAAAACAGGTGATAGCCGGTACGGCCACCACCCGTTTGTCTCATATCCAGCCCATAGCAGACCGTCTACTTCTTAATGCCGCGTCCCAGACGCTTGGCGACCGACGCCACGGCGTCCTCGCTGGCCGGTCCGCAGCTCACGCAGCCGTCATGGGCACGCATCTGGCCGGTGACCTCGTCCATCGCGAGCGGCGCCACCTTCTCGAGCTTAAAGCCCTTGCCGGCGCGCATGTTCTCCTTCGCCACGCTGATCATAAGCTTAATGCGGTTGAGCTGGTTGACCTCGGATGCACCGGGGTCGTAGTCCACCGCAACGATGTTGCTCTCGGGATGCTGACGACGCAGCTCCTTGATCACGGCCTTGCCCACTACGTGATTGGGCAGGCACGCGAAGGGCTGCGTGCAGATGATGTTGGGCGCGCCATGGTCGATTAGGTCGAGCATCTCGGCCGTGAGCAGCCAGCCCTCGCCCATGTTGTTGCACACCGAAAGCACCGTGCGGGCCTTGTCGGCCATGGTGCCGATGCGCTCGGGCGCCTCAAAGCGGCGGGACTTTTCGAGCATCTCTTCCACCGGCGTGCGCATCCAGTCCACCAGCTTAATGAGCGCCTGCATACCAGCGCGCGTAGTGGCAGAGCTTCCCAACTCGTCCTTCTGCAGCTCAGCGTTGCTCATGGAGTACAGGAAGAAGTCGAGCAGGCCCGGTACTACGGCCTCGCAGCCCTCACGCTCGATGACATCGACCACGTGGTTGTTGGCCGTAGGGTGGAACTTGACCAGGATCTCGCCGACCACGCCCACGCGCGGCTTGGTGCCCTCGCCCACGAGCGGCATGGTGTCGAACGCGCGGATGGCCTCGCGGCACAGCTTGGTGTAGTTGTGGCGGTTGAACTTGGGCGCCAACTTGCGGGCGCGCGCCATATACTCCTCGTAGAGCGCGTTGGCAGCACCGGGCGTGGCCTCGTACGGACGGCAGCGGTAGAGCATCTGCATCATCACGTCGCCAAAGAGCACCGCGTACACGGCCTGCTTAAGCAGCGCCGGCGTAATCTTAAAGCCGGGGTTGTCCTCGCCGAGCGCCACGGCCGAAAGCGAGATCACCGGAATCTCGGGGTGGCCGCTCTCGCGCAGGGCCTTGCGGATGAGCGCGATGTAGTTGGTGGCACGGCAACCGCCGCCGGTCTGGCTGATGACCACGGCCGTCTTGGACAGGTCGTACCGACCGCTCTCGATGGCCTCCATGATCTGGCCCGTCACCAGAATCGACGGATAGCAGATGTCGTTGTTCACATAGCGCAGGCCGGCCTCGACGGCGTCGTGGTCGGTCGAGGGCAGCAGCTCCAGGTTGTAGCCGGCACCGCGGAACACCTCTTTGACCAGGTCAAAGTGAATCGGTGCCATCTGCGGGCACAGGATGGTATAGCCCTCGTCGCGCATCTGCTCGGTAAAGGGCACCTTGGGCCACGCGGTCGAAGCACTCTCGCGCTGCGCCTCGAACGTGTACTTACGGCTCGCGAACGCGGGGGCATCCGTGGAAGGCGCCACCGGCGCGGCATCGCCCTGCTCGTAGGCCTCGCCCGCGGCCGTGGCCTCGGCCAAGCGCTCGGCCTCCTGGTCCTTAAGCGCGGCCATGAGCGAGCGGATGCGGATGCGCGCGGCGCCCAGGTTGGACACCTCGTCAATCTTGAGCACGGTGTAGATCTTGCCGCTGGCCTCCAGGATCTCCTGCACCTGGTCGGTGGTCAGAGCGTCCAGGCCGCAGCCGAAAGAGTTGAGCTGGATCAGGTCCAGATCGTTGCGCATCGTCACAAAACGGGCGACGGCATACAGGCGGCTGTGGTACATCCACTGGTCGACCACGCGGATGGGGCGCTCGGGCTTCACCAGGTGCGCAAGCGAATCCTCGGTAAAGACCGCAAAGCCAAAGCTCGAGATAAGCTCGGGCAGGGCGTGGTTGATCTCGGGGTCGTTGTGGTAGGGGCGGCCGGCGAGCACAATGCCATGGCCACCGTGGTCCTCGACCCACTTAAGGGCCTCCTCGCCCATGGTCTGGATGTCCTCGTGGAAACGCGCGTCAGCCTCAAAGGCAGCGTTGACGGCGGCATCGACCTCGGAGCGCGTGATCTTGGGTCCACGCACGCGACCGCGACCGGCTTGCGCATCGGCCACGCGGTCGACGGCGAGCACCTGGTACAGGCGGCGCTTGAGCTCGGTCTTGTCGTGATAGGGCACAAACGGGTACAGGAACTCGATGTTCTGCTCGCGAATCTCGTCGATATTGAGCGCCAGCGCCGTGGGGTAGCTCATGACGATGGGGCAGTTATAGCAGTTGCCAGCCGTCGGATCCTCCTTGCGCTCCCAGCGCACGCACGGCATCCAGATAAAGTCGACGTCGCGGTCGATGAGGTTCATCACGTGGCCGTGGCTCATCTTGGCCGGATAGCACACGCTCTCGGACGGCATGGACTCGATGCCCGCCTGGTAGGTCTTCTTGCTCGACTGGTCGGACAGCTGCACGCTAAAGCCCAGGCGCGTAAAGAATGCATGCCAGAAGGGGTAGTTCTCGTACATGTTGAGCGCGCGCGGGATGCCGACGGTGCCGCGCGGGGCCTCGTCGGGGCTCAGCACCTCGCGGTTAAAGAGCAGCTCGTTTTTCTTTTTGAAGAGGTTGGGGGCCTCGGTCTTCTGCTTTTTGTGGCCGGCACCCTTCTCGCAGCGGTTACCGGTAATGAAGCGCCTACCGCCGCCAAAGTCGTTGACGGTGAGCTGGCAGTTGTTAGAGCAACGGCCGCAGCGGACATGCTTTTGCGTCACGGTAAGGTGCGCGATGTCCTCGGCGGAAAGGATGGTCGAGATGCCGTCGGCGCCGGCGCGATCGCGGGCGAGCAGGGCCGCACCGTAGGCGCCCATGCAGCCGGCGATGTCGGGACGCACGGCATGAACGCCGGTGAGCTGCTCAAACGCGCGCAGCGTGGCATCGGACATAAAGGTGCCGCCCTGAACGATAACCTGGCTGCCGATCTCCTTGGGGTCGCGCAGCTTAATGACCTTGAACAGGGCATTCTTGATGACGGAATAGGACAGGCCGGCCGCGATGTCGCCCACCGTGGCGCCTTCCTTTTGCGCCTGCTTAACGCGCGAGTTCATAAAGACCGTGCAGCGGCTGCCCAGGTCGACCGGGGCCTTGGCATGGATGGCCGCGTCGGCGAACGCGCGCACGTCCATGTTCATAGAGACGGCGAAGCTCTCGATAAAGCTACCGCAACCCGACGAGCAGGCCTCGTTGAGCATGATGTGCTCGATGACGCCGTCCTTGACGCGCAGGCACTTCATGTCCTGGCCGCCGATGTCCAGGATAAACTCGACGCCGGGCAGGAACGCCTTGGCGCCGCGCAGGTGCGCGACGGTCTCGATCTCGCCGGAATCGGCTTTGAGGGCCTCGATGAGCAGCGCCTCGCCGTAGCCCGTGGTGGTCACGTGGCCGATGGTGCAGCCGGCGGGGATGTGGTTGTAGAAATCGGCCATGATGACCTTGGCCGTGCCCAGGATGTCGCCGTTGTTGTTGCCGTACCAGGTGTGCAACAGCTGGCCGTCCTCGCCCACGAGCGCGGCCTTCATGGTGGTGGAGCCGGCGTCGATGCCAATGAACACGCGGCCGGTGTAGCCTTCGAGCTTGCCCTTGGGGACGACTTCCTGGTCGTGGCGGGTTTTGAACTCGGCAAAGTCCTCGTCGGTGGCAAAGAGCGGATCCAGGCGCTCGACCTCGGCACCCTGTGTGTCGCCCAGGGCATCGATGGCCTCGATGAGCTGCGGGAACGTGCTGAGCTTGTTGGACTCATGCGCCATGGCGGCGCCGCTCGCCACAAACAGGTGGGCGTTTTGGGGCACAATGCGGTGCTCCTCGTCCAGGTTGAGCGTGAGGTAGAAGCGATGGCGCAGCTCGGAGAGATACTGCAGCGGGCCGCCCAGGAAGGCGACGTTGCCGCGGATGGGACGGCCGCACGCCAGGCCCGAGATGGTCTGGGTCACGACAGCCTGGAAGATGGAGGCAGCCACGTCCTCGGGGCGGGCACCCTCGTTGAGCAGCGGCTGGACGTCGGTCTTGGCAAAAACGCCGCAGCGGCTGGCAATGGGATAGATGGTGGTGGCGTTGGCCGCGAGTTCGTTAAGGCCGCTGGCGTCAGTGTGCAGCAGGGTTGCCATCTGGTCGATGAACGCGCCCGTGCCGCCGGCGCAGGTGCCGTTCATGCGCTGCTCGATGCCGTTATCGAAGTAGATGATCTTGGCGTCCTCGCCGCCCAGCTCGATGGCGACATCGGTGGCCGGGATGAGGGTCTCGACGGCACGCTTGCTGGCGATGACCTCCTGGACAAACTCCAAATCGAGCCACTGGGACAGCAGCAGGCCGCCCGAGCCGGTGATGGCACAGGTCATCTGGGCCGTCGGCAGCACCGTCGCGGCACCCTCGAACAAGTCGCGGGCGCAAGCGCGGACGTCGGTGTGGTGGCGCTGGTACTTGGCGTAGACAATCTGGTTGTCGTCGTTGAGCACGGCAAGCTTGACGGTGGTGGAGCCCACATCGATGCCCAAGTGCAGGTTGCCGCGAGCGTTCTCGGGGTTGAAGATCGCGCCTTCGGGGGCTTGGGCGGCAGTGGCGGCTACGGGCTCAGCGGCAGTGACGAGCTCGCTAGCGACGGACGTCTCCCCTGCCGCGTTCTTGGCATCGGCAACTGCCTCGGCAACTTTCTCGGCAGCTGCGGTCGCGGCCTTCTGCGCGGCATCCACCACGGCGGGTGCAGCCTCACGCGCGGCAGCGACCATACGGTCCTTAATGCCCTCGACGAGTTTGCTCATTGTCTCTCCTCTTAGTTGTTGGACTCGACGGCCGCAGCGGTGTCGGCCGCGTCCTCGAGCTGCAAGTTCAATAGCTTCATGCCGTATTCCGGCACGTTGATATCGATGGGTTGGCCATATAGGTCGCCGGGACGCACAAAGGCGATAACCGTCATAATGCGCGCCATGGCCTCGGGCGATTCGGTGAGCCCACGCTCAAACCAGCGCTGAATCAGGCCGACCTCGGCACTCACGACGTAGGTGACGTAGTAGTCAAAGAACGTGCCCAGCGCCAGGCCCAAAATGCCTGTCTGCGCACGAGGCACCACGGCCTCACGCGCGGTATCGATAATCCTTTTAATGAAGGCCTGGTCGCCGCCCGGACCCAGCAGCGATCCGATCAAATCGCGGTTGGCCGCAAGGTAGCGCAGCAGCTCAACCGAACCGGGCGCCGGCTCGAGCTCATCGATGTTGTGATAGAGATCAGGCAGCTGAGCTGCGGTGATGAGCTCAATGCGCTCACGGATCTCGGCCAGCAAGCCGTCCTCGATTTGATTGATAAAGTCGGGGATATCGCGGTAGTGCGAATAGAACGTGCGGCGCGTAAGGCCGGCACGCTCGGTGAGCGACGCGACATTAATGCGCGAAAGGTCGCCGCTTTCGGCAAGCTCGCTGGCAAGTGCCTGGCGAAGGGCACGCTGCGAGCGAAGGGACCGGCGATCGCATTTCTCGAGCTGGGACAAGCGTCCTCCTTGTTACTCAGCCTGTGCGCTATTGCACAGTGCGAGTATTATTGCACACCGTGTGCATCAACACGTAAAGGCAATATTTTTGATGTGACAAAGGGCAGTCCCTTTGTCACATTCAGCGGCCGCCCAGGTTGTGCCAGTTGTGCCTGGCTTTTGGAGCGGCATTACCGTTTGTCCAAAATGGCATTCATGGGTAGAATAGTGCCGACGGCAGCCCAAGTTCTGCTAAGCTGGGCAGCGCCGTTGCTTGGATTAAGGGGTCAACGCCTTAGCGGCGGCGACCCCTTTTACGTTGCTTCGAACGTTGCTTGAGTGCCTCGTAAAGCCCGACGAGCGCCGTGAAGAACGAGACCAAAGCGGTCAGAAGTCTCACGAAATCAATCAGATCGGTCATGGGCATCACCTCCCATCAGATGGAGGGCGTTGCCCGGCACATGGAACTGCCGTCAACGATACCGATTCTATCAAAGCGCAGTTATATATGCGAATATATGTTCGGGTTTCAGGAGACCAGCGTCACCCGTGGCAAAGGGACTGTCCCGTTGTCACATTATTCGATGACGGTGCGAGAGTTTTGCTTGCGCATGGTGGCGAGCATGTGTTTGGGGACGGCGTGGACCATGCAGCTGCCGATGGTCGCGCTCGCAGCAGCCTTGGCTGCATCGCTAGCGTTTTTGGTCGCGTAGCTGTGACGGAAGCGTTTGAGCATGGCAATGTCGTTACCGCCGTCGCCGTAAACCGCGACCTCGTCCTCGGCAATGCCGTAGTAGCCCGCCAGCCAGGCCACGCTCTCACCCTTGTTGCACGCCACGTCCGTGATCTCGAACATCACCGGATCGAACGGCGCGTTGACCACGCGGTCCGATCGCTCGGCCAAATACGCCTTAAGGTCGCGCTCCAGCTCGGGCGAGGTCACGCGGCAGTTGATCTTACACACATCGTGGCGCAGGATGTCGCCGATCGACTGATCGAAATACTGCTCCTCGTGATACCCACCACGTGCGCGCATGCCGCGCATCACGATGCGCTTGATAGGGCTGTCCTTCTTAAAGCCCGCCTGGTGCATCTCGAACGAACCGCTCGAGAACATGCCGTCGGGCGTGGAACAGTCGAAGCAAATGTCCGGGAACGCCTTGAGCAGCTCCTCGGTAACCTGCGGGTCGATGGTCCAGGTCTTGAGCACCTCGCCATGGCTGTTGCGCACGATGGATCCGTTGGAGCAACAGGCGTCGAGTGCCAGCCCCGTAAAGCCATGCTCGCCGATTGGCAACGTCGAGCGCCCGGTCGCGGGAACCACATGCAAGCCAGCCTCGGTCAGCTCGCGAATGGCACGGCGGATGGTCCCATCCGCCTCGTGCAGGGCGTTCAGCAGCGTTCCGTCTAAGTCACTCGCAAACATCTTGATCATGGGCATGCCTCTCCTTCGTCTGCACGATATTGTAGACGAGAACGGGCGCGTCCCAAGAGAGGCGCGCCCGTCGGGCGAAAGATTGTCCTACACCGCGGCGGGGCCGTGTTCGCCGGTACGGATGCGGATAACCTCCTCGACCGGCTCGACCCAAATCTTGCCGTCTCCAACGGCGCCGGTGCGGGCGGCGTTGCAGATGATGTCGACAATGCCATCAACATGTTCATCGGCGCAGATGAGGGTGAACTGTACCTTAGGGATTGTGTTGACAAGCAACTCGTTGCCGCGCACGTATTCCTTCCAGCCATGTTGCGCACCGCAGCCCTGCACCTGGTTGATAGTCATACCGCGAACATCGGCGGCAAACAGCGCGTCTTTGAGAACCTCAAGCTTTTCGGCACGAACGATTGCCGTAATTTTCTTCATAGTGAATTCCTCTCTTTATCAAAGAAATGAATTGCCATTCAATGACGCGGGTTTTTCCAGGTGCCCGAGATTGCCCCGAAAGAGGAGCGCCGCGTACTTCGGTACGCAAGCGACGGTTTGAGGGGCAAGGTCGGGTGCCTGGGAAAGCCGTGCCGCTAGTCAAGTCCGGAGAAAGAAGGATACGCGCTCTCGCCGTGCTGACTCGCATCCAGGCCCAGCACCTCATCAGCCTCGTCCACACGCAGGCTGCCGTGGAACAGCGCCTTGACCACCGCGGCGATCACCAAATCGAGTACCAGTACAATCGCGACCGTCACCACAATGCCCAAAATCTGCGAGATGAGCAGCGAGACGTCGCCCGTGTAGAACAGGCCGCCCTTACCGGTCCACGAGAGCTCCGGCACACAGAACAGGCCCGTGAGCACGCCGCCCAAGATGCCGCCGATGCCGTGGCAACCGAACGCGTCGAGCGCATCGTCGTAGCCAAACTTGGTCTTAAGATGGCTGATGGCCAGGTAGCAGACGGGCGAAACAATCAGGCCCATGACCAGCGCCGCCCACGGCTCGACAAAGCCCGCGCCGGGCGTGACCACCACAAGGCCCGCAACCAGACCGGTGCTGGCACCCACCAGCGTGGGGCGACCGGTGCGCACGCGCTCGACGGCAAGCCACGAGACCATGCCCGCCGCGCTGGCCGTTACGGTGTTGAGGATGGCGAGCGCCGCCACGGCGTCGGCCTTAAACTCGCTGCCGCCGTTAAAGCCAAACCAGCCAAACCAAAGCAGCCCGGCGCCCAGCGCCACAAACGGCACGTTATGCGGACGGTAGCTCACCATACCAAAGCCGCGACGACGGCCGAGCATTAAGCAGAGAATCAGGCCCGTCAGACCGGACGAGATGTGCACCACGTCGCCGCCCGCAAAGTCGAGCGCGCCGATGATGTCGCCGATAAAGGAACCCTCGCCGCCCCAGACCATGTGGGCGAGCGGCGCATAGACCACGAGCAGCCAAATGCCCAGGAAGGCCGTCATGGCACCAAACTTAACGCGGCCGGCCAGGCTGCCCGTGACGATAGCGGCCGTGATCATGGCAAACGCCATTTGGAAGGCGATGTTGATGATTTGAGGGTAGACGGCACCGTCCGACGCGGTGCCCTCGGCCGCCTGCAGCACCTGGCCGAGCACCGGCAGGCACAGCAGCTGGTCAAGGCCTCCAATAAACGGGCTGGAACCGTCGCCGCCGTAGGCCAGCGACCAGCCGGCAACAATCCACAGCACACCAACCAGACCAATTGCGCCAAAGCACATGAGCATGGTGTTGATGACATTTTTGCGCCTGGACAGACCGCCATAGAAAAACGCCAGACCCGGTGTCATTAAAAACACGAGCATGGTGCAGATGAGCATAAACGTTGTCGATCCCGTATCGTACATTCGCTCCCCCTTGATCGCATGAACGTTGTCGGCGCCCATAATGCGGCCGAGGGGAAACTGGTGTAGACCAGATACGGCGTTGTTAAACGCTGCGTTGTCGAATGGAAACGGTGCCGCAATCTTGGAAACGGCGCGGCAACGGGCGCGAAACGAACGGGAAATACGCGAGCAAGGGGGCCGTGAGCGCGCCCGTCCCGGCTAGCGCCGAAACAGCTCGTGGGCGCGGTCGCGGAGATTAGTTGCTCGAATGACACCTTCGTAGTGATTAATGCGCAAGCGCGGAAAGGCATTGAAGAAGCGCAGGTCGCGACGACTGAGCGACACACTCGGCACCGGACGGTTCGCGCGCCTGCCGGCACGGAGACGGGCGAGCGATGGATGGGGCACGCTCGGCGCGGCATCGGCCACGCGGCGGGCGGCAAGCGCCAGGCCATGAGCGCCGTCCGAGATAAACGTCGGCATCGAAGCCTTCTCACGCAGGGCATCGAGCGTTGCGTCGCCCAGCTCGGCCAGCCACGCGTTAACGGCACGGCTGCGGATATGCGTCTGCGCCACCGAGTCGATCGCCGAATCGGGAATACGTTCGAGCATGGAGTCAGACGCGTCGGCAAGCGACTCGTTGATGCGGTCGGCAAGGTCGGCGCGCACACGCTCCAGCTGATCGGACAAACGGCGCCAGCTGGCCAAAGAGCACACCGCATCGACCATCATCGCGACCGCGACGATAAAGGCCGCCAGCCGCACAATCAGCACCGGCAGATGGCCGAGCAGCCCCAGCAATGCCGGCTCCACTAAACGGCAAATGCACAGCGCACCCAGGCCAAACGCGCAGGCCCAGTACAGACAGATGCGTCCATGCAAATTAAACGGCAGGTGCGAGTAATCCCAAAAGCGCGCACCTGTTGTCTTTTCCAATAGAAGGCCCACGCTGTACTCGATTACGCTGCATACAAGCGCCGCCGCGACAAACTGGCCCGAGGCATCCGGAATCCCGCGCAGCAAAAGCCAGCAGGCGATGCCGCCCACACCATAGATAGGACAACACGGCCCCAGCAAGAATCCGCTGTTGGCGAAGCGTCCTTGGTTAAGCATGGCGCATACTGTCGACTCCCATGCCCAGCCGCAAAACCCGTAAAAGGCAAACGAGAGCACCAGTGCCGAGAGTGGACAGGCGGCAAGCGTCGCGCCGCCAAACGCCATATCAATCGCGGTTTCCACCGTCTACCCTCTCCTCTTTTCGCTCGATGCTTTACTCATGCCATCGTCAGCCTCGTCCTTGCGCGGCAGACGGCCGGCGACCGTCTCGCACAGTGCGCACCACTTATCAGCCAGGCACACAATCCATGCCTCGCGACACGTCGGCGGCACTGGCACCAGCGGAAACATATGTCGCGCGATAATATTCCGTTCGCGCGGCGTCAGCTCAAAATCCTCTTCGGCACGTGCCAGGGCAAAAAATGGATGCCGAAATCCGTGCAGTCGATGGCTCGGATCGGGGTCATGCCAATCGTAGAGAAAGTAATCGTGTAACAAGGCTCCGCGCAGCAGCGAGGCACGGTCGACCGAAATGCCAACACGGCCCAAGCGCTCGGCAAAGGACAGGCTCGCCCGCGCTACCGAAGTCACATGTGCATAGACCGTCACGTCGCCATGCTGGATAAACTCGTGCGTCAGGTCCAAGCGGCCCGCCTGGGCCAGCTGGTGGGCGGCATAGTCGACCTCGTGCGCGATTTTCTCGGCACGAACGGCATCAGACATGCTGCCTCCTTCCAGCGGCTCACGGCGGCAAGCCACGGCCTGCACGCATTGAATAAAAACATCATCGAATCTACCAGTATGGCATCGGACAAAACGTTTTGCCCCGCCAGTTGGCGAATTACCGCGCCGCCGTCACATATCAAACGCCAAAATGTGCGAGACTGTTCTGTGCAATTGTGCCGGCCGAGGGAGCGCCGGCGCTCGATTCGCATGGAGTAACCCACAACGATGCTGCTTACGCAAACGACAACGCCCGAGGACGTCAAGGCTCTTAATCGCGCCGAGCTCCCGCAGCTCTGCGACGAGATTCGCCACGCCATCCTCGAAAGCTCCGCCGCTGTCGGCGGACACGTTGCCCCCAACCTGGGCGTCGTTGAGCTCACGGTCGCGCTCCACCGCGTGTTTAACTCCCCCACCGACAAAATTGTCTTCGACGTGTCGCACCAGACCTACGCACACAAAGCGCTGACCGGGCGCGCGTACACCTATATCGATCCGGAGCGTTATGGCGAGGCCTCTGGCTTTGCCAATCCCGACGAGTCCGAGCATGACTTGTTTGCCATGGGTCACACCTCGACCTCGGTGAGCTTGGGCTGCGGTCTTGCCCACGCGCGCGACCTGGCGGGTGACACGTATAACGTCATTACCGTTATTGGCGACGGCTCGCTTTCGGGCGGTCTGGCTTTTGAGGGCTTTAACAATGCCGCCGAGCTCGACAGCAACCTGATCATCATCGTCAACGATAACGACCAGTCCATTGCCGAAAACCACGGTGGCCTGTATCGCAATCTGGCCGAGCTGCGCGCCAGCAACGGCACCTGCGAGCGCAACGTTTTCCGCGCGCTGGGGCTCGACTATCGCTACCTGGACGCCGGTAACGATGTCCAAGCGCTGGTCGATACGCTGCAGGAGCTGCGCGATATCGATCATCCCATCGTGCTGCACGTCTCCACCGCCAAGGGCAAGGGCTTTGAGCCAGCCCAGAGCGACCCCGAGCACTGGCATCATGTGGGGCCCTTTGATATGGCAACCGGTCGCAAACTTTGCCCGGGCCACCCGAGCGAGCCCGCACCGCGCACCTATGCCGATATTACGAGCGAGGCACTCAACGCCGCTATCGCGAACGACCCGCAGGTTGTCGCTATCACGGCTGCCACGCCCTATATCATGGGCTTTACGCCCGAGCTTCGCGCCGCGGCAGGCAAGCAGTTTGTCGACGTGGGCATTGCCGAAGAACACGCCGTCACCTTTGCCACCGCGCTCGCCAGCGCCGGCGCCAAGCCGGTCTTTGGCGCATACGGCACGTTTTTGCAGCGCGCCTACGATGAACTGTGGCACGACCTGTGCCTCAACGACGCCCCCGCAACCATCCTGGTGTTTGGCGCTTCGGTCTTTGGCACAACGTCCGAGACGCACCTCTCGTTCTTTGATATTTCCATGCTGGGCGGACTTCCCAACATGCGCTACCTGGCACCGGCCTGCATGGAAGAATACCTGTCCATGCTGAGCTGGTCGCTCGACCACCGCGAGCATCCCGTGGCAATCCGCGTACCGGGCATCGGCCTGGTAAGCCGTCCCGATCTGGCGCCCGCCGAGGGCGCCGATTACAGCGTCGTGCGCTACAACGTCGCGCGTCAGGGCCGCGATGTAGCCGTGCTTGCGCTTGGCGACTTCTTTGAACTGGGCGAGCGCGTGGCAAACCGCTTGGCTGCCGAGTACGGCATCGAGGCCACGCTCGTCAACCCGCGCTTTGCAACCGAGCTTGACCGCAAGTTTCTCGACAGCCTTGCCGCCGAGCATCGCGTTGTCGTCACCCTCGAGGACGGCATCTTGGACGGTGGGTGGGGCGAGCGTGTCGCGTGCTACTTGGCCTGCACGCCTGTGCGCACGCGCACCTTTGGCATCGCCAAGGGCTTCCCCGACCGCTACGACCCCAACGAGCTGCTCGCGCAGAACGGCATGACGGTCGAGAACATGGCCGCCGAAGCCGTAAGGCTACTCAACGAGTAAATAACCTCCGCAAGGGAAGCACCCCTGCGGAGGTTTTTATTTTCGCGACGCGATTATCTCAATCTGTAACATCTAGAGGATAAATCCTCGTCCAGCTGTTACAGATCTAGATAAGACATTTTAGTCCCAGACCTTTGTCTCAATCTGTAACAGATAGAGACCTTTTGTCCGTCCAGATGTTACAGATCGAGACATTCGAATCCCACTAAGGAGATAATCTCGATCTGTAACAGTTAGAACCCATTTCCTCGTCTACCTGTTACAGATTGAGACAAAGCAGCGAGACAGGCCGTCACAACTGCAAGAACCACCACAAAGGTGCCTGTCCCTTTTTGGTAGGTACAATAACCCATAAGGTAAGTATGTTTCTGTGTTATTTCGTGTTGACCCATTTGAGCGCGATAGGGTATAACTCTACTCAACCGCTAGGGATTTTATTGAGAAAGGTGTTCTCCCATGAGCAAGAACCTCTCCCAGCAGGTCGTTCTCGACCGCCGCGGCTTCGTTGCCGCCACCTTCGCAACCGTCGCCGGCCTTGGTCTTGCCGGCTGCTCCGACACCAGCGCCGAGGCCGACAAGGGTTCCGCCGCCGGTTCCTCCAAGGGCTCCGAGGATACCGAGGTTTCCGCCACGCTCGATGCCAAGGCATTCGACAAGCTCGTCGACAACGGCCCCAAGGCCGATGACGACGCCATCGCCGCAAGCACCTGGGCGACGGCCGTCAAGGACGCCGGCGTCTTTAAGATCGGTGGCGTTCAGACCTCCACGCTCTTCTCCCTCCTCAACGAGAAAGACGGTCAGACCCGCGGCTTCGACGCCGGTATCGCACAGCTCCTGTCCAACTACATCCTGGGCGAGAACAAGGTCGAGATCACCCAGGTGACCTCGGACACGCGCGAGTCCGTCCTGCAGAACGGCCAGGTCGACGCTGTCTTTGCCACCTACACCATCACTGACGAGCGCAAGAAGCTCGTATCCTTTGCCGGTCCCTACTACTACACGCAGCAGGCCATCCTGGTGCTCGCCGATAACGACGACATCAAGAGCGTCGACGACCTGGCTGACAAGAACGTCGCCGTCCAGTCCGGCTCCAACGGCCCCGCCATCCTGGAGGAGTTTGCCCCCAAGGCCAGCCAACAGGAGTTCAAGACCGACGAGGAGGCCCGCCAGGCACTCCAGCAGGGTCGCGTTGACGCCTACGTCATCGATAACAACATGCAGCAGAGCGCCCTGGTCCGCGAGCCCGGTAAATACAAGATCGCCGGCAAGCCCTTCGGCAGCAAGGAGCCCTATGGCATCGGTCTGCCGCTCGATTCCGACGGCGTCGCCTTCGTTAACGACTTCCTTAAGAAGATCGAGGACGACGGCACCTGGACCGAGCTGTGGCAGATCTGCATCGGCGACCGCACGGGCGACACCAACGTTCCCGAGCTGCCCGAGGTCGGCGCCTAAGCTCGCAAGCATGGCATCAGCCGCTGCGAAACCATATGGAAACGCACGAGGTGCTTTATTGCGATAAACTGTTTCCTCAATGAGTTGTCGGGGCTTCCGTACACACGGGAGCCCCTTTCCTTATCGGCGGGAGGTCCGCATGAGTCTCTCCGAACTCTGGTCGCTCTATGGCCAGAACTATATCGACGCGCTGCTAGCAACCTGGGGCATGACGCTTGAGTCGTTTGTCATCGCCATGGTGCTGGCCGTCGCCGTCACCGTGATGCGCGTGTCGCCGCTCAAGCCGCTGCGCGTCTTTGGCGACCTGTATGTCCAGGTCTTCCGTAATATCCCCGGCATCGCGCTGCTCATCATCGTCGTCTATGCGCTGCCGCCGCTCAAGGTCGTTCTGCCCTACCGCACCTGCGTTATCGTCGCCACGGTCCTTTTGGGCTCGGCCTTTGGCTCCGAGAACTATATGAGTGGCATCAACACCGTCGGCGTCGGCCAGGTCGAAGCCGCACGTTCGCTGGGCATGAGCTTCAGCCGTATCCTCGCCAAGATCGTGATTCCGCAGGCGCTGCGTTCGAGTGTGTTGCCCATGACCAACCTCTTTATCGCCGTCATGCTCACCACTGCGCTCGGCAGTCAGGTGCCGCTTAAACCGCAGGAGCTCACCGGCGTGGTGAGCTATATCAACACGCGCTCGCTCGGCGGCGTCGCCGCGTTCTTTATCTCGGCGCTCGGCTACCTGGGCACTGCCTTTGTGGTGAGCCACATTGGCAATTACATCGATAAGAAGGTGAGGATCCTCCGATGAGCAAGCACTCCTCTTCTGCGCTCACCATGCGCGATGCGCTCTACGAGGCTCCCGGCCCCAAGATGCGCGCCAAGATTCGCATCGGCACCGCCATCTCGCTTGTTGCCGTCGCCGCGCTCGTCATCCTGGTACTGCAGCGCTTTTATGTGACCGGTCAGCTTTCGGTCCACTATTGGTATTTCTTTACGCACCTCACCACCTGGAAGTTCTTACTTGCCGGCTTTGAGGGCACCGTTAAAGTCGCACTCACCGCCGGCGCCATCGCGCTGGTACTGGGCTTAGGCCTTATGCTCGGCCGCACCAGCGACATCAAGCCGCTGCAGCTGGTCTGCCGCGTGCTCACCGATTTCTTCCGCGGCGTGCCGAGCCTGCTGTTCATCTACTTCTTCTTTTTGGTGCTGCCCCAGTACAAGATCGCGCTACCGTCGTTTTGGATGCTCACGCTTCCCGTCGCGCTCGCCGCAGCCGGCGTACTCGCCGAGATCTTCCGCGCCGGCGTCAACGCCGTGCCGCGCGGCCAGGTCGAGGCGGCCCAGGCGCTCGGTCTCTCCAAGGCCAAAATCACCTTTAAAATCGTGTTGCCGCAGGCTATTCGGTTTATCATTCCGTCGTTGATTTCGCAGCTTGTGGTCGTAGTCAAAGACACCACCGTCGCCTACGTGGTGAGCTACCCTGACCTCATGCAAAATGCCCGCGTGCTCATTACCAGCTACGACGCCCTCGTGTCGGTCTACCTGGTAATCGCGGTCATCTACATCCTCATCAACGTCGCAATTAACAAGGCCGCTGTCTACGTTTCGCACAAGACCGGCGCGACCATCATCCGCTAACGCTTTACCATTTCGAGTCATAAGGAGCCGAGCACCATGGCACAGAGTACCTCTTCTACCGGCAATCAGCCGTTAATCGAGCTCAGGCACGTCGATAAGCACTACGGCGATCTGCACGTCCTCAACGACATCAATCTGTCGGTCGACCGCGGCGAGGTCGTCGTTGTGATCGGTCCCTCGGGCTCAGGCAAGTCGACCATGTGCCGAACCATCAACCGCCTGGAAACCATCGACTCGGGCGAAATCCTCATCGAGGGCGAGCCCCTGCCGCAGGAAGGCAAGGATCTTGCCCGCATGCGTGCCGAGCTGGGCATGGTATTTCAGCAGTTCAACCTGTTTGCACATATGACCGTACTGCAGAACGTCATGCTGGGACCGGTCGATGTGCTGGGCGTCTCCAAGGAGGAAGCTCGTGAGCGCGCCATGGACCTGCTGGGCCGCGTGGGCGTTGCCGAGCAGGCCGATAAGGTGCCCGCACAGCTCTCGGGCGGTCAGCAACAGCGTGTAGCCATCGCACGTTCGCTTGCCATGCAACCCAAGGCCATGCTTTTTGACGAGCCCACGAGCGCGCTGGACCCCGAGATGATCAACGAGGTGCTCGAGGTCATGGTCCGTCTGGCCCAGCAGGGCATGACGATGATCGTCATCACGCACGAGATGAACTTCGCCCGCCGCGTGGCCGACCGCGTCGTGTTTATGGCCGACGGCCAGATCGTGGAAACCGGCACACCCGACGAGTTCTTCGACCACCCCCAGACCAAGCGCGCCCAGGACTTCCTCAACTCCATTAAGGGCCACTAGCCCAATTGCCACGCGGGCAAATTCATCAGTAACGTTTGTCCCGCGCCACCCCTGTGCCATGTCCACCCGGATTCGAAAGCCGCACCCATGATCGGAACCCGCACCTCATCGTCCTACACTCCGCACGTCGACGTCGATCCCGCCGACCGCCCGCTCATCCTGGTCGCACCACGCTGGGAAGAAGCGAAGCCCTATTTGAGCGAGACGCTCTCCCCCAACGAGGAGATTGCGAGCGTATTTGTCGA
Organism: uncultured Collinsella sp.; assembly: GCA_958421035.1. GTDB lineage: Bacteria > Actinomycetota > Coriobacteriia > Coriobacteriales > Coriobacteriaceae > Collinsella. Next base: position 2,639 of record CATZKS010000014.1, on the reverse strand, counting down.
TGCCATTCTTGCCGCCGGCGGTCTGCCGCTGCAGATGTCCATTACCGAAGACGTCGACGTTATCCGTCATTACGTGGAAATCGCTGACGGCATCGCCATTCCCGGCGGCCCGGACGTCAACCCCAAACGCTGGGGCGACGAGCGTCCTTACGACCCCACGCTGTGCTGCGAGATTCGCGACCGTTTTGAGTTTAAGCTGGTTAACGAGGTACTTCGCGCCAAGAAGCCGCTCTTTACCACCTGCCGAGGCACGCAGCTGCTCAATGTCGCCACCGGCGGCACCCTGTGCATGGACGTGCCGAGCCTAGGCGCGCGCGAGGGCCGCACGCAGTGGCGCCATACCCACGTGCTCAACGACCCTGTGCATCCTGTCGAGGTCGTGCCGGGCTCGCTGCTGGAGCGCGCGGTTGGCGGGCACAGGCTGATCCAGACCAACTCCGCACATCACTGCTGCGTCGATCGTCTGGGTAAGAGCACGCGCTTGGTCGCCAAGGCAACCGACGGCGTTCCCGAGTGCATCGAAGTCGAAGGCCAGCCGTTCTGCCTGGGCGTGCAATGGCACCCTGAGTATACGTGGAAGACGCTCGAGACCGACTTTAACCTGTGGAAGTCGTTTGTCGAGGCGGCGGCCAAGGTAAAGCAGGCCCGCTAGCTCGCGAATCACACAGGCTTAAACCTTCCATGCCAGGGGGGCGGACACCAGCCACGGTGCCCGCCCCCCCTGTATTTGGTATGCTCGGTATGACTATCCCTCACAAGCAATCAAAGAAATCTCGACCGTAATCGGTCGACGGTAAAGCAAATAGCAAAAACGCTTGCTACGTTTATGAGGCAGTCAATTAAAATCGAAATGCATTGACCATCCCCCAACGGGGTCACGCCGCAAATCCACATGAGCATCGAGGACGGAAGCGGAAGCATGGAATTGGCCCCGAGCTGTATGTAGATCGCTACGACGTTGACAAGTAGCAGCATGCCAATCGGACCGAAGCCGGATCCAAAATAGGAAACAGCAATCACGCAAGAGACCACGTATGCAAGGCAGACGACACTCGTCAGAAGAAGTCGATGGCAAAAAATATTCAGGTTGAAATACTGTTGAGCATCTAAAACGATCGCGCAGTTAAGGCAGTACAAAACGACACTCGACAGGATAAACGCGCCCAAAAGGGCAAAAGAAGACAGCACCACTCGCGCAACGATAGCGCACACACGCTTCCCTCCCCGAGCCTCCGACAACCCCCACGGTTCCTCAATAAAGCCCGAACTGACAAAGCACGGCACAATGCAAGCCGCGATGAACGGAAAGAACAATGCATGAGCCAACGGGGCTACGTTGAACAGCAGACCGCGAAAAACCTCTGCATTACCAAATAGAAGGACATCCTCTGCAGATAGCCGAAGCGTCGGGTCTGGGAAAAAGCCCAAGAAACTGTTCTCACGGAGGCTACAGAACCACATCGGGAAAGAATTAAGCTGCAATACCACCATGCACGCATAAATTACCAGGATTAAGGCGTACGTCCATTTGCTCACATGCTTCAATTCTGAATGAAGGAATCTTCTAGTCTGACGAGCCATTGAGCACACCCCCAGCACGAAAGCTCACGAGAGCGTAAATCAATACCGATAGACAACTGGCTGCCGCGCCATATCCCAGAAGCGTCAGCTGCCCCATATCGCTATACCCAAGGGCACATCCGACTCCAAGGTACGGCCCCGGAAGGAGGAAGATCCATCGCAAAGATGGTATAGGCGCCTGAAGGAAGGTTCCGTAGAGCGTCAAGCTCATGACAAATCCAATAATTATCGCAGCCCCGCTCAATACAGCGCTGCCTGTAATCCGATAGATGGTCACCGTCTCCAGCGCAACCGATATCACCAATACGGCGTTAATCATCATTGCGGGCAAAAATGCAGCCAGCATGCTATGCGCATAGTTTTGCCCTCCACGTATTATGGCTATTGCAAAAAGAAGAAGGCAAAGCGCACTATATTCTGCGCCAATTATTAAAGCAGACGAAAATGCATGGGCTAGAGCCCCATAAAAGCGGTTGAGACCTCTTGACAAAGAAATTCGGCAGCCCTCTTCATAGCCACGCTCCTGTAGAATTACCAGGCAAACGATGAGCGGCACAAGCAGAGATGTGCCGGCAAAGGCGCTACGCACAAGGGACTCATCGGGTGCAGAAGGATCGATTACATTCCAGCAGAAGCCAATATCCTCCCCAAAAACGCTATTGCCAAAGGCTAGCAACGTTGTTCCGTTTTTTAGAAAGATGCCGAAGAGAAGGCCGAACGCCAGCATAAGCGCAAGACCAAACTTCGCCGGAAATATCCTGTGCAAACGCATCATATCTGCCTTTATGGGATGGATCGCCCGCTTCATAGCGAGACCGCCTTCATCAAGCGCCTGTAATACTCTTTTAGGGACGACGCCTCATCCCTTATGACGTCCATCGATTCCTTTTTTAGCAGTTCGCCGTCATGAATAAACAGGCAGCTTGTTGCAACCGATGCCAACTCATCCAAATCATGACTAGAGATGAGCATGGTCTTACCCTGCTCTCGATTCAATCGACCGATAAGAGCCCATATACTCTCGATGCCCAGCGGGTCCAACCCGTTTGCTGGCTCAT
>CATZKS010000013.1 GCA_958421035.1 uncultured Collinsella sp. | reverse complement strand
GCCTTGTGCACGGCCGTCACCTTTTTGCGGCCGCAGCGGCGGGCATACTCAAAGGCATACTCCACAATGCGGCGGCTCTTGGCGATGGAGATCGGCTTAATTGAAATGGCGGAATCAGCGGCGAAGGTCTTCTGACCCGAGCGCTCGACAAGCTGCGAGAGCTCCTCAACCTCGGCAGCGCCCTCATCGAACTCGATGCCGGCGTAGAGGTCCTCGGTGTTCTCGCGCACGATGACCAGGTCGACGTCGCGGAAGCGCGAGCCGTCGCCCGGCTGCGACAGGCAGGGGCGCACGCAGGCGTACAGGTCAAAGTGCTTGCGCAGGGCGACGTTAACGCTGCGGAAACCCGTGCCGACCGGCGTGGTGATGGGGCCCTTGATGGCAACCTTGGTCTCGGCGACCGCGTCGAGCACGTGCTGGGGCAGCGGCGTGCCAAACTCGTCCATGACGCCGGCGCCGGCCTCCTGGACATTCCAGTTGATCTGGACACCGGTGGCCTCGACCACGCGGCGCATGGCCTGCGTAATCTCGGGACCAATACCGTCACCGGGAATCAGGACTACATCGTGCGCCATAATCTGTTACTCCTCGTCTTCGGCGTCGTCAGATTTTTTAACGCTAGCACGCTTCTTCTTTTTGGAGAGATCCAGGCCAAAACGTTTAACAAGCATTTCGCAAATCTCGCTCGAACGGGCCTTGAGATAGCTGCCCTTACCGTTCTCGGCATCGAACTTAAGGCGCAGCGCGAGCTTCTCGGCAACCTCGGCGTCGATCTCGCCCTGGCAAAACTCGTACAGGCAACCGAGCATGTCGCGATACTCAAGGTCGCCGTGGTAGCACTGGATGGCCTCGTCCAGGATGGGCCAAGCCTCGCGCGAACGCTCGACGCTCGTGGCACCCCACACGCACAGCAGGCGGAAGGCGGCATAGCGCAGCGTGGAGGAGATCTCGTCGAACAGCGCGGTCTCGGCGCCCTCAAAGGCATCGCCCAGCTGCTCGGGGCAGGTGGTGGCGAGCGCCGTCAGGGCATCGAGGGCCTCCCAGCGGGTCTGCGCCTCGGGGCGGTCGAGCGCCTCGATCAGCGCGGGCACGCAGGGCACGACGCGCTGCGGATCGCGCTCGGCAAGCAGGTGCAGCACGCGGGCGGCAAACTGGCGGATGCGGCGCGTGGGGCAGCCGAGCTCCTTGACCAGACGGTCGACGGCGTTCTCGTTCTCCTCTGCCAGCTGAAGCTGTGCCAGCTCCTCGTCGGTGAGCTGTTCGTCTTTGTTTTCTGCCATAGTTACCTCTTCTTACTATTTCTTAGCGTGCTTGCCAGCACCCTTGCTGTCATCGGTGACCGAGATGAGCTGTCGGTCGGCCGCGCCATTGTGACGCGCACGGCGACGCTCCTCGGCGTCGCCCGCGTCGGCGGCGGCGCGGTGTGCCTTGTTGACGTTAAAGACCTCGTCGTGCTTGCGCCACGGGCCGACGGACTCGCCAAAGCTCATCTTAAGGCCGGCGATAAAGCCGCCGAGCCAGCCGATCGGCGCAAACTGCACCAGCGGGAACAGCGAAAACACCCAGGTTAGCAGGACGACTGCCGCCGCACCTGCAAAATTGGCGATCCAGTAGTCGCGCTTGGTGATGACGCGCTTTTCGCACGCCCACTGGCCGCACAAAAAGCCGATGTAGATCGCAAAGAGAAAGAGCACCAGCGCGAGCACCACGAACGTCCAGCTCATGGGCGCTACTCCCCGTGATGATGGCCGCAGCAGCACTCGTGGCCGTCGTCATGGCCGTGGCCGCCGCAGCACTCGTGGTCCTCGCCATGGTGGTGGCCGCAACCGCACTCGTGGTCGTCGCCGTGCTCGCCGCAACCGCAGCCTTCCTCGTGAGCACCGTGCTCCTCGGGACGATACTGCGACCAGTCCAGACCGGCGGCAATGGCGTCGGCCTCCTCCTTGTAGAGGACCGTGATGGCCTGGGTGCCCAGCTTGGCGCCACCGATGGCGTCGAGCATGTCGTAGAGCGTAAAGGCCACGTCGGCGCCGGGCAGCGCGAGCTCGCGATCGTCGGCGTAAGCGAGCGCCAGGCGCAGGTCCTTAATGAAGTGCTCGACCATAAAGCCGGGCTTGTAGTCGCCGTCGAGCGCCTTGGGCGCCAGGCTCTCCATGGCGCCGGACTTACCGGTGCCGCCCAGGATCATCTGACGGGTCTTCTCCAGGTCAAGGCCGCTCAGCTCGGCAAATGCCATGGCGTCTGCCATGCCGACCATGCAGGCGCCCAGCGACACCTGGTTGGCGAGCTTGGCAGCCTGGCCCTTGCCGGCGCCATCGAAGCAGCAGATGTTTGCCGCAAAGGTGGAAAGGATATCGCGGACCGGCGCGATGTCGTTCTCGGTAGCGCCCACGATAGCCGTGAGCGTGCCGGCGATAGCACCCGACTCGCCGCCGGTGACGGGGCAGTCAAACGCCATGCGACCAGAAACCTGGGCGGCCTCGGCAATGTCGCGCGCCAACTCGGGCGAGCTCGTGGTAAGGTCGATCAGGACCGCGCCGGGTTTAGTGCACGCGAGCAGGCCGTCGCCCGCCAGGTAGAGCTCCTCGACCTCGGAGGGATAGCCCACCATGGTAAAGACAACATCGGCGTTAGCCACGGCATCGGCCGGCGTATCGGCCCAAGCGGCACCGCGCTCGATAAGCGCGGCAGCCTTGGACTTGGTGCGGTTGTTGACCGTGACGGGATAGCCGGCATCCAGGATGTGACCGGCGATGGGGGCACCCATGATTCCGGTGCCGATAAATGCGACGGAGAGCTTGTTTGCCATGAAACCTTTCCTTTTAGGTTGGGTGTTATTACCAGGTTGAATACTCGGTGCCAGCGTTTGGGCTGTGAGTCGAGGGCGATTACGGACGCAGCGCTTGCCTACTGGCCGCGCACGCGGCGGGCGATGCGGTCGGAAAGCGACGCCTTGTCGGCGCGGTTCTTACCCCAAAACGCGCAGGCCACCATGCCGGGGCCCACATGCGAGCCGATGGTGGGGCCCACGGAGCTGCGAATGATCGTGACGTCGGCGCAGCCCTCCTCCTTGCGGATGGCGGCTTCGAGCCAGTCGCCGTCCTTCTCGGCATCGGCCGTCATGATGGCGATGGGCATGGTGCGATCGGGCACGTAGTTCTCGCGGAACGACTTGAGGATGGACTTGAGCGCCTTCTTGCGGCCGCGGTTGACGCCGATCAGCGACAGCGAGCCGGCCAGGTCGTAGGAGAGCTCGGGCTTGACATCGAGCTTTGCCGTGAGCTGCGCCGCCGCGGGCGGAATGCGGCCGCCGGCAGCCAGCGCGTCAAAGCTCTCGAGCGTAAAGTAGCCGTGGACGTAGGTCTTTGCCTCGTTTGCCCAATCGACCAGCTGCTTGGCGGTCAGTCCCGCCGAACGCTGGCGCACGGCCTCGAGCGCCAAGAGCGCGCCGGTCGCGCAGGGCAGAGCGTTGTCGACCACGTACAGCTCAAAATCGGGATACTCGGCGCGCACGGCGTCCGCCGCCTGGCACGCGGAGTTGTAGCTCGACGACAGCGCCGAGGTAAAGCACAGGTAGACCGTGGGCGTACCTTCTTTGGCACACTCGGTAAAGAACTCGATATAGCGACCGAGCGACACGGCGGAGGTAGACACGCGAGCGCCGGCGCGCATGCGGTCGTAGAACTCTTTGGGCGTGATGCTCGACCAGATATCGTCCGTGCGCTCTTCGCCATCGATAATGAAGGGGAAACCCAGGATATCGACATCGAGGTTCGCAGCGACCTCGGGGCTAAAGTCGCAGCAGGTATCGACGACGATGCGGCAACGGTTCGAATGACCGGCGGATGCGGCCTTGTCCATCAAAGCGACTCCTTACGTAAAAAGGCGGCCACCCGCATGGGATGGCCGCCAACCGTTAACTCATGCAAGTTAACGTATTTTACTCGTCAAGTGTTTCGATTCGGGGCTTGATGATGCCATATCCACCATTCTTACGGTGATACACCACATTGATGAGGCCAGTCGTCGCGTTCTCGAACACGTAGAAGTCGTGGCCCAGCAGATCTGTCTGCACCAGCGCCTGCTCCTCAGTCATCGGGGTGACGTCGATAACCTTCTCGCGGACGAGCAGGTCGTCCTCCTCCTCGGGCAGCAGCAGGTCGGCCAGATCCTCGACGCGCTCGACCGGTGCGACATCCGCCGCGCTGGCACCGCCCTGGCGGTTGTCCACGACCTTGGTCTTGAACTTGCGCAGCTGGCGGGTGACCTTATCGGCGGAGAGGTCGATGGCGGCGTACATATCTGCACCGTGCTCGGCAACGCGAATCACCGAACCGCGAGCGCGAACCGTAACCTCGACGATTGCCGGGTTGGGGTTCGAGGGGTTCTTCTCATAACGAAGCACGACGTCGACTGTCATGGGCTCGATATCGAAAACCTTGAGCGCCTCGCCGATCTTCTCATCCACATGCGCACGCAGAGCATCGGTTACCGTCGTCTTGCGTCCAGAAACCTTGATATCCATACGTGGCTCCAATCTGCCTCGGGGACTTACTGTACTGGCTATGTACCCATTGCCGTGCATTTAATCACGCGGATTCCCAAAGACCCGAATAACGATTGCTTGATACCGCATACCGAAGTCTCGCACTTTTCTGTGGCAAAGTGCGCTATGGGAGGGCGACGGCGGCTTTGTATTTTGTCCCGCAAATTGGCTTTGACCTGCTGGTTTTATAGGGATGAAAAAGCCGGGCTCCCCTGTTGGGAAAGCCCGGCAATGCGTGTTGAAACCGTGAAGAGGCGTCTCTCCTAGCGCATAGGAGACGCCACCCCTAGCAATAACTAGCTATTGAGCTTGTTAATGTCGTCGTCGGTGATAGTGCCCTCCTGGCTGGACGATTTATCCTCGGAGGTTGCACCCTCGCTGCTCGAATCGGAGGATGCGGACTCGCTGGATCCGGTGTCGGTCGACTGCACGTCGGCGCCCGAGACCGTCTTGGTGGTGAGGTCATAGGGCATCGTGCCGTACCAGACGGAGTGGACCGCCTCGAGCGTGCCATCGACCGTGATACCGTCGAGGGCATCGCTCACGGCACGGCACAGTTCGTCATTGGACGAGAGGCCCGCAACACCAAGCGTCGAGGGCGCCTCGAGCGAACCGACATAGGAGACCTCGCTCATCAGGCGTGCAAGGTAGCCGCCGGCCGTGGAGTCGCAGATCACATAGTCGACCTCGCCGGACTCAAGCGCCTCAAAGCACTCGTTGATGTTGGAGTAGGTCTTTTGATTGGCGGTGATGCTCTGCTTAGCAAGCGCCTCCTGCGAGGCCGAGGACATTTGGACACCCAGAGTAGACGCGTTAAGGGTATCGGTGGAAACGCTTAGCGACCCACCATCGCTAGTTTTACCGAACACGGAAGTGGCATCGTACAGGCAGGTGCCGAGCGAGCTAATGTCCCCGTCCGTGGAGTTAATCTCGCCGATAAAGATATCGGCCTTTTTGTCGCCGAGCGCGGAATCTGCCGAAGACGCATCGACAAAGGCAACCTTAAGGCCCATGCGGCTTGCGAGGGCGCGGGCGGCGTCAACCGCATACCCCGTGAGCTCGCCGTCGGCGTCCTGCATGGCCTGCGGCGCATCGGAAGTATCGAGGGCGACCGTCAGGGTTCCGGAAGTGACCAGGGCATCGTCCGACACCGCCGGCGTGACGGTCTCGTACTCGATCTGGTCGATCGTGGGAGTCGTGAACGTAGACAGCGGGTTGAACGCGCATCCGCTCAGGCCCAAAACGGCGATGACCGCTGCGGTCCCAGCACCTAACCGAGCCGCGTGCATCAAGCTGCCCCTCACCATGTCCACTACCCTGCCTTCTGTGTCGTATACAATCCGTGCGTTGCGCGGAATATCAGGTTGTTCCCACCAGCTGACCTGGTATTTGACCCCACACTTGCGCACCGGGGTGTTTGCTCGGGAGGCCGCAGCCACCTTCACGACTGACCCGCTCGCCCGCGAGGCGGTATTGCCCCAAAGAAAGTAGAACGGACGGTGCGGCTTACATCTAGGACGCGCCATGATCGCGCCGCGCGCACGCGGTCGCTTACGTGGATCCCTTTGACCGCGTCTGTCTTGGACTAGGACGGGCATTTCGTCCGTCCGCAACCACAGCCTGGTAGGAACGAAGCGCATTATAGCTAAGTTCAAGCTAAAGTTTAAGGTTAGGGGCGTCATTCGCATCGCGAGTACAGATTTTGCGGGTCGGAGCGGACCATTCGTGCCCCTATGAAGCCCGGAGCTTCCCTACGGGGAGCTCCGGGGCACCCGTCTCAGGGTGCCGTGTGCAAAAAACGGCAAATATGAGTACTGTTACCAATTTAGTAGCAGCGTATTACCGCCTCACGAGCCCTTTTTGAGTTCCGCACAGCCTGCTTGGCGCCAAGATATTCCACATTCGTTTATTATCTCTTCGCTGAATCCAGATTATCGGCCCAAGTTTCTTTGTTTTTGCTGTCACTAATCTAGTAACAGTACTCATATTTGCCGTTTTTTGCACAGAGCATATGAACAGACCCCCTATAAAGCCATAGTTTTACGCTGGTTTGGGCCCAAAGCACGCTCGGAGCGTATTCAGCAGAGCATCTTGCCTCTTTCGACGAGCCTCTACGCGATTCTGATATCGCTTACCCATACGCTGGTGGATGCGCCATGCGAGTGCTTCCATCGCTTCCATGTCACAGAGCATTTCGTTGTTGACCGTCGCGACCTCGATTCCCATAGTAATCAAGCCCGTGTTGCGCTTTTCATCATGGATACGTCCCCTCCGAGAGGAATGGCCCAGCTCACCGTTGTATTCCAAGTCAAACCGGGCTGCTTCCTGAAAGGCATCGCAAACCGCATGCGGCATCCCCGAGATCGCCTGTGCACGGTCGTTGAACTCGATCTTGTAGTCGGTCTTAAAGGGACCGCAGGCAAATCCGCCATAGGAAAACGGAAGCGAAAACAGAGCGAGCATGATGCACTCCATGGGCGAGCGCAGATTTTCTGACAGGTAGGGACACAGGCGCAGCAGCTGTTTGGCCACATTCCCCTTGCATGCCGCGAGGTAATCTACCAGGCAATCGGGTGTCAGCACGGACTCGACCTCAAAGTAACCGACATCTGGCGGCTGGTCTTTGTCCTTTGCCAATTTGTTCACGACAGGCGATGTGTAGGGAGGTAGATACTGCCCGCGGTCACTCAGCGAAATCTTAGAGCACAGCTCCTGGGCCAGGGCAAATGCCTGGATACAGCCGACCTCGCGGGCGACGGCAACACAAAGGGCCTCGGGAGATAGACTGTACACCCCTGGTTCCACCTCTAGAATCGAGCCGGCGGGCAACCCAGAGCATACGGACCAGCCCACGCCAGGCATGCGGCGGCGCTGCGCCGCAGATCCCACCAGCAAGCAAAGATCTTCTTGCACCTCGCCGCTTGCGGCCCCAATCCGCACCAAGTCGGGAAGATAGATGTCCTCGATCGAGGGCGACGACGCGCGCAGCACACGGCACTCTTCATCGGGACTGAGGTCCCTCCAGCTGATGTAACCCATTTGTCGGCGCTCGGCGCGCATCATGCGTAGCGCCGAGGCGCCCGTCAGAATTACGGAAGCAGCCAGCTGCTCGCTTGCAGGCTTGCCACGCTGCCCGATCTTTATTGCCATCTGAACCACCCCTACCAAACGCGTGCGATAGCGAGGCCATCAACGGCCGTGGCACCGGCGCGCTTGAGTTCCGCCGAAGCCGCTGCCATCGTCGCACCCGTGGTGATAACGTCGTCGATAAGCAGCAGGCGGCGGCCGTGCACGTCCTCAACCGTCTCGTACATACCTCGGGCACGCTCGCGGCGCTCCTCACGACCGAGTTCGCGCTGGTCGCCATGCCCGTACTTGACGAGAGCATCGAGCAGAGGAACACCCGACAGCTCGCAAAATGGGCGCGCAATAGCCTCCATATGATCAAAACCACGCCGCCGAAACGCTGCCGCCGTCGCAGGCACAAACACCACCGCATCCGCACCGGACAGCACACCTCCATAGCGATCGGGCGCTACGACCTGGGCATGCAGGGCGGTGTCGTAGAGCAGCTCCGCCAGATACGGAGCCAGACGTCGCTCGCCCGCGTCCTTGTACGCTTTAATGATGCGCGGCAGCGGATGCGCATAGACGGCGCACGCCAGGCAGCGGTCGAGCGCCTCCGCCATTGCCGAGGACATGCCCTCGACCGAACACTCAGTGCACAGCAAATCCCCAAACGGGGCGCCGCATCGGATGCAGCTATGACGTGGGTCGATGAGCGTGAGCGCAGTCAGGCAGTCTTGGCAAATAAGCGTACCGGCGCGCTCGCAGCCGGCACATCGTGTTGGCGACAATGCCTCGAGCGCCTCGCGTGCCACCCGCTCGGCAAACGGTAGCAATTCGTCCGCAAACGGTAGGGCACCGGCACCCTGCAGACAGCTCAATATGTTCAGATGGCTCTTCAAGACACAACCCTCCCTACGTTCGGTCGCAGGGAGGGTTGTTGATTCGGCGCTATGATACCCCGATGCGCTCGGGGCAAGGCGGGCTAAATCCGCTCGCGGGCGTTATTCGCCGGCGGGCGGTTGTGGTGCGGACGAAGACGGGGTCGAACCCTCGCCACCATCCTGGCGCTGCTTGCGGGAACGGCGACGGCGACGGCGCTTTTGACCCTGGTCGGCCGAGCCCTCGCCACCGCGATCCTCGCGCGGCTCGCGCTCGTCGCGAGCGTCGCCACGCGAGGCCTTGGCAGCCGCTCCCCCGCCATCTCCGGGACGACGGCGCGTGACCTTGACCTCGCCCTCCGAGACCTGATCGGCCACGGAGGGCACTGAGGGCTTCTGTTGCGCGCCCGAGGAATGGCGACGGCGCGGACGCGGCGCGCGCTCCTCCTCGCCACGTGACTTGCCACCCTTGTCGGCAGGCGCATCGGAACCCGAACCACCCTTGGGGGCGGCACCAGCCTCGCGAGCAGCTGCGGCGCGGAAGGCGTCCTCGCGCTCCTCGCTCGACAGATGACGGCGGCGGCGACGTGTGGGATTCATGCCGCCGCCGCGATTCTGCTGCTGGGGCTGCTGAACCTCGCGCTCGCGAGAGGCGTTCTTGCCCGCAGCTGCAGCCTCGGTAGCATCGCCCGAGCCCGCGCGCTTGCGACGACGACGGCCACCGGCGGCCTCCTCGGCCTCGGGTGTCTCGGCCTTACCACGGCCCTTTCCGCGGCCACGGCCCTCGCCCTGACCGGCGCGAGCATCGGATTCAGCATCGCGACGACGGCGCTTGGGCATCGACGTGCCGGCCAGACGGTCGGCACTCGACAGGCCATCGCCCACATCGACGCCGTTTTCGCGATCGAGCTCCATGAGCGCCAGGCGCATCTCGGGCGACTCGATGCGCTCGAGCACGTCGCGCGTCACGCAGTCGGGGCGGCAGTTGCAGCCCTGCTCGGCGGCCTTCTTTTTGCAGCCCTCCGAGCACGTCATATCGGCTAGGTTGACCTTAAAGACTTTGCCGTTCTCCAGGCGCAGCACCAGCTGTTCACGCGGCGTGTCATACTCCTGAATACGCGCCTTGCCAAGCGGCGTATCGATGAGCGTCTTCTTTTTGGGCGCGCGGCTCTTAAAGTCCTTGTACGCCTCGAACTCGTAGCGCAGGCAGCACATCAGGCGGCCGCAGACGCCGCTAATTTTGGACGAGTTGAGCGGCAGGTCCTGCTCTTTTGCCATGCGAATCGAAACCGGCTCAAACTGTCCGCCAAAGCGCGTGCAGCAGAGCTCCTGGCCGCACTGGGCATAGCCGCCCACCAGGCGGGTCTCGTCACGCACGCCGATCTGGCGCATGTCGACGCGAATGTGCAGCGTCGAGGACAGGTCCTTGACGAGCTGACGGAAATCGACGCGCTCCTCGGCAGCAAAGTAGAACACAGCCTTCTCGCCGCCAAACAGGTACTCGACGCCGACCGGCTTCATCTCGAGGTCGAGCTCCTTGACCAGGCGGCGGAAGTCGACCATGGCCTCGTCACCCTGGATAGCCAGGTCGTCGGCAAGCTGCAAGTCGATGTCGCTCGCCACGCGCAGCACGGGCTTGAGCGGCTGACCGATTTCGTCGAGCGGCACCTCGAAGGGGTCGGCCGTAACCAGGCCGATCTCGGTTCCGCGCTCGGTGGAGCAAATGGCATAATCGGCCTCGAGGATATCCAGATCCTGCGGGTCGAACCACAGGTCGCGCGAGGCGTAGGTAAACTTAACGGGTACGACTAACGGCATTTCAGTGCCTTCCTGATATCGAATAGCATGACCTCGATGGCCAGCTGGGGAGTAACGTTTCTGGCGATGTTGCGCTCGGCGGTCGCGACTGCCTCGAGCGCCTGGGTGGCACCCGCAACATTGGTCGCGGCGGCAAGCCGACCGATCGTGTCGCGCACGTCTTCGTTCACCACGTCGGCTGCCTCGTCCTGAAGCGTCAGTAGCACGTCGCGCATGAGCGTCCGCGCGCTCGCCAGCGCTTCCATGATACCCGAACGCTCGCGCGCGTTGAGTTCGCGCTTGTTGCGGTCCTCAAGCTGCTTCAATGCTCCACGCGACAGGTAGTCGGCGTTTTGCTCGAGCACCTTTTCCTGCGTGGACTTGACCTCGGCGAGCGGCGCCTTAACGGCGACGATGAGCGACTTGGCGCGGCTGAGCACGTCGGCCTCGTCGGCGGCGATGAGCGAGTCGATGGCGCGAACCATCTGACGGCGGGCGTCCTGGCGCTCGGCGCTCTTGAGGAACTCGATGCCACGCGTGGGACTCCCCGCCACGGCGACGGCCATGCGACAACGCGCAATATCCTGACCGGTGGCGCGGCTCACGGCCTGCGCGGCGACGGCGGGCGACACCAGCCGAAACGGCACGCACTGGCAGCGGCTCACGATGGTGGGCAACATCACGTCTGCCGAGGTGCCCAGCAAGATAAACATAACGCCCTCGGGCGGCTCCTCGAGTGTTTTGAGCAGTGCGTTGGCGGTGTTGGCGCGCAGTTGCTCGGCACGGTCGATGATGTAGACCTTGGCCTTGGCACGGATGGGCGCCAGAGGCACGTCATCGAGCAGCTCGCGGGTCTGGGCGATGAGGTAGCCCGTGGCGCTCTCGGGCGTGTAATAGTGCACGTCGGGGTGCGTATGGCGAGCAACGCGCACACAACTGTCGCATGAGCCGCAGCCATCCTGCTCGCACAGGAAGGCTTGGGCGAGCGCCCACGCGGCGTCGAGCTTGCCCGCGCCGGGCGCGCCCAAAAACAGGTAGGCGTGCGATGCGCGACCGCTGGCAACGGCATTGGTCAAAAAGTCGCGCACGCGCTCTTGGGTGTCAAGCTTGGCCAGCAGGCTTGCCTGAGCGGGGGCCATGTTACTCGGCCTCCTTAGCAAGCGCGCCGACGACGGCGTCTTGCGGAATGTCGAGACCGTACGCGCGAATCTGCTCGACCGTCCGCGCGAAGACGTCCTCGATGGACGCGGTCGCGTCGATGAGCTTTACGCGGTTTGGTTCCTCGGCGGCGATGGCGCAAAATCCCTGGTAGACACGCTCTTGGAAGGCCATGCCCTTAGCCTCCATGCGATCTGCCGCGCCACGGGCTGCCATGCGCAGCGCCGCCTGCTCGGGCGTGATGTGATAGACGAGCGTGAGCGCCGGGTGCGTCCCCGCGACGGCCAGGTTGTTGGCATCGCGTACTATCTGGCGATCGAGGCCATCGGCAAACGCCTGATAGCAAGTTGTGGAATCGTAGAAGCGGTCGCACAGGACCACCTTGCCGTCAGCAAGGGCAGGCGCGATGACCTCGTGCACCAGCTGGGCGCGCGCGGCCTCGTAGAGCAACAACTCGCAGGTGTCTCCCATCGTCGTATTGGCGGGGTCGAGCAGCAGAGCGCGGATCTTTTCGCTGATGGCGGTACCGCCCGGCTCACGCAGGGTCACAACCTGGTAGCCGGCAAGGTCGAGCGCACGGGCAAGCAGGCGCGCCTGCGTAGATTTACCGGCGCCATCGACACCCTCGAGCGTAATGAAGCTATGTTGAGCGGGCTCAAAAGCCATGGGCGCAGCCCCTTCCTACAAGGCGCGTAAATGCAGATATATCAACCAAGCCATGATACCCCAGTGCTCGGCGCGTCCCAAATCCAACCTAGCCATCGAGGCATCCCCGAAGTTGCGGTGAAATAGGGACTGATTGAAGCTCTGAGACCGCCAAACAGTCCCTATTTCACCGCAACTTATGATGGGGATTTTTGGGCGCTGGGTATAATCGTCGTATTGCATTGAAATGTGGCGAAAGGAGTGGCAATGTCTCGGTATTGCGCCTCGTGCGGCAAGCTTCTTGCTGATAATGCCAAGTTCTGCACCTCGTGCGGTGCACCCGTTGAGCAAACAACCGCGAGCGATAGCCAGCCCGCTTTCGAGCAGACCGGTTCCCTCGATACGCCGCAAACCAAGGCGGACGACCCCCTCGCCTATCGCCCCGACCCCGCCGCAGGCCCCGCGGCCGTCGAGACCACGCAGCGCATACCCGTCGCGAGCGGCTCGTCCCAACAGGAGCCGGCTCCCGCATACGCGCCCGCTTCGCCACAGACCCCCGCCCCCAAAAAGAGCGGCACCGGGCCGCTTATCGCCGTTATCGTTGTGCTGGTGGCAATCATCATCGCCCTGGTCGTTTTCTTTGTGATCAAGCCTTTCGACAACGCCGCCACGCAGACGACTGCCGAGGTAGCTAAGCTGCACCATGACGTCGACGACGATGACCTAAAGCCTCTCGGCGATCCCAACAGCCTGTACGACGATGATGACGATGACGACGAGGATGGCGGCGAAGCAACGCTCTCCGAGCAGAACCTCTACCGCCGACTGAGCGAATACTACGACTTGCTCGAAGACCTCGACAACTACGTCCGTGGCTGCGCACAGAACTTCAACGGCAGCTATCTGGAAGAGGATCGAACCACCCGTCAAAATCTCGCCGACGTCGCCGAGCGCACGGAGGACACCATCGAGCAGTATTACGACATCGTCGAGGACCTAGACGTCCCGACGAGCTCCAAGAACTACAGCTCCTGGAAAGACATCGTTGCCCTGTACGACGACCTGAATCACCGCATTGACGCAATCTGTGATGCCTGGGAGATCAGCCTGAAATACGCCAAGCCTGCGGACCACAAGAATGAGATCGTGGCGCCGCTGTCGCGCGACAACGTGGCGGGCACCAATGACAATAAGTACCGCCTAGACTTTGAGGAGCGCTATCCCGGCGCCAAACCCGTCGAAGTGAACTAGCGCTTTGTCGTTCCCGAGCCGGCAGTTAGGGACGTTCCTAAACTGCCGGCAGAAAAGAAACGTCCCTAACTGCCGGATAAAAAACGAGCGAGGATTTTGAGGTCCTCGCTCGTTTTTGTTTTAGGTGATGTTTCGACCGTGCGGCTACTTGTCGGCAGCGGTCTTTTTGGTAGTCGACTTCTTCGCGGTCGTCTTCTTGGCGGCAGTTGCTTTCTTGGCCGTCGTCTTCTTGGCCGCCGTCGCCTTCTTGGCCGTGCTCGCCTTGGTCGTAGTCTTGCGGCCGCGGGCCGGCTTCTTCTCCTTGGTCGGACAGTCCATGTTGACGCAGATACGCCACGGGCCGCGCGCGGTGTTGACCACCACGATGGGGGCGCCGCACTCGGGGCAGGTCTCGCCCGTCGCCTCGAGCTTGCCACGCGCCGGCAGCGGATAGCTCACGCCGCAATCGTCATAGTTGGTGCAGCGGATAAAGCGCTTGCCGCTCTTCTCGCTCTTGTGTGCAATCAGGTCGCCATGACGTCCGGCCTCGGCACACACCTTGCACTCGCCCACCTTAAGGTCGGGCTCGTAGTTGGTGGGGCATGTGGGGTTCACGCAAATCTCGAAAGCCTTTTGGCGGAACGGCTGGCACTTAATGCGCGGCGCACCGCACTCGGGGCACACGGCCGCCTCGCCCTCGAGCGGACTCACCTTGACGCCGCTCGGCACCGGATAGGTAACGTCGCAGTCGGGCCAGCCCATGCAGCCGATAAAGCTGCCGCGGGTCTTGGCGCTCGTCTTCATAACCAGGTCCTTGCCGCACTTGGGGCAGGCGCCCACGCGCGCATCAGCCGTGACGGCGTCGCTGATGGCGTCGCCCAGCTCCTGCGTATGCTTGAGCAGCTCGTCGAGCACGCCGGCCAGCAGCGCGCGCGAGTGCGTCACGACATGCTCTTCGGTATCCTCGCCGCGCTCCACACGGGTCATATCGCCATCGAGCTCGCTGGTCATATCGGGGCTCGTGATGCGCGGGGCAAACTGCGAGAGTGCGTCGATGATGGCGATACCCAGCTGGCTCGGCTCCACGGGATCGTTTTTGAGGTAGCGCACGGCGTACAGGCGCTCGATGATGCTCGCGCGCGTGGACTTGGTGCCCAGGCCGCGCTTTTCCATCTCCTGCACGAGCTTGCCCTGGCTGTAGCGCGCGGGCGGCTCGGTCTGCTTGGCCTCGAGCTTAATGTCGAACACATCGACCGTATCGCCCTGCTCCAGCGGCGGCATCTGCTCGTCGCGCTTGAGTCCGTACGGATACGCCTCGCGGAAACCCGGCGTCACCAGCACGTCACCCGAGGCCACGAACGGCTCGCCGTTGACGTCGAGCTCGAGCTTGGTGTTCTCGATGGTCGCGGGACCCATGAGCGTCGCCAGGAAGCGACGGGCGATGAGGTCGTAGAGCTTGCGTTGGCCGCCATCGAGCGTGGTCGGATCGCCCTCGCCCGTGGGGTAGATAGGCGGGTGGTCGGTGGTCTCGACCTTGCCGCGCGTGGGCTTCATGGGGCCGGCGAGCACCTTTTTGCACACCGGCGCCAGCGCCGGGTTGATCTTTGCCAGGTCGCTCACCACGGCACCCAAATCGAGCGTCGCAGGGTACACGGTGTTGTCGACACGCGGGTAGCTGATAAGACCCGCCATGTAAAGGGACTCAGCGATGCGCATGGTGCGTGCGGGCGAGATGCCCTCGGCCGCAGCGGCAGCCTGCAGCGAGGTGGTCGCAAACGGCGTGGGCGGCTGCTGCTTGCGCGAGCGCTTGGTCACTGCGGCGACGGTTGCCGTCGCAACGCCGTCGACATGGCCGTACGCCGTCTCGGCAGCGTCCTTGTCGGTAAAGCGTGCCGTCTTGTGAGCGATCTTAAAGCGGTCGTCCTCGGCAGCACCCTGTGCGGCGCCCATGCCGCGGATCTGCCAATAATCCTCGGGCACAAACGCCATGCGCTCGCGCTCGCGCTCGACCACCAGGGCAAGCGTCGGCGTCTGCACGCGGCCGGCGGAACGCACGTTGCCAAAGCCGCCAAACTTGGCAAGCGTCAGGTAGCGCGTAAGCACCGCGCCCCAAATGAGGTCGATGTGCTGACGACTCTCGCCGGCGTCGGCCAGGTTCTGGTCGAGCGAGACAAGGTTATCGAAGGCCTGCGTGATCTCGGCCTTGGTAAACGAAGAATACTGGGCGCGGGCGACCGGCAAGTCCGGCGCAACCTCGCGCACCTTGTTGAGAGCATCCGAACCGATCAGCTCGCCCTCGCGATCGAAGTCCGTGGCGATGATGACGCTGTCGGACTTTTTGGCGAGGTTCTTGAGCGAGCGGATGAGCTCTTTCTCGGCCGGCAGCTTAATGACGGGCGCCCAGGTGAGATAGGGCAGACTCTCGAGCTTCCAGCCCTTGATGGAGATACCATCGGCAAGAAACGGCTTGCGCTTGGTGTCGTAGGGCGGACGAGCCAGGCCATCGGGCATGTCGGCCGGCAGCATCTCGCCGTCCTCGGTAACCGAATACCAGCCCAGCTTTTTATCGAACAGCACGCTGTCGCAAAAATCGGGCGCAAGGATGTGACCGGCAAGGCCGATGGTCACGCACTCCTCGCCCTTCCACTCAAAACGGTAGATGGCGGTGTTGTACACCTTGTCCTTTTTGGGTTTGCCCGTGGACAGACGCTCGGCGATCTGACGCGCGGCGTCGTTTTTCTCGGCGATGATGAGCTTCAAAAGAGGCTCCTATCTCGTGTCTCTGCGGCTACGCCCGCCCGTATGGCGGCCGACTTACGCCCTTGCTTGCTCGATCTGCCCGATGAGCCAATCGCACCAGGCATCCATGCCCTCGCCCTTGCGCGCGCTCACGGCAAACCGCGGCGCCTGCGGATTGAGGTCATCGAGTGTCTTAGTATACCTATCCATGTCAAAATCGAAAGCCGGGGCCACGTCGACCTTATTGAGCAGCTGCGCGCCGGCGTGTTGGAAGATACCCGGGTATTTGATGGGCTTGTCGTCGCCCTCGGGCACCGAGAGAATCATGATGGACAGGTTCTCGCCCAGGTCAAAGTCGACCGGACAGACCAGGTTGCCCACGTTTTCGATAAAGATGACGTCGATGTTATCGAGCCCAACGGCCTGGTCGAACGCGTCAACGGCCTCCATGATCATGTTGCCCTCGAGGTGGCACAGGCCGCCCGTGTTGATCTGGATGGCGGGCATGCCGGCTTCCTTCATGGTGATGGCGTCGACGTCCGAGGCGATATCGCCCTCGATGACGGCGCAACGCAGGCCTGCCTTGTCGCGCAGGCGCTCGTTGGTGCCCAAAATCGTGGTGGTCTTGCCCGAACCGGGGCTCGACAAGACGTTAATCACATAGGTGTTTGTCTCTTTAAATCGCTGACGCAGCTGATCTGCCAGGCGCTCATTGCGCGACAGAATTGGCGATGCGATATCAATCGTTTTCTCGGCCATACTCGGCACTCCTTACTTTGGCCCCTTTATACCCCGTCACCAGATGGCTGATGGGTTAATCATCGGGGGTTTCGATTTCGATACTGGCGATGTCGAGCTCGCGGCCGTGCAGCAGACGCACGTTGGCGCCGCCACATTGGGGGCAGCGGCAATGGAAGCGGTCGTGCTCAAAGACCTCACCGCAGTCCAAGCACTCGCTTTGTGGATGGACCTCCTCCACGACAAGCTCGCAGCCGCGCGTGAGCGGGTCCTCGTCACGAAACGTCTCCCACGCAAAGTAGAGCGCCTCGCGCACAACTTCGGTCATATCACCGATACGCAGCGTTACCAAAACGGCGCGCGAGGCCCCCGCCCCACGCGCCGCGCGGATCACTGTATCGAGTATGCCGTTGACAATGCCAACCTCGTGCATACCGATTTACTCCTCGTCGTCCTCGTCGTCCGAGAACAGGTCCAGACGGCTCACAAACAGGCCCTCCTTGCCCTCGCGCGCGGTAATGACCACACGGGCGATGGCAAGCGAAATCTCGTAGAGCGAGAGCAGGGCGCCATACATGAGGCCCAGCGTAACGGGCGAGCCGTCGGGCGTAATCACAGCCGAGCCCACAAGCAGGCCAACGTACACGAAACGCCAGGCACTGCGGAAAGCCGCATAGGACACAATATGGAAGACGGAAAGGTAGAAGATGATGAGCGGCAGCTCAAACGCCACACCAAAGCCAATCATAAAGAGCAGCTCCATGTTGACGTAGTTCTCCAGATCGGGCAGCGCCGTAGCAACGGCCGAGGTCTCGCCGATAAGCCACTCAAAGCCCGCGGGGATGATGATGAAGTAGCAAAAGATTGCGCCCAGGAAGAACAGCACCGTCGAGGCGAGCACCGTGGGCACGACCCATTTGCGCTCGTTGGGACGCAGTGCCGGCAGGAAAAATGCCAGAATCTGCCAGATGATCATGGGCGTGCACATGACCACGGCCATCTTGATGGCCAGCGAGAAGCGCAGGCCAAAGCCGCCGAGCGTGGTGGTGATGTAGAACTTACCGTCCGGCACAAAGGAGCGGATGGGGTCTTCCAAGATGTCGAGCACCACAGGCGTGGCGAAATACAGCACGATAGCGGCGGCAAACACCGACACGACCACGATGGTCAGGCGGCGACGAAGCTCTCCCAGGTGATCGAAGAGCGGCATTCGCGCAGGTCCGATAGGCATTACTCATCGCCTCCCTTAGGGGCATCGGCGGCAGCGGCGCTGTCCTCGGCCTCGAGCTCGCGGGCGAGCTGATCGACGACGGCCTTGCGCTTGCGGGGACGACGGGCATAGAGGTCGGCCGTCGTGGGCTCTGCCGGCTCGGGCTCCGGCTCCGGCTCAGCAGCGGAAGCGGACTCGGCGGCAGCGGCAGGCTCGGCGCCCTCGGCCTCGGACTCCTCAGCAGCACCCTCGCCCTCGGCGGCAGCCTCGCTCGCGGCCTTCTCGGCGGCAAGGCGGGCACGGCGCTCGGCAAAGGTCTCCTTCTTTGCGGGCGCAGCCGTCTCGACGGCATCCTCGTCTGCATCGGAATCGTCATCGACGGCAGTCTTCTTGGGCTTGACCGGTGCCGAAGCGGCCTCACTTACCGGATCGATAATCTCGGACTGAACAACGGCCGTCATCTTTTCCTGCGTCTCGCGGAACTGACGAATGGCACGGCCGATCGTGCGGCCCATCTGTGGGAGCTTATCCGGGCCAAACAGCAAAAAGCCGAAGACCACGATGATCGCGAGCTCACCCTCTCCAATACCAAACACACATACCTCCAAGGCTCGATGTGAGTCGAGCCCGCACCGCGCCATTCGGCCGGAACTCGTCTATTCATTCGGTCAAGTATAGCGCCCGGACGCCAAAACGTCCGAGCGCATCACAAACATATGCCAAACGGCACGCCCTTTTTGGGGGCAAAGATTATGCCGCCGTGATCGAAATCTCCTGGTCGACGCCCAGCAGCTGAACCACGCGCATCACCTGGGGCTGCACATTAGTGCAGCTAAAGCGCTTACCGTGGTCGACCGCGTGGTGCGCGGCGCCCACGAGCACGCCAATGCCCGTCGAATCGATGTAGCTCACCTGGGCAAAATCGAGCTCAACGGCCTCAGTGGGCTGCTCGAGCGCCAGGTCAATGGCATTGCGCAGGCTATCGGCGTTAGAGATATCGATCTCGCCGGTCACCTTAATGGTGTAGATCTCCGGTGTGGGGTTGGTGGAAATACCCAAATCCATGTATACGCTCCTTTACGTATCGAAAGTGCGGATAGTACTGGGCGCGGACTTGCGGGGCCCTAGGCGTTAGGCGCGCTCGGCACGAGCAAGCTCGGCAGCGACGAGCTTGACGGCCAGCACCAGTACGTCGAGTGCTGCCTCCAGGTCCTCGACCGTGGGATAGCTCGGCGCGATGCGGATGTTGGTATCGCGCGGATCCTTGCCATAGGGCCAGGTGGCACCGGCCGGCGTGAGCTTGACGCCCAGGTCGGCGCAAAGCGCGGCGACCTTCTGGGCCGAGCCCTCGGGACCATCGAAGCTTACAAAGTAGCCGCCGCGGGGGTGCGTCCAGGTGGCACAGCCCGTATCGCCCAGGCCCTCGGTGAGCTTGCGCTCAACGGCCTCAAAGCGCGGACGCAGGAACTCGGCATGCTTTTTCATGTGCTCCTTGACCGCCTCGATGGTGGGAAGGAAGCGCACGTGGCGCAGCTGGTTGAGCTTGTCGGCGCTGATGAGGCCGGCCTTCAGGCGCTTGGAGAACTCCGCGATAACCGCGGGGCTCGCACCGATAAAGCCGATGCCGGCGCCCGGGAAGGTGATCTTGGACGTCGATGCAAAGGCCACCACGCGGTCCTCGGTGCCCGCCGCGCGAGCGAGGTCAAAGATGTTGGCGAGCTCGTCGGTCTCGTCGTACAGGTCGTGCACGCAGTAGGCGTTGTCCCAGAAGATGCGGAAATCGGGCGCGGCCGTGGGCATCTCGACCAGGCGACGCACGGTGTCCTCGCTAAAGGTGATGCCCGTGGGGTTGGAATACTTGGGCACGCACCAGATGCCCTTGATGGAGTCGTCGGCGGCAACCAAGCGCTCGATCTCGTCCATGTCGGGGCCGTTGTCGGTCATCGCGACGGGGACATTCTCGATACCCAAGTCGGCAGTGATGCCAAAGTGGCGGTCGTAGCCGGGAACAGGGCACAGGAACTTGACCTTCTTGCCGTCATGCGCGGCCTCATAAGCCTCCCAAGGCTCGCTACCGCACGAGCCGCAGCGCCAGAACATGCCGGCGATATCGTGCTCGATCAGCAGGCTCGACGAACCCAGTACGAGCGTCTGCTCGGCGGGGCAACCCAGGAACTCCCCCGCCAGCTTGCGTGCCGAGGGAATGCCCTCAAAGCAACCGTAGTTGGAGCAGTCGACGTTGCCGTCGTGCAGATCGGCATCGGCATTGAGGATATCGAGCATGGGGCGAGAGATGCCCACCTGGGAGGGCGACGGCTTGCCGCGGGCCATGTCGAGCGCCAGGCCCTTGGCCTTGACCTCGGCGACCTCGGCTTTGAGCGCCTCGATGGCGGCATCGAGTTCGGTGGTTTCCATCTTCTGGTAGATCGTCTGCATGGGTGCGACCTTTCGCGAAGCGGGACGTTGCAGTTCGTCTAAGTATAGACCGCCACTGCCGCAACGGTATGAAGCCGTGATAGATTAAGTCCATCGCAATGAATTACGACATCGCCGCGCATGCCGGCGTGGGGCGCCCAAGGAGGCACTATGGAGTACGGATCGTTCCAGGCCGAGGAATTCGGCGACCTGCAGCGCCTGGTCGACGGACTGTTTTATGACCGCCGCGCCATCGACCGCCTGGATCTCATCGTGCAGGCCGAGATCTTGGACCTCGCGCCCGACCTCATGGAAATCGTCAACCTTTTGCCGCCCGGCTACTACGACCGCCAATCGCTTTGCGACCAGCTCAACTCCGCCTTGGCCGCCCACGGCTGGGGCGCCGTCTACGGCACCGTGGAATAAACCTAGTCATTTAAGAACGTCCCCAATGACTAAAACGCCGCTTGTGACGGTGTTCACGGGCGGCGTTTTCAAACTTGTTTGTGCTTTTACTCGTTCTTGGGCGCGGGGTGTTTGCAGACCACACTCATGTAGATCATGCCGAGCACGGCCGCGGTGACCGAACCGGCAAGAATGGCAGCCTTGGCGGCAAGAACCTCAAACTCGGCCGTCGGGAAAGCGAGGCCGCTGATGAGGATCGACATCGTAAAGCCGATGCCGCCCAGAATGCCCACACCGGCAATCATGTGCCAGTTGACGTTGCGCGGCAACTGGCAAGCCTTGAGCTTGACCAGGGTAAATGTCATGCCAAAAATACCAATCGGCTTGCCCAGCAGCATGCCAAAGTACACGCCGAGCGTCACCGGGTCGGTGAGCAGTGTGCTCATGTCCACGCCCACTAGGCGAACCTGTGCGTTCACGAACGCAAAGATCGGCAGAATCACAAAGTTGACCGGCGTGGAGATCAGACGCTCCATGCGGATGAGCGGCGGGGTCACGCGGTGCATGACGCGCTCGACCCTGGTGGTCGAGACGGTAAAGTCATGCTGGCCCAGGATGTGTGCCTCGTCGTCGTAGCGGTCATCAAGCAGCGGCAGGCACTCGCCCAACCAATCGGTGAGGCTATCGAGCTTGACGCCGCACTTGGCCGGGATGGTAAAGGCCAAGATGACGCCGGCGAGCGTGGCATGTACGCCGCTCTTGAACATGCAGAACCACAACAGCAGACCCAGTACCGAATACGGGGCAAGGCGGTAATGCTGCGTCTTGTTGAGCCACACGAGCGCGCAGGTCACAAGCGCAGCGGCGCCCAACCAAAACGGATTGGGGCTCTGACCGTAGAAGATGGCGATGGCGGCGATGGAGATAAGGTCGTCGGCGATGGCGAGCGTCGAGAAGAACACGCGCACGCCGTTGGGCACGCGGTTGCCCAAAAGCGACAGCACGCCCAGCGCAAAGGCAATATCGGTTGCCATGGGGATGGCCCAACCGTTGCGGGCGCCGGCATGGTTAAAGATCAGGTAGATGCAGGCGGGAACGACAACGCCGCCCACGGCCGCCAGCATGGGAAGCATGGCCTGACGCGGATTCTTGAGCTCGCCGACCGTCATCTCGTACTTAAGCTCAATGCCCACCAACAAAAAGAAAATCGCCATGAGGAAGTCGTTGACGAAAAGTTCAACGGTAAGACCGGCCGTAAGGTTGCCCAGACCCACATACAGCGGGGTCTCCAAAAAGTGATGGATGGCCTCGTAGGCATCGGTATTAGCGCAAATGACGGCGGCGATGGCGGCGATGACCATAACCGCGGCGGAAATCGTGCCGTTCTCGGCGATGCGCTCCCAAATGTCGTGGCGTTCAAAGCGCTTGCGCTCACGGACGTTGAACAGCTGCTCGGTTGCTGCCATGGGCGGCTCCTTTCACGGGAAAGCTCCCGTCTTAAAAAAGCACGGCCCGCCCAAGTGGCGGCGCCGCGCTCTAACGTATTACGCTTGCATCTAGCCTACCCTGCACGACAAGCACGCAGGCGTGGCCGAAAAGCGGAACCACAGGTTGAACATTATTTGCTCAACGGCACGGGCACGCCTGTCCAAGAGACGACGCGGCGCATGCACAAAAAACGACCGGAGCGCGGGGCGTCCGCGATCCGGTCGTGGCGTTCGGTCAACTAAACCTAGCAGGCGGCCATGATGGGGGCAGCGACCTGCTTCTTACGGGAGAGGACGCCCGGCATCCAGACGCCGTCGTGCTCGTCGGCAATGCCCAGGCCCTTCTGAGCAGCCTCGGTCTCGCCCTCGAGCAGGACCTGCGAGCCCTCCTCCATGATGTCGGTGATGCACAGGACAATGCCGTCGGCACCCTTCTCGGCGGCGTAGGCGCGCATGGCCTCACGGATCTCGTCGATCATGCCGAGCGCGCGGCTCTTGTCGACGGTCTCGTACTGGCCGATGAGCAGCTTCTTACCGGCGGGCTCGAACATCTTGATGTCGTTGCCGACCATCTCGGCAGCGGTGAAGGAGCCGGACGGACGGGTGAGGAAGACCTCCATGCCAAACTTGACCGGGTCGACGCCCACCTGCTCGCCGAGCTTGGCGGCGACGACGCGGTCGACAGCGGTGGTGGTGGGGCTCTTGAGCATGAGCGTGTCGGTCATCATGGCCGAGAGCAGCAGCTTGGCCTGGACGTCGGAAAGCTCAACGCCGAGCACGTCGGCGAGCTTGGTGACGATGGTGCAGCTGGAGCCCCAGGGCAGGCAGATGTAGTGCAGCGGGCCGGCGGTCTCGAAATCGCCGATGCGGTGATGATCGACGACGCCAAAGACCGTGGCGTCCTTAAGGCCGGCGACGGACTGGGCGGACTCGTTGTGGTCGGTGAGGACGACGAGCTGACCGGCCTCGACGGACTCAATCACGCGGGGCTCGGCAATGCCGGCGTCGGCGAGCAGCTTGGCGGACTCCGCCGGAAGCTGACCAAGGGCGCAGGCCTCGTAGGTGTTGCCGGCATACTCAACCTGGTTGAGCAGCTGGGACAGGACGACGGCGCTCATGATGGCGTCGTTATCGGGGTTCTGGTGACCAAAGACAAGAACGTTTGCCATGGATATCCTCCACTTGATATGTGTACTTGGACGTAGCTATGGTAGCACGCTGGCGCCGAGCCTTCGCAGACGGAAGGGGCACGGCACAATTTGGGGCAGGCATGGGGGCCAAGGCCGTCCCTTTTGCACCATGTTGGTGCAAAGTAACCTGACCCCCTTGCACCAGCTATTTACCGGCGGCGCGCAGGGCTACGTATGCGGCACCGATGATGCCGGCGTCGTTGCCGAGCGAAGCGACCTTAATGGGCGTCTCGCGCGAGGCGGAAAGCGCGTACTGCTTAAAGTGCTCGCGAACCTTGTCGAGATAGACATCGGCCGAAGCGGAGGCGCCGCCGCCGATGAGGAACATCTCGGGATCAACCACGTTGGCAATAAGCGCCAGTGCACGGCCGAGATAGTCGGCCATGGTATCGGCCGCGGCCAGCGCGAGCTTGTCGCCCTCGCGGCAGGCCTGGAACACGTCCTTGGAATCGGAGGGGCCGGTCAGCTCGATGGGCTCGACGCCCGCCTTCTTGCACTCGGCAAGGTAGTTGCTCACCACGCCGGTGGCGCTGGAATACTGCTCCAGGTGGCCATGGCCGCCGCAGCCGCAGGTGCGCTCCTCGGCCGGGTTCAGGCACATGTGGCCAATCTCGCCGCCAGCACCCACAACGCCCGATACCACGTCGCCGTTAACGATAACGCCGCCGCCCACGCCGGTACCAATGGTGACCATCACCACGTTCTGTACGCCCTTGGCAGAGCCGAGCCAGGCCTCGCCCATAGCAGCAGCGTTGGCGTCGTTCTCGTACTTAACGACCGCGTCGGGGCAGTGCTCCTGGATCGCGATCTTGAGCTCGGGCAGGTTGATGGCGATGTTCGCCTTGACCTTGGCATCGCCCGATGCCGGGATGGGGCACGGAACGGCCAGGCCAATGCCCGACACAAAGGCACGCGGAATCTGGGCCTTGGCGACCACCTGGTCGATAGCCTCGGTCACCGCGGCAAAGCCCGCAGCGTCAACGATGGGAGGCGTGGGCACGCTGGCCTTGGCAAGCAGGTTTCCGTCCTCATCGAACAGACCCTCCTTGACCGAGGTGCCGCCGACGTCGATGCCGATGTAATACTGCTTAGGTTCCATGGGAGCCCGCCTTTCTCGTTTAAACATTGCCTGTATGGTACCGCTCCCAAGGCAAAAACCTGCCAAAAAGGACAGGTTTGTTTTGGCAGGTTTTATCTGGGGAAGCGCAGAGTACGAGATTCGGTTCGCTGGGTGTTATATCGGTTCGGCCCCGTCCTCGGACCGATCATTTCTCAACACGACACTACTCAGACGTTTATCATTTAAAACGCTCTAATTTTTCAAGCGGGGCGACTTTTAATTCTATCTTTCTCGAACTTTTCAATAACTCAATAGAGATACTTAGGTGTTAACTATACTTTCTTTTATACTCAATCAGGTTGGAAAGGAGGTTCCATGATTCCCAAATACGAAGCGATAGCTGCAGATATTCGTCGCACTATCGAGGATGGCGCTCTTAAACCGGGCGACAAGCTTCCTACCGTCGTTGAGTTCTGCAAGCTCTATAACGTTTCCAAAATCACCGTCAAACGAGCTATTGAACAAATCACCGAAGAAGGTCTTATTACCAGCCGGCGTGGATCGGGTACCTACGTTAAGGACACGGCGGGGCTTCCCGGCCAGGCGTTTTTCCAGGGCAAAAACGACCGTACCCAGGGTTTTTCGTATGAGCATCGCGGGGAGAAGGTGACCTCGGTGGTCTACGATTTCTCGATCGTTAATCCACCAGCGGACATCGCAGCCCAGCTGGGAATTGCCGAGGATGACTTTGCCTATCACGTCGTGCGCGTGCGTCAGGCCGATGAGAAGCCCATCGTTATCGAGTACACCTACATGCCCCTCGAGCTGATTCCAGGCCTTAAAAAGAAGGACCTGTACGGATCGGTCTACCGCTTCATCCGCGAGCAATGTGGGCTGAAGATTTCGAGCTTCCACCGTACCATTCGCGCCGTGGCAGCAACCGAGGAAGAAGCCGAGCGTCTGGACACCAAACTTGGCTCTCCCCTGCTCGAGCTCACCCAGATTGGCTTTTTGGACAGCGGCGCCGCCTTTGAGTATTCGATCTCGCGCAACGTTGGCGATCGCTTTGAGTTGCACAACGTAACGTTGGCATAAGTTTTTGTAGTCACGCGGGCGCTCGTTTTGAGCTGTTTTGTGCAACGCCCGCGCAACATAATGGGGGTATGAATATGTCCGATTTGATTAAACTGACGCCGATCTTCCACGAGAAGATCTGGGGTGGCCGCCAGCTCGAAACCGTATTTGGTTACGACATTCCCGAAGGTCCCATCGGTGAGTGCTGGGCCATCTCGGCCCATCCCAACGGTGACTGCCAGATTGCGGAGGGACCGTACGCCGGCCACACGCTGTCGTGGCTGTGGGCCGAGCACCGCGAGCTCTTTGGCAACTGCGAGGGCAAGGAGTTCCCGCTGCTCATCAAGATTCTGGACGCCAAGGACGACCTTTCGATCCAGATTCATCCCAACGACGAGTACGCCGCCGAGCACGAGAACGGCAGCCTGGGTAAAACCGAGTGCTGGTACGTGCTGGATTGCGAGCCCGGCGCCACGATCATCGTCGGCCAGCGTGCTAAAGACCGCACAGAGGCCGCACAGATGATCAAGGACGGCCGCTGGGACGACATGCTCAACGTACTACCGATCCACAAGGGCGACTTTTTCCAGATTGATTCCGGTACCGTTCACGCCATCAAGGCCGGCACGCTCATTTTGGAAACGCAGCAGTCGAGCGACGTGACGTATCGTCTGTACGACTATGATCGCCCGGGCACCGACGGCAAACTGCGCCCGCTGCACATTAAGCAGAGCCTCGACTGCATCGACTTTGACGTCCAGGCCCCGGTCGATGGTACCGTGACCGCGCCCGAGGTGGACGGCGTGACCGAGCTCGAGTCCAACCCCTGCTACACCGTCGATCGCGTGCGCGTCGACGGCAGCAAGACCTTGGAGCAGCGCTGGCCCTTCATGTGTCTGTCGGTCATCGACGGCGAAGGCACCATCTGCGGCGACCCCGTCCGCAAGGGAAGCCACCTGCTGGCCCCCAGCACCGTCAGCTCCATCGACCTCGAAGGCAAGATGGAACTGATCATCAGCCACCTCTAGGTCACAACAACAACCAAAACGAAACAAGGGGCTCCCCCGTTCATCAACGGAGGAGCCCCTACTCGTATCTACATTTCAGCCCACCCGGTTCTCCAAATCAAAAAGCGGACGAGCAGAGCAACGTTCGCAAGCTGCAGGCCAAAACGCCACAAGGAAGAGGGCGCGCCGGGGGCTTTGGTCGATCGCGAGTTCCGCACGAGCCGGAGAGCACTTAATGTGCTCTCCGTGCGAGCAGGACTGCCCGAGCAGGCGACCAAAGCCCCCGGCGCGCCCGGTCAACCTCGCAGCTAGGCATTCAGCTTGACAATTGGAGCAAAGCCCTTCATAAGCTTTTTGGTCTGGCCGGTCTTTTCGAATTGAACCTCGATCATGTCTCCGACGACCGAGATCACGGTACCCGTGCCAAAGGTCTTGTGGCTCACGGTATCGCCTGCGGCAAAGTCCTGCGACGCGCTAGCGCGATCGACCTTGCGCTCCACTGTCGGCGACACCTTAGATGACGGCTTTTTGGCTCGCGGCGCACCCGAACCAAAGGTCGAGGCAACACGGCCGGCGTCGGGCGAGACCCCACGATGGCGCTCGGTCCCGTAGCTGCTGCCGCCAAAGAAATCGTCAAAACTCGATCCACCGCGCGAACCGGAACCGCCGGTCGAGCGCGTATGCGAACCAAACACCTTGCCGCCGTACATATCCGAGCCCATGCCCGAGCCAAAGGTGCCGTGACGGTCGCCGCGTTTCTCCCAGCCCGTGCCCTCAAAACCGGCAGA
>CATZKS010000012.1 GCA_958421035.1 uncultured Collinsella sp. | reverse complement strand
AGTGCGCCCTGTTGTTCCAAAATTATCAGCTGTTTCCCAACATGACGGTGGCCGATAACGTATGCGCCGGTGTAAGGGGCGCGGGCGACGCCGCCGCGCGCAAAAAGCTCGCCGAGTGCTATCTGGGCATTTTCGGTCTGGCCGATTTTGCCGACCGTTATCCCGCGCGCCTCTCGGGCGGCCAGCAGCAACGTGTGGCGCTTGCGCGCATGGTAGCGGCGCACCCGGGCATCTTTATGTTCGACGAGCCCATGAGCGCACTCGATTCCTATCTTAAGAGCGCCCTCGAACAGAACATGCTCGACCTGTTCGATGTGTGCAACCGTACCGTGCTCTACGTGAGTCACGATATCGACGAAGCGTGCCGCCTCTGCCAGCGCATCTGCGTGATGCACGACGGGCATGTTGAGGAGATCGGCTCCATCGAGGACGTGGTCCGCCGTCCGCAGACCCTGGCCGCGCTGCGCCTGACGGGCTGCAAGAACACGAGCCGTGCGCGCAAGATCGGCGACGAAGAAGTTGAGGCCCTCGACTGGGGCATGACCTTTAACGTGGGTCGCGCGGTTCCCGATAATGTGGCGTACCTGGGCGTTCGCGCAAGCTATTTCCATGTTGACAATCGCGTTGAGCGGGGCCGTAACAGCTACGATTTGCATGTGGCCCGTGTGAGCGATTCACGCTTTGAGCGGCTGGTATTGCTGGACGTGCCGCGCGCTGATGCGCCCACGCGTCTGCAGTGGAAGGTCAACAAGGTGGGCGTGCCTGTCGACGAGCTGCCGCAAGCAGGCGAGACGCTGCGCATGCACTTCGATGCGAGTAGGATCCACTTGGTTTGTCGATAGCGCCGGGTAATGCCGTCGGGGATATAAGCCTCGGCGGCTTTGTCTTGCCGCGCGCTGAATGAGGGATGATAAACTCTTATCAATAAAGATAATTATTTATTATACGACGGCACACGACGCTGTCGTACGAATGTCAACGGTGTTCGCATGGTCGACGACCGTTGATATAGTTGACTTTATCTTGTAAAGGAGGGTGCGCACATGCCGCAGACGACATACATTCGCCGCGTTGCCGCGCGCGCCCTGTATATGGCTCGGAGCCGCATATGAGCAGGTATGTTCACGGCTCCGGGAGAGACGACGCACAACTAAATAACCGTCCGCAAGGCAGGTTCCCTAAAATTCCGGGTTTGAGCACGACCGGGCAATCGCCGTCCGTCGTGCATCGATAACGCCGTTATCCGTTTTTTGGTTCGAGAGGGGAACCGTCATGGCTGAAGAATTCGATTTCCATCCGATGTGGGAGAGCCTCGGCATGAATCTTGCCGACCACGACATGCTGCTGGGCGCCGTGGGCCAGATGTACGGCGATATGTTCCTGACGCAGAACAATCGTCCCAAGTCCACGTCCTACCTGGACTTTGTGGCCACCAACATCCACAGCGGCCGTATTAAGGAGATGCTCGACAAGAAGGAGGTCGGCGAGGCCACCAAGATCGTCGGTTCGTTCTGCGTGTACGTGCCCGAGGAGATCGTACTTGCCTGTGACGGCATCCCCGTGGGCCTGTGCTCGGGTGCCGATTGGGCAACCGATAAGGTCGAGGAGCACCTGCCGCGCAACACCTGTCCGCTCATTAAGAGCTTTGCCGGCTTTAAGCTGGGCGAGGTCTGCCCCTACATTGAGTCGAGTGACCTGGTGGTGGGTGAGAACACCTGCGATGGCAAGAAGAAGGCCTACGAGTTCTTTGCCACGCAAAAGAACATGTACGTCATGGATATTCCCAACGTGCACGACGAGTCGACGCTCGTGACCTGGAAGGCCGAGGTCAAGAAGCTCGCCGCCAAGATCGAGGAAGAGTGCGGCGTCAAGATTACGCCCGAGCGTCTGAAGGCCGCCATCCACGCCGTCAATGAGAAGCGTCGCGCCCTGCAGCGCCTCGCAGCCACGCGCGCTGCCGACCCGGCGCCCATCAGCGGTCTCGATAGCCTGCTGACCGTTCAGGCCGCCTTTATGGACGACACGCCGCGTCTGACCGGAGCCATCAACGATATGGCGGCTGAGTGCGAGCAGCGTGTCGAGGCCGGCGAGGGCGTGGCGCCCAAGGGGACCAAGCGCATCCTGTACACCGGCACGCCCATGGCCGTGCCCAACTGGAAGCTATTCAACCTTATCGAGAAGGCCGGCGGCGTTGTGGTAGGCGAGGAGTCCTGCACGGGCTCGCGCTACTACAAGGACCTGGTCGACGAGTCCGGCGAGACGGTCGACGAGATTCTCGACGCCATCGCCGAGCGCTACTTTAAGATCAACTGCGCTGTCTTTACGCCCAACGACCAGCGTATGAAGGACATTGTCCAGATGGCCAAGGACCTGCATGCCGACGGTATCGTCGACGTGGCCCTGCAGTTCTGCACGCTCTACGAGATGGAGTCGTTTGCCGTGGAGAAGGCCGCCGAGGAGGCCGGTATTCCGTTTATGCACATCACGACCGACTACGCCGGCGAGGACGCCGGACAGCTCCAGACCCGCATCGAGGCCTTCCTCGAGACGATTTAGTCGCACCTGCGCTAAGCTGTGCCGCCGGGTGTTCCTATCCACGCGATAGGGATTTCTCTGTTGCCGTGCCGGTCGGTGTCCGGATGCACCGCAGGGCGCCGATCGGCTTCGCATGGCTGCCGGGGCGGGGATTCCCGCCGTCCCGGCAGATTCTGTCCGTTTGTTCAGACACGAAAGGAACTCAATGAACAACGATCTTTTCAAGGCGGGCGTCTCCCGTCGCGGTTTTCTGACCGGCTCCGCTGCCCTGTGCGCCATGGCGGGCCTCGGCCTCACCGGCTGCGGCGGTTCGGGCGCCGAGAGCGGTAGCGCCGCTGCCTCCGGCCAGGATGTGGAGTATCGCGACGAGCTGCAGATCGCGTTACCGGCGAGCCCGGACGGTCTCGATCCGCACACCACGTCGTCGCTTGTGACCATGGACATCATCTGCAACGTCGTCGAGCCGCTCTTTGGCCTCGATAGCGACTACGAGCCCCAGCCCGTGCTGGCCAAGGGCTATGAGGTCTCCGACGACGGCCTGACCTACACCATCAAGCTGCGCGAGGGCGTCACCTTCCACAACGGCAAGGAGTTTGGCTCCGAGGACGTCGTGGCCTCGATGAACCGCTGGCTCACCGTCAACGACCGCGCCGCGAGCCTGCTGTCCGGTGCCACCTTCGCCGCCTCGGGCGACCACGAGGTCACCTGCACGCTGACCGAGCCCGCCATCGACTTTCTGATCATCCTGGGCAACCACTCCCAGTATCCGGGCATCTTCCCCTCCGAGGTCATCGAGGCCGCGGGCGATACCGGCGTGACCGAGTACGTGGGTACCGGTGCCTACAAGTTTGCGGAGTGGAAGCAGGACCAGTACGTCCATCTCACCCGCTACGAGGACTATGTCGCCGCCGACGGCAAGGCTTCGGGCTACATCGGCAAGGTCTCCGCGGCCACCAAGGACATCTACTATCAGTTCGTGACCGAGGCCTCCACGCGCGTGAGCGGGTTTGAGACCGGCGAGTACGATATCGCTGGCGAGATCCCCACCGAGAACTACCACGACTTCGACGGCAACGACGACGTCAAGCTCTACACCCATAACGCTGGCGTTCTGACCGCCTTCCTCAACATGAACGAGGGCATCTTCGCCGACGAGGAGATCCGCAAGTGCGCCCTCATGGCTATCGACTGCGAGGCGGCCGCCCTTGCCGCCTATGGCGAGAAGGAGCTCTTCAACATCGATCCCAACCTTGGCAACCCCGAGAACGCTCAGTGGGCGACCGACGCGGGCAAGAAGTACTTTAACCAGGCCGACGCCAAGGCCGCCAAGAAGGCCCTGGCCAAGACCTCCTATGCCGGTGAGACGGTCAAGCTACTGACCACCCCCGACTACAAGGATATGTATAACGCCACCGTCGCGCTGCAGGAACAGCTCGAGAAGGCCGGTTTCACCGCCGAGGTCGACAGCTACGAGTTCGCGACCTTCATGGACATCCGCTCCGGCAAGCCCGAGCAGTGGGACCTCTTTGTGGCCTCCACCAACTACAAGCCCATCCCGGCCCAGTCCCTCTCGGTCTCCAAGGCCTTCTATGGCCTGTCCGACGAGAAGGCGCTCAAGCTCGTGGCCGAGACCCGCACCGCCAAGGACACCGACGCCGCGGCCAAGAAGTGGGCCGAGGCTCAGGAGCGCCTCTATGAGATCGCCGTCATCGAGCCGCTTTGCCACTACGCTTCCATCACGGGCACCCAGGCAGACGTCGAGGACGTCGAGGTGCTCGACGGCGCCATCGTTTGGAATGCCAAGCGTCCGGAGTAATGCAATAGATGGCGTGGCGGCTTGAGGGATCTGGTCCCCTGTGGCCGCCACGCCCTGTCCACGTTCAGAGGGGAAATAGACGCCTCGCATGTTGAAGTACACGCTCAAACGTATAGGCGCGATGGTTCCGGTGATGCTCATCATCTCGGTCGTCGTGTTTTTGATTATCTATCTCACACCGGGTGACCCGGCTTCTTCGATGCTCGGCATGGAGGCTTCGGCCGACCAGATCGAGCGCGTCAACGATAGCCTGGGACTCAACGAGCCGCTGCCGCAGCGCTACGTTGAGTGGATGGGCGGCGTACTTACCGGCGACCTGGGCGATTCGTATTTTATGCGCCAGCCCGTCACGCAGGCGATCGCCGAGCACTTTGGCCCCACGCTATCGCTCGCGCTTCTGGCACAGCTCATCGCGCTGTTGATTGCACTGCCCTGCGGCGTCGTCGCTGCTCTCAAACATGGATCGCGCACCGATGCGGTCTTGCGTGTCGTTGCTCTTTTGGGCGTGGCAATACCCGGCTTTTTGATGGCGCTCATGCTTATGTGGCTGTTTGCCGTCACGTTGCGTGTGTTCCCGGTGGCCGGCTATGCGCCGCTATCGAAGGGCTGGTTCAGCCATTTACGCTATCTTGCGTTGCCGGCCATATCGCTTGGATGTGTGCAGGCGGCCCTGCTCATGCGCATGACCCGTTCGAGCGTGATCGAGGCCATGCAGCTCGACTGCGTCAAGACGGCGCGTGCCAAGGGCGTCTCCGAGGTTCGCGTCGTGCTGGCCCATGCCCTGCGCAACGCGGCACTGCCGATTCTCACCTCGGTCGGCTATTCTTTTGGCGCCCTGATTACGGGTGCCGTGGTGACTGAGGCCATTTTTAACATCCCCGGTTTGGGCCAGCTGGTCACGAGCTCTATCGAGCGTCGCGACTATCCGGTGATTCAGGGCGTGCTGCTGGTCATCGCCTTGTTGAATTCGGTGATCAATCTGGTCGTCGACCTTGCCTACGGCGCTTTTGACCCGCGCGCTCGCAAATGGGGCGATGCATGATGGCAAACGTTAAGAAGGCTCTTGCCAACAAGGGGTTTGTGGTCGGCGGCTGTATTTTCCTGGCGATTGCGCTGATCGCGCTCGTCGGTCCGCTGGTGTGGACGGTTAATCCCAATGCGCAGGAGATGGCGTTGCGACTTTCGGCACCTTCGCCCGCGCATCCCTTTGGCTGCGATGACTTTGGCCGCGACCTGCTTGCCCGCGTCATCGCGGGCGCGCGCGTGTCGCTTGGTGTTGGCATTGCCGTCACGCTCGCGACGAGTGTGCTCGGCTTGGTGATCGGCGCCTATGCGTGCTACAACGAGAGGCTCGATCATATTCTCATGCGCATCTGTGACGGCCTTATGTCCATTCCGGGCGTGCTGCTGGCCATCGCGCTCATGGCGATGATGGGGGCGAGCGTGTGGAACGTCATCATCGCGCTCTCCATCGTCTATACGCCCAGCATGGCGCGCATCGTGCGCTCGCGCGCGATGGTGGTCAAGGAGGAGCCCTTTGTGGAGGCCCTGCGCGTGCAGGGCGCCTCGACCGCGCGCATCGTGTGGCTGCATATCGTGCCCAACGTTATGGCGCCCTTCCTGGTGCAGGCGACCTTCGTCTTTGCCGAGGCCGTGCTCTCTGAGGCCGCCCTCTCGTTTCTGGGCCTGGGTATCAAGGCGCCCGACGCCAGCTGGGGAAACATCCTGCAGGCGGGCAAGAACGTGATGCGCAAAGCCCCGTGGATGATCTTCTTCCCGGCAGCGGCCATCATCGCGAGCGTGCTTTCGCTGAACCTTGCCGGCGACGGCCTGCGCGACGCCCTCGACCCCAAGACCAAGGAGGACTAGCCCATGAGCGAACATCTTTTGGACGTGCGCGACCTCTGCATCTCGTTTGTGGGCCGCGATGGCAACGCGCTGGAAGCCGTCAACAAACTCAACCTACATATCGATGCCGGCGAGATCGTTGGTGTTGTCGGCGAGTCCGGCTGCGGTAAGTCGGTGTTTGCCCAGAGTGTCATGCGCCTATTGGAGCATGAACAGAAGATGGCCTATACCGGTCAGATTCTCTTTGACGGGGAGGACCTGCTCGCGCGCCCGCTCAAGCGCATGCGCGAGGTGCGCGGCTGCGATATTGCCATGATCTTCCAGGACCCGTTGTCCTCACTCAACCCCGTCATGACGGTGGGCGCGCAGGTTATCGAGGCGGTGAGGGCCCACCGTAAGGTGAGCCGACGCGAAGCCCGCAACGAGGCTCTATCGCTGTTGGAGCGTGTGGGAATTCGAGATGCCGCGGCTCGCTTCGACATGTATCCGGGCGATTTTAGCGGCGGTATGCGCCAGCGCGTGATGATTGCCATGGCGCTTGCCGGTCATCCGCGACTGCTGATTGCCGATGAGCCCACCACGGCACTCGACACCACCACCCAAAAGCAGATCCTCGACCTACTGCGCGACCTCAACCGCACCGAGAACATGGCGGTGCTTTTTATCAGCCATGATTTGGGTGTCGTCACGAGCATCTGCTCGCGCGTGCACGTCATGTATCTGGGCCAAATCGTAGAAGAGATCGACGCCTGCGGCCTTATGGAGCGCCCGAGCCACCCGTATGCCCAGGGGCTCATCGCGAGCATTCCGCCGCTCGAAGGCGAGCGAGTTGACACGTTGGCGGATATTCCGGGCACAGTGCCGCCGCT
The DNA here is from genome assembly GCA_958421035.1 of uncultured Collinsella sp. Taxonomy (GTDB): domain Bacteria; phylum Actinomycetota; class Coriobacteriia; order Coriobacteriales; family Coriobacteriaceae; genus Collinsella. The sequence continues at coordinate 20,512 of CATZKS010000012.1, read as the reverse complement.
TACGGCAATACCCTGTGGATGCCGCTTTGCGCCTCGTTGCGCCCGGGCGGACGAGCGTTGCCGCGCACAGGAGCCTCCGCTGGTTGCCGTGAATGCGTGCGACCGGTCTAAATGCTGGCTTGTCGAGAAAGGGGAGTGCCATGGCTGTTGATAGCGAAGCCCTGCTTAGGGTCTCACATCTGACTAAAACGTATCCCATGCCGGGCTCAGGTTTTAAGCGTCAGGTCTTTACCGCCGTGGACGATCTGTCGTTTGAGATCGCGCCGGGCGAGGTCTATGGCCTGGTTGGCGAATCCGGATCGGGCAAGTCGACGACTGGACGCCTGATCTGTGGTCTCGAACGTGCGGATTCTGGCTCGATTGTCTATCGCGGGCACGACCTCGCCACGATGTCGGAGCACGAACGCAAGCCGTTTCGCCGCGAGATCCAGCTGGTATTCCAGGATAGCTCTACGGCTTTTGACCCGCGCAACCGTGTCGGCCGCATTTTGGAGGAGCCGCTGATTATCGCCGGCGTGCGCGATGCGGATGAGCGCCATGGGCGCGCGCTCTCGGCCCTGGCCTCGGTCGGTCTTCTGGCAGAGCATTATGACCGCTATCCGCATGACCTTTCGGGTGGACAGCGTCAGCGTCTCAATCTGGCACGGGCGCTTATTTGCGAGCCGCGCCTTGTGGTATGCGATGAGCCGGTCTCGGCGCTTGACGTGTCCGTTCAGGCCCAAGTGCTCAACTTGCTTCGCGACCTGCAGTGCACGACGGGCGTGGCGCTGCTGTTTATCACGCATGATATGCGTGTGGTTCGGCATATGTCCGACCGGATTGGTGTGCTCTACCACGGTCGTCTTGTCGAGGAAGGCGCGGCCGAGGACGTGATCGCGCATCCGAGCGATCCGTATACGCAGGAGCTTATCGACGCCATTCCCTAGAGGATGCTTCCTTTTGGGTATGGCGTGGGTTTGTTGTTTAATTGTCGGTATATCGGTACAAGAGAGGGGAACTACTATGGCCGAAATCGAGGAACAGCCGTTGCCGCGAACGTTTGAGGAGTTCAACGAGCAGCGCAAGGCGGCGTTTATTCGCGTCAAGGATTACAAACAGGCCGGCAATCGCCTGGTCGGCTTTTTGTGCAGCTATACGCCGCTCGAGATTATCGATGCCGCGGGCGCTGCAAGTGTGGCCTTGTGCGGCACATCCGACGAGGTGATTCCCGAGGCCGAGAAGGTGCTGCCGGCAAATCTGTGTCCGCTCATCAAGTCGACGTACGGTTTTGCCTATTCGCAAAAGTGCCCGTTTACGTACTTTAGCGACATGATCATCGGCGAGACCACCTGCGACGGCAAGAAGAAGATGTACGAACTACTCAATGAGCTCAAGCGTACGCACATCCTGCATCTTCCGCAGGGTCGCGATCGCGCCTACGAGCGTGAAGGTTGGTACGAGGAGTGCCGCCTGCTCAAGGAGGAGCTCGAGGGCTTCTACGGCATCACGATTACCGACGATGACCTGCGCGCTGCCGTCCGTCGTCGCAACCGCTTGCGTGCGGCCCAGCTCGACATGTTTGCGCTGCAGGCCAATCAGCCGGCGGCTATGAGCGGCGTCGACCTGATGAGCACCATGTTTGCCGGTACGTTTAGCTTTGATATCGAGGCCTATACGCAGCAGCTGGAGCAAAAGGTTGCCAAGCTGCGCGAGGCCTACGACGCGGGCGAGCGCCCGGTCGCGGCAGACGCCAAGCGCATTCTGATCACCGGCTGCCCGGTGGGCGGTGTGATCAACAAGATCGGTCGTACCATCGAGTCCAACGGCGGCGTGGTCGTGTGTATGGACGATTGCTCAGGCGAGCGCACGGCTGCCATGATGATCGACCCGGAGGCTCCCGACATCCTGCGCGCCATCGCCGACCGCTACCTGGATATCAACTGCTCGGTCATGACGCCCAACGACGGTCGTATGGACAATACACTGGCCATGTGCGAGAAGTATCACGTCGATGGCGTGGTGGAGAGCGTGCTGCAGGCATGCCACACCTTTAACGTGGAGAGTGCGCGCATGCAGGAGGCTGTCGAGGGTGCGGGTATTCCGTACATGAAGATCGAGACTGACTACAGCAACGGCGACATGGGCCAGATTGAGACCCGCATCGCCGCCTTTATCGAAACCCTCTAGCTTCCTCAGGCACCGGATCTTGCCCCTCAAACCGTCGCTTGCGTACCCAAAGTACGCTGCGCTCCTCTTTCGGGGCAATCTCCGGCACCTGAGAAACCTAGAGCTAAGGCGCCTGAACGCGCCGCTACCTTTGATGTTTGGATTGGGAGAGAGCCATGATAGGGATCGGGATCGATATCGGGTCTACGGCGGCTAAGGCTGCTGTGGTCGATGGGGAGGGTTCGGTGGCGTGGACGTGCGTGCAGCCAACCGGGTTCTCCTCGGTCGATGCTTCCGAGCGGCTGCGCGAGGCACTGGCAGCGGCGGGCTATGACGTGACGGGCGACGATGTTCGCGTGGTCGCGACTGGCTACGGCCGTGTCGCCGTGCCCTATGCGCACAAGGTCGTGACCGAGATCTCCTGCCACGGCACCGGTGCCGTGTGCCTGTTTGGCGACCACGGCACCGTGATCGACGTGGGCGGCCAGGACACCAAGGTCATTCAGCTTAAAGGCGGCCGCGTGTCCAAGTTTGCCATGAACGACAAGTGTGCCGCCGGCACGGGGCGCTTTTTGGAGATCATGGCCGACCGCCTGGGCATTTCCCAGCAGCAGATGGCCGACCTGGCGCGTTCCGGCGAGCCCACCAAGATCAGCAGCATGTGCACCGTGTTTGCCGAAAGCGAGGTCATCAGCCTGATCGGTCGCGGTGAGCCGCGCGAGAACATTGCGCGTGGCGTGATCGACAGCGTGGTCTCGCGCGTGGCGACCATGGCCGGGCAGGCCGCGGGCGCCCCGTACTACCTGACCGGTGGCCTGTGCGAGAACGCCTATGTGGTGGAGCGGTTGGGCGAGCTACTGGGGTCGCCGGTGACCACCTCGCCCCAGGCTCGCTTTGCCGGAGCGATCGGCGCGGCTGTCCGCGCCGCCGCCTTGGCCTAGGGGTGTACCGCGACATGCGCATCCTCAATATCTCGGCACAAAAACCAGATAGCACCGGCAGTGGCACCTACCTTGCCGCGCTTGTGCGCGAGCAGATTGAGACGGGGCATCGCGCCGCCGTGCTTTGCGGCGCGGCACCGGGTGATACCCAAGGCGAGCTGGACCGGCGTGCTGCCGTGTTTGCCGTACCGTTCGAGTCGCCCGAGCTGCCGTTTCCCATCTGCGGTATGTCCGATGTCATGCCCTATCCCTCCACACGCTATCGTGACCTGACGCCTTCGATGCTCAAGGCATTTGAGCGGGCATTTGCTGCTGCAATCGATCGGGCGGTGGCTGAGTTTCGGCCCGATCTGGTGCTTTGCCATCACCTGTATCTGGTGACCGCATTGGCGCGCGAGTGCGTCCGGGGCGTTCCGGTTGTTGCCGTGTGCCATTCGACCGACCTTCGCCAGCTGCGTTCGCATGCGCTCGAACGCGATCGCATCGTACGCGCGGTTCGTCGGCTCGATGCCGTCTTTGCGCTCCATGCTGAGCAGGCTGAACAGATTGGCCTGGTGTGCGGCGTCGATGCCGATCGTATCCACGTGATTGGGACGGGCTACGACCATCGCGTCTTCTGCCGCGACGCAAGCGTGGCGAGGCAGCCGGGATCGCTTGTGTACGTGGGTAAGATTTGCTTTAAAAAGGGCGTCGAGTCGCTGGTTCGAGCTGTGTCATTGCCGATTGACGATGGCGTCCGCCCATCTGGCTTGGTACTTGTGGGCGGCCGCGGGGACGATGCCGAGTACGCGCGTATCGAGCGCTTGACCGCGGCTTCGGATGTGCCGGTGACGCTGGCGGGGCGCCTGGATAGCGATGAACTCGTGCGTGCCTACCGCAGTTCCGACGTCTTTGTGCTGCCTTCGTTTTACGAGGGTCTGCCGCTCGTGACGATCGAGGCCCTCGCGTGCGGCTGCAAAGTTGTGGCGACCGATTTGCCCGGCGTTCGTCCCTGGATGGAGGCGATGCTTCCCGGTGCTCCCGTGACGTGGGTGGCGTCGCCGCGTATGACGGATGTCGACACGCCCGTGGCGGCCGACCTTCCGCTGTTTGAGCGCGCGCTGGCAGATGCTATCGCGCAGGCGCTTGCGGCGCCGCCTTCGACGTTCGAGCCGTCGGCGGTCTCTTGGGAAGCGTGCCTGGGGCGTATACTTAAAGTCGTTGATTTGATGGAAGGGGGTTCGTATGGCTAAGGACACCATGAGGCTCACGTCCATGACGGCCGCGAGCGGTTGAGCCGCTAAGTTGGCTCCCGGAGCCCTCGCCCAGGTCCTGGGCGATTTGCCCAATGTGCATAACGACAACTTGCTCGTGGGGTTCGATACCTCCGACGATGCGAGCGTCTTCCGCGTAGGGGAGAACCTGGGGCTCGTGCAGTCCATCGACTTCTTCCCACCGATGGTCGACGACCCGTTTCTGTTCGGCCAGATTGCCGCGGCAAACTCACTGTCGGACATCTACGCCATGGGCGGGCGGCCGAGCCATGCCATGAACTTGCTGTGCATCCCGAGCTGTCTGGGCGTTGAGGTTGCCGGTCAGATTCTGGCGGGCGGCGCCGACAAGTGCGTCGAGGCGGGTTGCTCCATCGCGGGCGGCCACACCATCAACGACGACGAGCCCAAGTACGGCCTGTCCGTGAGCGGGTTTGTCGCGCTCGACCGCATGCTCGCCAACAGCGGTGCTCGCGTGGGCGATGCGTTGCTGCTGACCAAGGCGATCGGCTCGGGCATCATCACCACGGCCACTAAGGGCGAGCTTATCGAGCAGGACGAGGCCGCAGCCATGTTTGACTCGATGCGCACCCTCAACGAGGCCCCGATTCGTCTGGCCGAGGGACTCGAGCTTCACGGATGCACCGACATTACGGGCTTTGGCCTTATCGGGCATGCGTGCGAGATGGCTGAGGGCTCGGGCGTGCAGATTGAGCTTGCGTCGGGAGCGGTGCCGCTCTTTGATCAAGTGCTCGACATGGCGCGTCTGGGCATTATCCCCGCCGGTGCCTACCGCAACCAGGACTTCTTTGGCCCGCGTGTGGCTGCCGACGAGGACCTGGAGCCGGGCATGCTCGATGCGCTGTACGATCCGCAGACGTCGGGTGGTTTGCTCATCGCGGCTCCTGACGCCGATGTGGATGAGCTTGCGCGTCGCCTGGATGCCGAGGGGCGCATCGCGGCCGTTGTCGGGCGCGTGTGCGAGGCGGAGCCGGGCGGTCCTGCCGTCCGCGTTGTTCGCTAGCGCGCACGTTTATGTAACTGTTTGCCGTTCTCTAGAACGGTTCTTTCGAAAGGAATTTGCTATGTCTACCAAAATTGAAGTCAATGCCATGGGCGATGCCTGCCCGCTGCCCGTCGTCAAGACGCTTAAAGCCCTGAAGCAGCTCGATGGCGAGGGCGTTGTCGTGACCTCGGTCGATAACGAGACCGCCGTCAAGAACATCTCCAAGATGGCGCAGGAGAAGGGCTGCACGGCCTCGGTCGAGAAGGTTTCTGACGCCGAGTGGCACGTGACCGTGGCGACCTCTGACGCCGTTGTCGTGGCTGATCCCGAGCAGGATGGCGCTGCCTTCTGTGATGCCAGCGCCGGCAAGGGCAAGCTCGTCATTTCCGTCTACACCGACTGCATGGGCCGCGGCGACGACGAGCTGGGCCACAAGCTCATGAAGGCCTTCATCTTTGCCGTGACGCAGCAGGAGGAGCTGCCCACAACCATGCTGTTCTACAACGGCGGCGCCAAGCTCACCGTAGAGGGTTCTCCGGTGCTCGACGACCTGAAGGGCCTGGCCGAGCAGGGTGTCGAGATCCTTACCTGTGGTACCTGCCTGGACCACTATGGCATTAAAGACCAGCTTGCGGTGGGCGAGGTCACCAACATGTACGTGATCGTGGAGAAGATGGAGCAGGCCGTGCGCGTCGTGCGCCCGTAGCGTGTTGGTTGGAGTTGCCATGAGGGAGAAGCGCCCGGCGCTTGTCATCACGTTTCCCACCACGGCGGCCGCCATGGGCTGCGAGTCCCTGTGCATCGAGCGCGGCCTTCCCGGGCGAACGATTCCCGTGCCCGGGGAGGTCGCTGCCGGCTGCGGTCTGGCGTGGAAGGCGTTGCCTGCCGATGAGGACCTGCTGCGCGGCGAGCTTGCCGCGGCGGGCGTCTCCACCGAGGGCTTTACCGTGATTGATATGTGGGAGGTCGTGTGATGATCTACCTGGATAACGCGGCGACGACCATGCACAAGCCGCAGACGGTCATCGATGCCGTGACGCAGGCGATGTGCTCGCTCGGCAATGCCGGGCGCGGCGCCACGTCGGGTGCGCTCGACGCGGCGCGTACCATCCACGGCTGTCGCGCTAAGCTCGCGCGCCTTTTTGGTTGCCCGAGGGCGGACCATGTGTGCTTTACGCCCAACTCTACGGCGGCGCTCAACACCGCCATCAATGGCGTGGTGCGCCCCGGCGACCGTGTGGTCACGACGGTGCTCGAGCACAACTCTGTGCTACGTCCGCTTAATCGCTTGGCGACGGAGCAGGGTGTGACAGTTGAGCATGCGGGTTGCGATGCGAGCGGCGTGCTCGACTACGACGAGCTCGAGCGGTTGGTCACGCCCGGTACGCGTGCCGTGGTGGTGACGCACGCCTCCAATGTGACCGGCAACGCGGTCGACATTGCACGCGTAGCTGCCATGGCCCATGCGGTCGGCGCGCTTGCGATCGTCGATGCCTCACAGTCTGCCGGCACGGCGCATATCGATATGCGCGCCATGGGGCTCGACGTGGTGTGCTTTACCGGCCACAAGGGGCTCATGGGTCCGCAGGGGACCGGCGGCCTGGCCGTGGCGGAGGGCATTGACGTGGCTCCGTGGGCCATGGGCGGCACGGGCGTGCACAGCTTCGATGCGCTGCAGCCGCTTGAGTGGCCCACGCGCCTTGAGGCAGGCACGCTCAACGGCCATGGCATCGCGGGCCTTTCCGCTGGTCTCGACTTTATCGAGGCCCAGGGCGGGGTGGAGACGATTGCAGCTCGCGAACGCGCGCTGGCTGAGCGCTTCCTCGCCGGTGTTCGCGAAATCCCCGGCATTGCGCTCTACGGTGCGTTTGACCAGCCCGTGCGCTCGGCGATCGTCTCACTCAACGTGGGTGATATCGACTCTGCCGAGATCTCGGACGCGCTCATGCAAGGGTGGGGGATTGCGACGCGCCCCGGCGCCCATTGCGCTCCGCTCATGCACCGCGCGCTGGGAACCGAGCGCCAGGGCGTGGTTCGCTTCTCGTTTGGTTACTTCAACACGGCCGAAGAAGTCGACACCGCGATCGACGCTTTGCGCGATTTAGCCTGCTAAAGCTGCTAGACCGTTTATACTTGCGGGACGGGTATTTTGCCCGTCCCGTTTTTGTTTCGACCTGAAAGGTGTGCCTATGGCCTCATCCGCTCCGCGCGGTCTGCGCTCCGGCCATGTCGTTACCGTCGGCATCGCCCTGTTCTCGATGCTCTTTGGCGCCGGCAACCTCATTATTCCGCCACTGCTGGCGCTGCAGGCAGGCTCTGCCACGCCGGTCGCCATGCTCGGCTTTCTCATCGCCGCCATCGGCCTGCCCGTCATGGGCTTTATCGCCGTGGCGCTTGCCGGAACGGCGCGCGAGCTTGCCGGCCGCGTGCACCCCAAGTTCGGTGAGTTCTTTGTCGCGGCGGTGTATCTGGCCATCGGCCCGTGCCTGGCTATTCCGCGCACGAGCTCCACGGCCTTCGAGATGCTGGTGCCGCTGCTGCCCGAGGGCGTCTCGCTCGGCACGGCTCGCCTGGTGTTTGCCATCGGGTTCTTCGTGGTCGCGTTTGCGCTCACACTGCGTCCGGGCGTCATCACGCGCGTGCTCGGCCGCATTACGGGCCCCGCGCTCATTGCGCTCATCGTGTTGGTCGTGGGTGCCGCCGTGGTCTCGCCGTTGGGTCCCGCTGCCGCGCCGCAGGCTCCCTACAATGCCGGTGCTGCCGTGCAGGGCTTTTTGACTGGCTACCAGACCATGGACCTGCTCGCGTCGCTCGCCTTTGGCATCATCATCGCCGAGACCATCCATGAGCTCGGCGTTACCGACGATAGGCGCGTGGCCTTTGAGATCTCGCGTTCGGGTGTGATCGCCGGCGTGCTCATGACCATCATCTACTGCGGCCTGGCGCTTGCCGGCACGCAGCTCAGCACCGTGATGCCCGATGCCACCAACGGCGCCGCCATCCTTGCCCACTCTGCCTCCATGCACTTTGGTCTTGCCGGCACGGTTGTGGTCTTCGCCATCTTCTTCCTTGCCTGCATGAACGTGTGCATTGGCCTTATCAGCTGCTGCTCGCGTTACTTCTGCGAGACGTATGTGGTTAAAGGGGGAGCGGAGGCCTCCGAGGAGGCCATGCGCTGTCCCTTTGCGATTCTCGCCTTTGTGTTCGCAGCGTTTTCGTGCGTGCTCTCCAACGTGGGCCTCGACGTGATCCTCATGTTCTCGGTGCCCATGCTCAATGCCCTGTACCCCGTTGCCATCGTGCTGGTACTTATGGGCCTGGTTCACGGCTTTTGCGACGCACATCCGCAGGTGTGGGTCTGGGTCGGCGGCGTTGTCGCGGTGCAGAGCGTAATCACTTCGGTCCGCGACGCGTTCTTTGCGGGCGTGTGGCTGCCGTTCGATGCATTACCGCTGGCAGATATCGGTGCTGCGTGGGCACCGGTTGCTGTGGTGGCGTTTGTGATCGGTCTGGTTCATAGCCAGTTTGTCGCACATTCGAGGAGCTAGGGTTTCTGCGCTTGCACAGGCGGGGAGTCTCCCCTATAATTTCCTTCGCTTTGGGACACGCAAGGTTTAGACCTTAGCTGCTCAACACCTTCGGGACGTGGCGCAGTTTGGTAGCGCGCCTGCTTTGGGAGCAGGATGTCGCAGGTTCAAATCCTGTCGTCCCGACCATATCTTGCGGGCGTAGTTCAATGGTAGAACCCCAGCCTTCCAAGCTGATGACGCGGGTTCGATTCCCGTCGCCCGCTCCATAGGATAGATGAATGGCTCTGGTTCCTTTTGGGACTCAGAGCCGTTTTCGTAAGTGTACGGGTGACGGGAATCGATGCCGCCCCACGCCCCACCTAAGTTGCGGTGAAATACGGACTGTTTTTCGGCTTTTATGGCCCATGTAGTCCGTATTTCACCGCAACTATTTGTAAGGTTGGATTTTGATGCCGTTGGGAGGGTCGTAGCGACCGTCTACCGAGAGTGGAAATATTTTTTGAAGCCTTGACCTGCGACGTCAAGCTTTTGGTCAGCTTTTGGCAAGGCCTGCGGACGGAAGCATGCGATAGCGTAATGGTATTCTCTCCGCCGTGATGGTTATGGGGGTTGGCCATGCTCGATAAAGGCAAACATTTTCCGCAGTCATATGCCAAGATGCTGTTTTCCACTCTCGGGATTCATCATGACGAGCAGCTATTGATAACGATTGATCCTTGGGATGAGCGGCGCGCGCGTGAGCTTATGCAAGAAGAACTTTTAATTCGACTCTATAACCATGTGTACGCCGATCCTGTTTATTGGAACCACCTTGACGTGGAAGCCCGCATTTTCCAGCTTGCATCTGCTATTGCGGCCGTCGAGCCGGATGCCATTTTCTGCGGTTCAACGGCGGCACTGCTGTACGGTATCGGCTCCGCTTACTCGCTGCTTAATGCCGTTCAGATGTTGTTGCCGAGATCTTCCAGGCGCGATACATATGAGTTCGTTGAGTATCGTCGATGGCGCCCGGGTGAGGTATGGCGGCTCGGCCCGTTTACGCTGACAGACCCCTATCGGACGGTGGTCGATATTGCCCGCACGAGTGCATTTCGGTATGCGCTTGGCTACGTCGATGGATTGGCTCGCGAGTATGATGTCGACCGCGAGGAGCTGCGTGCGTATGCGCAGGCCAATTGCCGCGGTTTGCATGGCATCTCCCGTGCGTTTGGCGTGTTCGAGTATATGGACGGAAGGTCGGATAACGGGGGAGAGTCCGAGGCGCGAGCGGCAATGATCCTTGCTGGCGTCGCTGCGCCTGAGCTTCAGGTTGAGATTGCTCGGCCAGGAAGCGCCGGCTATTATCTGGCAGATTATGGTTGGCAGATGCCAGATGGGTCATGGATGTTGGCAGAGCTTCATGGTTTGGGTAAGTTTGAGGACGAAACTCAAAAAGATTTGGAACATGCTGCGGCAAAAACCTATCGAGCCGCCTTATTGCGCGATGCGAACTTGCGCGCCATGGGTCATAACGTCATTCATTTCAAACTCTCGGACACATATGATGTCGAAGAGTTTGGCGCTATGATGCGCGGTTGCGGCATTCCGACAACAAAACCCTACGCCGACTCCCGATATTGAAATCATTTGCAGCCAACCTTCAATAAGTTGCGGTGAAATGCGGACTGTTGAGGCCTTTAAAGGCATGAAACAGTCCGTATTTCACCGCAACTTAGGAGGGGATGGGGCTGAGTGGCGGGCGATGCCGTTGCCTGTCGGTTAGTGGCGGGATTGGTGGCGGAGCTTGTCGATGGTGGAGTCGGTGCTTCGGCTGCGGGCTTCGGCGACGCGGTCGCGAGCTTCGGCTGCGGTTTGGCGCTTGCGACGGTAATCGATCATGCCTTGGACGATGGGCTTGCCAAAGCTCACGACATCATCGTTGTAGATGGCGGTTCGGGCTGCGAGGAGGCAGTCGGTAAAGTCCATATGGGTCTTGCCAAAGAGTTTGACGGCAAGGGCTACAACGGTGGGCTCGTCGACCATGACGTCATCGAGCAGCCTTTTCAAGGCCGCAGCAATCTCAACGCGGGGAACCTTATAGACGTCGCGCAGCGTGACCACGACGCGTGTGATGATTTCGGGGTAGACGCGAGCGGTGCGCGTGGCGATGACCTTGGCAGCACGCGGTGACAGAACTTCGTCGTCGTCAAGCAGGTAGCGTAGGATGACGGTCTCGTCGATGATGGTGCTACTCATGGATATCTACTTCCTCGGGACCCAAAATCGAATCGTCGCTTTTTGTAGCAAGGTACTCAATCCAGGCATTGCGCTCCTCGGAGCGGCGATTGGGATCTCCGTATGCTTTGAGCGATCCATAGGCGGCGGTGCCGTCCTTTGAGCGCACGGCGACCGGCTGAAAGGGAAGCTTGCGCATCAAAATGCTCTGCGCGACAAAAAGGCGGACAGCCTCGGCGAGCGATGTGCCCATGGCGTCGTAGAGGCGCTCGGCATGCTGTTTGTCCTCTTCGCGAATGCGCACCTGCAGGATGGCTCGTTTTTGCGTCGATGACATCACTGGCCCCCTTAATGAGCGTGCAATAGAGTCGGTCAAATGCGGCACGTGCCGATATCTGAGCATCTTATAACTATTACGAGTATCTTATAACTATTACTTTATTTCGCTCAAGTAAATAACCATTAACTTGAATACAAGCGTAGTACATTCAAAATGAGAGCGCGTAAAAATCTCAGAGGTGTACGCATGTAATACACTCACCTTTATAGCTTCTAGAGAATAATTCCAACCTGCCAAAACCCCTGCAATACACCCGTATTGCAGGGCCTATGCTCAAGTTTGCCACCTGCAACTGCGTATATTTAGCCTGTATATCGTTGGAGGAACTCTATCGAAGCGCCTGTTTCGCCGCATGCGCTTCGATACGCCGATGCCGGACCACGGGCGGTCCGGGGCAACGTCGACAGGGTCTCTCCGGCATGGGATTCAGGAGGGAGTGAACAACATGGGCAATAAACGAGTCGTGGCTGATTCTTCACGCTGCATTGGGTGCCAAACCTGTATGGCGGCGTGCATCGAGGCACACGATATCCCCGGCAACATCGCCGCACCTCGCTTGCGCGTAACGCGCACCTACGAGATTTCCGCGCCGGTGGCATGTCACCACTGCGAGGACGCTCCGTGCGCCAAGGCCTGCCCTACGGGCGCCTTGTTCTTTGATCCAAAGAACCATCGCATCGGCGTCAACGAGGACAACTGCATCGGTTGCAAGAGCTGCGTCATGGCATGCCCCTTTGGCGCCGTGAGCGTGGCGACCACGCAGGTCCCCGTCTTGATGGGCGACGTGCGCGTGGGTTCGCAGACTAAGAGCTTCGTGCTCAAGTGCGACCTGTGCGTGGACCGTCCCGGCGGTCCGGCGTGTGCCGAGGCGTGTCCGACCAAGGGCCTCACCCTGGTAGACGAGGAGCGTCTGGCAGAACTGACTGCCGAGCGTGCCCGCGCCACCATCGAAAACGAGGCGTAAGCGTCGGGCGACAGGCCCAATGATTGTCAAATAAGTACCGAGTATTCGGTAGCAGAGAAAGGAAGGAGGGTGTCATGGAGAAGCATAAAGTGATCTGCCCGTACTGCGGCGCCGGTTGCCAGTTTAACCTCTTGGTCCAAAACGGCCAGGTTGTGGGTACCGAACCGCTCAACGGCATCACCAATCAGGGCGAGCTGTGCCTTAAGGGCATGAGCGGCTACGACTTCATCAACGACACCAAGATCTTGACTCCTCGCGTACTGCACCCGATGATCCGCCGCACTAAGGGCGCGGATCTTGAGCGCGTAAGCTGGGACGAGGCACTGGATTTCACCGCATCTAAGATGCAGGCCATAATTGACGAATATGGTCCTAACGCTGTCATGACCACCGGCTCTTCGCGAGGCGGCGGCAATGAGGCGAACTACGTCATGCAGAAGTTTACGCGTGCGTGCATCGGCACCCACAGCGTAGACAACTGCGCCCGTACTTGACACGGCCCTACTGTCCTCGGTCTGATGGACACGGTTGGTTCAGGTTGCATGTCATGCTCCATCCCCGGTATGGAGGATGCGGGCTGCATTTTCCTCTTCGGCTATAACCCTGCCGATTCGCACCCCATCGTCGCAAGGCGTATCGTGCGAGCCAAAGAAAAGGGTTGCAAGATCATCGTCGCCGACCCGCGCCATATCGAAACCGCGCGTATCGCCGATCTTTACCTTCCGATCAAGAACGGTTGCAACGTTGCGTTCCTCAACGCCTTTGCCAACTGCTTGGTCAACGATGGCCTCTACGACAAGGAATTCGTCGCCGAGCATACGAACGGCTTTGACGAGTGGTGGGAGACCATCAAGAACTACACTCCCGAATCCGTACAGGACATCACGGGTGTCGAGCCCGCGTTGATCCACCAAGCTGCCGAGATGTACGCCACGGCGAAGCCCTCTGCCATCATTGGCTGGGGCATGGGCGTATGCCAGCAGAAGCAGAACCTGAAGACGGTGCACACCATCGCCTCCATCGCCTGCGTTGCCGGCCAGATCGGCAAACCCAATTCCGGCCTCGCGCCCGTGCGTGGCCAGAATAACGTCCAGGGCTCCTGCGATATGGGTATGCTGCCCAACCTGTACCCTGGCTACCAGAAGGTCACCGACCCGGCAGTGCGTGCCAAGTTTGCCAAGGCTTGGGGCGTGCCCGAGGAAAAGCTCCCGCTCGAGGAGGGCTACAAGCTCACCGACCTGGGCCACCTGGTCGACGAGGGCAAGGTGCACTGCTTCTACAACTACGGCGAGGACCCGGTGCAGACCGAGCCCGATTCGGCCGGTATGCGCAAGACGCTCTCCGAGCTGGACCTGTTCATTTGCCAGGACATCTTTATGACGCAGACGACCATGCTCGCCGACGTCATCCTGCCCGCTACCTCTTGGGGCGAGCACGAGGGTGTCTTTACTGCATCCGACCGTAGCTTCCAGCACTTTGACGCGGCCGTTCCGCCCAAGGGCGAGTGCCGCCACGACTGGGAGATCTTCGCGGACCTGTCTACGCGCATGGGCTATCCCATGCACTACGACAACACCGAGCAGATCTGGAACGAGTGCATTAGCCTGTGCCCCAACTTTGTGGGCGCGACCTACGAGAAGATGGCTCCCGAGGGCGGCTACGCCCAGTGGCCCGTCAAGAGCACCGATGTGAACGACCACGGTACGCCCGACATGTTCGCTGGTGGCAAGTTCACCACCAAGGACGGCCGCGCCAACCTGATGGCGCACGACTGGGAGGCGCCCTCCGAGCTTCCCGACGATGAGTACCCGCTCATCCTGTGCACCGTCCGCGAGGTCGGCCACTACAGCTGCCGCTCGATGACCGGCAACTGCAAGACGCTGGCGCTGCTTGCCGACGAGCCCGGCTTTGTCCGCATGAATCCCGCGGACGCCCAGGCGCGCGGCATCAAGAATGGCGACATCGTCTCGATTCACAGCCGCCGCGGCCAGGTATACAGCCGTGCCGACGTGAGCGATCGCATCAACAAGGGCACGGTCTACATGACCTACCAGTGGTGGATCGGCAAGTGCAACGAGCTGACCATTCACAAGGTCGACCCGGTCTCGCATACGCCCGAGGACAAGTTCTCCGCCTGCCAGGTCGACGCCATTGCCGACCAGGTTTGGGCAGAGGGCGAAGTCGAGCGTCAGTACACCGAGCTCAAGCAGGCTCTGGTGGACGCCGCCGCTCCCCAAGACGTTGAGCCCGGCGCCGCCAAGTTCGACGACGAGACGCACGTGAACCAAATCGTGTAGTCCCGTTCTCGTTGGCTATTTGGGCCGGGCGTCCCGTACGTTCGGGAGCCCGGCCCGTTATTTTGAAAGGAAGTGGGGATGAACCGCTTCATCGACATCAACCCGGAGAGGTGCATCGGCTGCGGAACATGCCAGTCCGCCTGTGCCGACGCCCACCGGATGCAGGGTCTTCAGGATACGCCGCGCCTGGCGCTCGTGAAGACCGGCGGTATTTCGGCCGCCCTTGCCTGCCACCATTGCGAGGGTGCCCCCTGCGCCGAGGTTTGCCCGGTGAATGCCATCGAGCACGATGGCGATCGCATCCACGTCAAGGAGCAGGAGTGCATCGGGTGCAGGCTGTGCGCCATCGCGTGCCCCTTCGGAGCCATCCATCCCGATGGCACGTCTATCGCCGGTGTCGCAGGCATGTGCGACCCGACGCCTTCGTATCCTAAGTCCCTGAGCAGCCTGCTTACGTGGGCTCCCGGCCAGTACACCTGCGCTGTCAAGTGCGACCTGTGCGCCTTCGATCCGGACGGCCCGCATTGTGTGGCGGCGTGCCCCACCAAGGCACTGACCGTCATGGGCGGCGCGGCCGATCGCGAGCTCGACGAGGCCAAGCGCCTGCGCTCGATCGAAAACGGTCCGGTCGTCGACGCTACCGCTGTGGCCCAGGGCCTGTCCGAGAAAGCAGAAGGGAGCGTAAACAATGGATAGCATGACGCTGTTTATCGCATCGCTTGCCGTCTCGTGCATCGGTGCGCTCGCCTCGGTTCTGCTGATCAAGGCCGATAACGCCGCCAAGACCGCCGGCTGCCTTGTCGGCGCCGTCGCCGCGGTGCTTTCGTTTGTGGCCGGTATCCAGGCCGTGCTGGGCGATGTCACGTCGGTCGACACCATCGTGTTCTTCCCGTTTGCCCATTTCCAGCTGCTGCTCAATCAGCTGTCCGGCCTGTTCGTGGCGCTCATCTCGGTGCTCGCGTTTGCCGGTTCGATCTACGGTCTCAACTACTTTGATGAGTACCCGGGCAAAAAGGGCCGCGCCGGCTTCTTCTTTAACACCTTCGTGGCGTCCATGATGCTCGTCATTACCGCCGACAACGTGTTTTGGTTCCTGGTCGCTTTTGAGCTCATGTCGCTGACCTCGTACTTCCTGGTCGTGATCGAGGAGAACGAGAACTCCATCCATGGCGGTTGGCTCTACTTTGTGATCGCGCACGTGGGCTTTGTGCTCATCATGGCGAGCTTCCTCACCATGACCAACTTCGCCGGCGGCTCGTTTGCCTTTGCGGATTTCCGCGCCACGCAGTTTAGCCCCGCGGTCGCATCCGTGTGCTTCGTCCTCGCCTTCTTTGGCTTTGGCGCCAAGGCCGGTATCATCCCGCTGCACGGCTGGCTGCCCAAGGCACATCCCGAGGCGCCGTCCAACGTGTCGGCCCTCATGTCCGGCGGCATGATCAAGATCGGTATCTTCGGCATCCTCAAGGTTGGTCTCGACCTGCTCTCCGCCTCGGGCGTTCAGGTCTGGTGGGGCCTTATGGTCATGGTCTTCGGTGCGATCTCGTCGGTTCTCGGCGTGGCCTTCGCCCTGCAGGAGCATGACATCAAGCGCCTGCTGGCCTATCACTCCGTCGAGAACATCGGCATCATTCTGCTCGGCGTCGGTGCCTCCATGGCCGCCATGGCGCTCAACTCGGTCGGTATCGCCGTCCTGGCTCTGATGGCCGCCCTCTACCACACGTTTAACCACGCGATGTTTAAGGGCGAGCTGTTCTTGGGCGCCGGTGCGCTGCTGTACTCCACGGGTACGCGCAATATGGAGAAGATGGGCGGCCTGTTCCGTCGTATGCCGGCAACGGCCATCTGCTTCCTTATTGGCGCGCTTGCCATCTCGGCCATCCCGCCCTTTAACGGCTTTGTTTCCGAGTGGTTTACCTACCAGTCGCTGTTTAATGCCGCCATGCAGGGCGACAAGGCCGTCATGATCGTGGCCGTGTTCGCTGCCGTCGCGCTTGCCATTACCGGCGCGCTGGCTGTCACGTGCTTCGTCAAGGCCTATGGCGTCTCCTTTGCCTCCGCGCCCCGCTCCGAGGCCGCGGCCAATGCCAAGGAGGTTCCCGCCCCCATGGTGTTTGCGCAGGGCCTGCTCGCGGCCATCTGCGTCGTGCTGGGCATTGGCGCTCCCGTGATCGCGCCCGTGCTGGTCGATGTCGCCGCGTCCGTGCTGCATCCGTACGGTGGCGTGTTTGCCGCCGAGGGCATGGAGCTCATGAACCAGTACTCCGGCGCTGCCACCTCCACGCCCGCGATCGCCATTGCGCTCGTGGTGCTCGTCGGTCTTGCCTGCGGTTATCGCAAGCTCAAGACCGTCGGCAAGGTGCAGAAGTCCCAGCCGTGGGCATGCGGCTATGCTCCCAACGAGCATATGCCCGTCGTGGCCACGACCTTTGCCTCCGAGGTGTCCTGGTTTATGCAGCCGCTCTACACGCTGCGCGACCGCTGCACGGCCGTCTGCTGGTCCATCGCGCACTTCTTCCAGAAGCTCACCGGTGTGGCCGAGGCTGTGGAGCCCGTACCCGACAAGGTTCTCGTCGATGCCCCGCATAAGGGTGTCGAGAAGCTCGCCGACCTCGCGACTAAGCTCGAGGGCGGCAACTACAGCATCTATATCTGCTACATCGTCGCGGCACTCGTGGTGTTCCTCGTGCTCGCCGTGCAAATGGGTTAAGGAGGGGAGAGCATGAACAACATCGTACTTGCCGTTCTGCAGGGCGTGGTCGTTATGGCCGTCGCGCCGTTCTTCTCCGGTCTCGGCCGCGTGATCCGCGCCAAGATGCACAACCGTCGCGGCCCCAGCATCATGCAGGACTATCGCGACCTGGCCAAGCTCTTTGCGCGCCCCGAGTCCCAGAGCGAGGACGCGAGCTTTGCGCTGCGCATTATGCCGCCGCTGTTCTTCGCCGTCGCCTTTATGCTCGCGATGGGCCTGCCGCTCTTTACGGCGCAAAGCCCCATCCCGGTCTTTGGTGACGCCATCACCATCATGTACAGCCTGGCGCTCGCCCGCTTCTTCTTCGCCCTCTGCGGCGTGGATTCGTCCAACGCCTACGCCGGTATCGGCGGCGTCCGCGAGCTGCTCATGAGCGTGCTCATCGAGCCGTCCATGCTGCTGGCGCTGTTTGCCGCCGCCCTGGTGTGCGGTTCCACCGACATCGCCACCATGGGTCAGCACATCATGACGGGCGCCATCGACGCGCCGGTCGCCGTAATCCTCGACGGCATCGCCTTTGCGATTGCCTGCTACATGGAACTCGGCAAGCTGCCGTTTGATCAGGCCGAGGCCGAGCAGGAGCTTCAGGAGGGCCCGCTCGCCGAGCTTTCCGGCCCGTCGCTTGCGATGGCCAAGCTCGCCATGTCCATGAAGCAGGTCCTGGTCGTCGCCTGGTTCTGCGCGATCTTCGTCCCCTGGGGCGAGCCCGCGACCGTGGGCGCCGCCGCTGTTCTGGGTGCAGTCATCTTCCTGGTGAAGTGCCTGATCGATTTTGTCGTATGCGGCGTGATCGAGAACTCCTGCTCGCGCTCGCGTTTTAAGGTGCTTGGCAATCAGACCTGGGCCGTCGTGGGCATCGCCGTTCTGGCGTTTGTCTTCGTGGTCGTCGGCGTGTAGGAGAAGGGAGAAACAATGTCATTTGCAGTCAGTCTGTCCCTTCTCGGCTTGGTCGCTATCGCGGCCCCGATGGTGGCCTCGGTGCTCGTCGCCCTGTTCCCCCGTCCGTACGCCAAGTGGTTCAGCGTTTTGGGTGCCGCCGTCTCGACGGTCTGCACCATCGCCCTCGCCGCGAATTTCGCTGGCGCCGGCATGCCCGACACGCAGGTCCCCCTGATCTCGTTTGGGCAGACCCTCGTCATGGGATTCACCTTCGATCGCATGAGCACGCTGCTCGCGCCCGCCTTTGTGGGTATCGGCCTGCTTGTCGTGATCTATTCGATTCCCTATATGAGCGAGAATAACCGTGAGCATCCCGACGCACCGCGTCGTCGCTTCTACGCGTACCTCGCGACCTTCATCGGCGCCATGGCCGGTCTCGTGTACAGCTCGACCCTTTTGGGCCAGCTCGTGTTCTTTGAGATCACGGGTGCGTGCTCTTGGGGCCTCATTAGCTACTACATGACGCCTACGGCCAAGAAGGCCGGCATGAAGGCTCTGATCATTACGCATATCGGTGCGCTCGGCCTGTATCTGGGTGCCGCCATCGTGTTTGCCCATACCGGTACCTTCGCCATTACCGCGATTGCCGGCCTCGACGCCAAGCTCAAGGCTATCGTCCTTCTGCTGGTGCTCTTTGCCGCTTGGGCCAAGTCCGCGCAGGTCCCCATGTACATGTGGCTGCCTTCGGCCATGGAGGCCCCGACGCCTGTTTCGGCCTACCTGCATGGCGCCTCGATGGTCAAGGTCGGCGTGTGCGTGTTCGCGCGCGCACTCGTCTCTGCCGGCGAGATTCCCGAGATCGTGGGCTGGGTCGCCATTATCGACGCCATGGTCACCATGCTCTTTGGTTTCCTTATGTACCTGCCGCAAAAGGACATGAAGCGCCTGCTGGCCTTCTCCACGATCGCCCAGCTCTCCTATGTGTTCTTTGGTCTGGGCCTTTCGGTCTTTGGCAGCCAGCTGGCCTTTGATGGCGCCGTGTGCCACATCTTTAACCACGCTTTCGCCAAGACGCTGTTCTTCCTGATCGCCGGTTCGTTCTCCTTTACGCTCGGCACGCGTATGCTGCCCAAGCTTCGCGGCATCGTAAAGAAGTACCCGATCTCGGGCGTGGGCTTCGGTGTCGCGGCGCTCGCCATTGCCGGCGTGCCGCCCATGAACACGTTCTTCTCGAAGTTCCAGATCATCGCCGGCGGCTTCTCTGTGGGTGCCGGCAACGTCGCGATCCTGGTGCTCGTGTGCATCATGGTCGCCGAGACCGTCGCCACCTTCGCCTGGTTCCTCAAGTGGATGGGCTATTGCCTGCCCGGCGAGCCGAGCGAAGAGGTCGCTGCGGGAGCCCCGCTTCCCCGCGCGATGGCGTTCGTGTTCATCGTGCTCATCATCATGGTCATCGTCAGCGGCCCGCTTTCGGCCAGCTGGATCGGTTAGGAGGTAGAACGACATGGGTTATTCGATCGTCAACATCCTTGGCGGCCTTCTGATCGTCACGTCCACCATGGTGGTTGTCTCCAAGAACATCAAACATTCCATCCACTGGTATGCGGTGCAGTCGCTGGTGCTCGTGGGGCTTCTCGCCACGCTCGGTGTCACCACCGGTGCGCAGGAGCTGCTTATGTGGGCTGGATCTGCCTTTATCACTAAGGTCGTCCTGGTCCCTTATATCCTCAACCGCGCATACAAGAAGATGGGTGAGCCGAGCGACGCATCGCTCAAGGCCGGCCTTAAGCCCGCGTGGGCCATTTGCATCATCGCCGTCGAGGTCGCGATTTGCTTTGCCGTCGTGACGCAGATCAGCCTGCCCACGGCCGAGGTCGCAACGCCTGCGCTCGCTATTAGCTTCGCTCACTTCTTTGTGGGCCTCACCTGCATCATTTCGCAGCGCAACATCATGAAGCAGATCTTTGGATACTGCCTTATGGAAAACGGCAGCCATGTGACGCTCGCGCTTTTGGCCCCCACCGCTCCCGAGATCATCGAGATCGGTATCGCCACCGACGCCATCTTTGCCGTCATCATCATGTCCATCGTCGTGCGTCGCATTTGGGACGACTCCCACTCGCTCGATGCGCGCGACCTGTCCGAGCTGAGGGGGTAGTCCATGGAAACGTTGATTCTCGCCCTGCACGCGACTCCT
>CATZKS010000011.1 GCA_958421035.1 uncultured Collinsella sp. | reverse complement strand
GGCCTCGTCCTTGGCAAGCGTCCAGGGCTCGGAGTCCTCGATGTAGTGGTTGGCGGCATGGATGAGCTCCATGACCTCGTCCTTAGCTCCACCATAATCGAGCACGTCCATCTTGGCCATGTAGCGATCGACCAGGCCATCGGCAATCTTTGCCAACGGGTTGTCGAACGCATCGAACGATGCGGGCTTGGCGGGCGCGCAACCGTCAAAGTACTTGCCGCTCATGTTGAGCGAACGCGAGATAAGGTTGCCCCAGCTGTTGGCCAGGTCGGCGTTGTAGACCTGCTCCATGCGGTCGAAGCTGATGGCGCCGTCGGTACCGGGGACGACGTCGGTCATGAAGTAGTAGCGATAGCCCTCGACGCCCAGCATGTCGATAACGTCCTGCGGAGCGATGGCGTTGCCGCGGCTCTTGGACATCTTCTCGGCCTTGCCAGTCTCGGCATTGCGCACGGTCAGGAAGCCGTGGGCAAAGACGTGCTCGGGCAGGGCCTCGCCAATGGCCATGAGCATGGCGGGCCAAATGACGCAGTGGAAGCGGATGATGTCCTTACCCACGATGTGGAACTGCGCGGGCCAGCGATAGGCCAGCTCGGCACGCGCCTCGTCGGTGTCGACACCGTAGCCGACGGCCGTCATATAGTTGAGCAGCGCATCGAACCACACATACGTCACGTGGCCCTCGTCAAACGGGACCTGAATGCCCCAGTCAAAGCTCGTACGGCTCACGGATAGGTCGTTAAGGCCGCCCTCGACAAAGCTGCGAACCTCGTTCATGCGGAACGCAGGCTCGACAAAGTCGGGGTGCTCGTCATAGAGCTTGAGCAGCTTGTCCTGGAAGGCGGAAAGCTTAAAGAAGTAGGACTCCTCCTGCACGCGCTCAAGCGGACGGTGGCAGTCGGGGCACAGGTGCTGGCCGACGCTGCCGTACTCCTCGTCGCCCTTCTGGACCTGCGTATCGGTGAAGTAGGTCTCGTCAGGCACGCAATACCAACCGTCGTAGCTGCCCTTATACAGGTAACCGGACTCCTTCATGCGCTCCCACAGGTACTGCACGGCATGATGCTGGCGCGGCTCGGTGGTGCGGATGAAGTCGTCGTTGGAAATCTCGAGCTTGCTCCAAAGCTCCTTGAAGTGCGGGGCCTGGCTGTCGGTCCACTCCTGCGGCGTCATGTTGTGCTTGGCTGCGGCCTCGGCGACCTTCTCGCCGTGCTCGTCCATGCCGGTCAGGAACTTGACGTTATAGCCGGCGGAGCGACGATAACGGGCCTGAACGTCGGCGATGATGGTGGAATAAGCCGTGCCCAGGTGCGGATCGGCGTTGACGTAGTAGATGGGCGTCGTGATAAAGAACGAAGGCTTGCTTTGATCCATGGGGTTTATCCTCCAGAAAAACGTTGCATACAGGGGATGATTCTAGCGCAAGGGCTGGATATCCTCCATCTATTGCATATCGAGCACCATGGCATAGACATCGCGCTTGCGGCGCGAATACTTCTGAGACAGGCGCTTGGCCACCGCAGACGCGGGCTCCCCCTCCTCGAGCGCGGCGCGGATATCCTCGCACAGGGCCTCGTCGGGATCCGCTGCCGCGGCGCCAACCGGCACGATACCGGCCTCCTCGTACTCGCTCGGCGGCGCGATGACCAGCGCAATCTCGCCCTTTACCTCGCCGCGAGCACGCAGCTCCTCGGCGAGCTGGGCGGCGGGCCCGCGCAAGACCTCCTCGTGCAGCTTGGTGAGTTCGCGGCAGACGGCAACCTCACGTTGGGGAAAGACCTCCGCCACGGCCTCGAGCGTCGCCACGATGCGATGTGGAGACTCGTAGAAGATGAGTGCGCCGGGAACCACGGCAAGGCGCTGCAAACGACGCACGCGGTCGCCGTGCTTTCGGCCCAAAAAGCCCTCAAAGAAAAAATGCTCACAGGGAATGCCGGACGAAACGAGCGCCGTGACGCAAGCGGAGGGCCCGGGAATAACTTCGACGAGCACATCGGCCTCACGTGCCGCCTCGACCAGCGCCTGGCCGGGATCGGACACGCTCGGCATGCCGGCGTCCGAGGCAAAGGCGAGGGTCTCCCCCGCCAGCAGACGGTCGACCAGGCCGGCGGCGCGGCTGGCGATCACATTCTCGTCGCAACGGACAAGCGGCTTGGAAATGCCCAGGTGCATCAGCAGCTTTGACGTCACACGCGTGTCTTCGCAGCAGATGGCATCGGCGGCGGCAAACGCCTCGCCAACGCGCGGGGACAGGTCGCCCAGGTTGCCGATGGGCGTGCCGACCACATAGAGTTTGCCCGTATGGGCGCTGTTTTGCGTCATATCAACCTATTCAATCATGCCGCGCTCGAGCGTACCGAGCGCCGCGCGGGCGTCCCATGCTGCAATGCGCTTCTCGGTCTTCCACGTTTGGAAGAACCAACCGGCAGCCGGCGCAAACGAAGCCAGTTGGTTGGCGATAAACACGCGCTCGTAGGCATTGCGGCCCTCGGGCGTAACCGACGAGTTGGCAAAGATCGCCGCGCCCGACCATTCGCCCACCAGCACGGGGAACCCAGTCGAAATCGCTTCTTTGAGCTCGCGCTTGTTACGCGAAATCGCCGTCGTCAGCCCGCGGGGGCTCGTGATGTCGAGCGCATGCTCGTCGCGGTAATGGTACAGGTGAAGGTCCATGTAGACGTTCTTGTACTTGGCGCCGCGCATAAAATGCTTCCACTCGCTGGGATGCCCCGACGACGAGAAGACGACGATCTTATCCTCGGGCATATACGAACGGACGAGCTCGTAGGCATCGCGATAGAAATTGCGCAGGTAGTGAGCAGGAATGCCATCCGTCATGGTGAAGAGGCTCTTGCGGACACTCATCTGCGGCGTGTCAAGCAGCTCAATACCCAGCAAGCTCTCAGCCTCGCCGTAGCGATCGGCCAAGCGCTCGAGCACGTCGAGTGCGACATGACGGCCGTTAGTGGACGAATGCCACTCGGCGACAGCCTCCGGCGTGGTGGGCGAATCGTTGGAATCGCCCTGGCCACCGGGCACAGTTGCTAGATCAAGCAGCACGCGGATGTCGTACTTGGCAGCCCACTCAATTGCACGGTCGATGTAGTCGACAACCGAGATGTAGGACGCATCGGACTCCTGCGAGCCAAAGGCATACCAGGGCACCGGCAGACGCACGGCATTGAGACCGATCTGCGCCATGCGACGGAAATCGTCCTCGCTCACAAACGTCTCGTAATGACGGCGCATGCGCTCGTTATAGGCGGCGGTGCCCATGGCCTCCTGCAGCTCGGCCGCGTTGGATGCACCGGTCGCCGCGTATAGCGACGGGGTCACCCAAGGCTCGGGAATAAACCAGCCAGAGAGATTAACGCCGAGTATCCTCTCCATCACTGCCCCCTTCGGATCGTGCAGGCCGAGCCTGCATCGTATTGCATAGGAAAAGTATCGTTTTGAGTATACCCGCGCGTGCGGACAGACGACCGAACGGTCTGTAAAGTGGCGCAAAAGCGGGAGGAATATCTGGGCGGGCCCGAGATGGCGCGCCGAGATGTGCACGCACGTCGGAAGTACGCGCCGGAAAGCGCATCCCGTTCTGAGCGCGGGATCTGGGACGCAGTTTCCGCCAAAGACCGCAAAAGGAAAGCACATCCCATTCTGACGCCGGATTCCGGGTCGCGCTTTCCCAAGCGGCCTCAAAGCGGAAAACGCATCCCACTCTGAAGCCAAATTCCGGGACGCAGTTTCGCAGAGCCCTCGATAAAAGAAAAGGACCCCTTTGCAGAGGTCCTAGTCAATTCAAGGTGGCGGGGAAGGGAATCGAACCCCTGACACGAGGATTTTCAGTCCTCTGCTCTACCAACTGAGCTACCCAGCCATTTGAGGTGTGCCTTGTTTCAAGGCTTGATTAGTATAACCAA
This sequence comes from uncultured Collinsella sp., assembly GCA_958421035.1. GTDB lineage: Bacteria > Actinomycetota > Coriobacteriia > Coriobacteriales > Coriobacteriaceae > Collinsella. Next base: position 24,470 of record CATZKS010000011.1, on the reverse strand, counting down.
GGACGCGTTCCGGTCAACCGAGAATTTTAAAAAAGTTTTTGAGCACAGCCTCGGTTCTATAAATCGGCACGTCAGAGGCATCAGCCGGCAGCAAGAAGTTTTTCGCTCAGAGCCGCACGGGCAAACTCACTTGGCGTCATCCCCTCGGCAGCCGCCCGTCGACGAATGGCCTCCTTCATTCCCAGAGGAATCTTGACCGACAGCGTTGCCGTCCCCTCACCTGAGAGCGGGGGCCGTCCACGCACGATCCCACCAACGGTGTGTTCGCCATCCGGAAACTCTCCGCGCTCGTACGACTCGCACCACGCGTCAATCATTTCATCCGTTACAACCTGACCATTAGCGGCCGTATACGTCTTGCCCATCATCGACCCCTCTGCCGAGCTCGCTCGATCTCTTGCCAGAATTTCTTCTGAACCGGAGACAGGGCATGAATAATGAGCCATCCACGAATTAGTTCGACCGCAACAAGTTCCACACTTTGACCATCTGGAAGCCATCCAATGGCAAGCCATCTCGGCGGCTCGTCCTCCGACTCGCGGCGAATGCACTCAGTAACCGCGAACCAGGCACCAAGCACCTGCTTTTCCGTCAAGTGTTTTTTGGCGTTCGGATGGATCTCAACATCCATGCATCTTCTCCTCCATCTTACCCAATTTCGTATGACGAAAGTCCGCCGTCGTCAATCTCTTACGCCGGCACTTGTTGGAGGGTGGGAGGTGTAGCGAGGATTGAAGGGCGTTCCAATACCGCCCAGGCACCGGGACAGGAACACATGTGCCAAGGACGGACGTTTTCGTAGCGCGCGAGGATATTGCCGTCGCGATTGATGAAGGCGATGTCGATGGGATAGGCCATAAAACACGTATGGACCGAAGAGCAGCGTGGAAACGCCATGACGAGCGGCAAGCCGTTGGCGGCAACCGGACGCCGTCCCAGCATGCCGCGCAGGCGCATGACAAACGACTCCGCTACCACAAACTCGGCCGGCGTCCAACCCAGCCTATTGAGTGCCCGCGCGTAGGCGATGTAGGACGAGACCGCGGTCACATGACCACCCCCGGGCGCCACGGATCGACCGTCACCGCGCGCTCGTGCGACAACGTTGTCGGCGCCCCCAGCGGAACGCCAGCGATGCTGAGAGAAGTCGGCCACGGCTCATAGTGCATGATGCAGGTGTAGGTCCTAAACGTACCGGATAGGGAGAGCAGGCCACCATCCGATGCCTCCGCGCCTTGCTCGCTCGACACTTCGATCTGCAAGTCATAGCCTTCCATGGCATTCAGAATTTGAGTCTGGACCGTCGCCGAGGCATCGGCAGAGCTTTCGTCGCCCTCCCCCTCCGACGCCACGGCGTGCGCCAACACGATGTCGGGTACCACGCGGTCGAAGCGCGCGACAGCGCTGGCAAAGATCATGACGTTGTACACGATGAGTGCCAGCACCAGCAAAACGGGCGTAACCACCGCCATCTCCACCGTCGCTTGGGCGCGCTCCTCGCGCAGACGCATGCGGATACTCATTACGACCCACCGCCCAGAGCGCCAACCAGCGTGGCGACATCGACGGTGAGTGGGATGGAGCCGCCGCCGGGCAGAGGAATCTCCGCAAGCGTGAGCACCGTACCGCTAATGGTGCGTTCGACTTGATATTCCAACGCCTCGCAAAGCGCCTTGGGATCGGTCACGCCCAACGGAATACCTCGCAGTTTGTCTTGTGCTTGAGAGAGACCCGCAATGTCAGACCCCGGGCTCTTAATGACGTTGGCGGAATCGGTCAGCACCGGCTTTCGCAGGCGCAAGTCGCACGGTTCCAGACCCAACGCCGCCACGGACGCCGAAACGGTATCGCCGAGCCACGATGCGATGGAGCCCAACGCGCCGCTGCCCCCTCCTAGGTCTTTAATCATCTCGTCCATAAGTTCGTCGGCCGAACCTTGGATGTCTCCGTATCCCACAAGCAGCCGTCCCCAAACATCCATGACGCCGTCGAGTACGCCGGCAACGCCGCCCGAGCGTTCCTTCAATGTCGAGAAAAATCGCGAAAGCACGTTGTTTTGCGCCGTCGTCTCATCGGGCGCCAGCACCGCGGCAGAAATAGCACCGCGATCGCCAAGCCTGACTGCCGTGTTAAACGAAGAGTTGAGCTCGTCGGGGCTCGAGATGGCACCCGAAACCGCAAAGGCGACCACGCCGTTGCGACCGGGCGGAGCGATACGCGGACGCTCGCCCGAAAGCGCTTTAATGGCCTGGTCAAACGCATTGCCCGCACGGTCGGCCTCATCCTCGGTCTGACGCATGAGCTCAAGCTCTTTGTTCCGACGTTTGACGTATTCCTCCAAGGCCTTTTTGAACTCGTCGAAGTGATATTCGAAGCCGTTTTCGATGAACGACGGCGGCATGAGGGCGCGACCCAGGGTGACCACGTCGAATTCGCACTTATCGCATACATCGTGTCCGTCGTAATCGACAACGGATGCCAACCCACCCGGCGATCCACTCTTATAGTTAGGACATTCGGTCCCATAGTGCAGGTACGTCTTGTCGCCGTTGGTACTTGTAGGCCACATGACATCGGTGTAGAGCTGGGTTCCCTTCACCTCGCCCGGCGTGCGCGGCAGGAATGGGATCTGAGACGAAATTTTTTCACCATCGTCTTCAATGTATGAGTGTTCGAGTTCTTCAATTGCATAGATGTAGAACGTTTTCCGCGCGACGGACTCGGCCTCCATCTTCGTGCTCGAGCCTTGAGACTTTTCATTCGCTAGGCGCCGATGGTAATAGGCCTTCGCTCGGTTGAGGGCAACCTGCGGCTCCCATGTGATACTCGAGGCATAGTGTGGATTCTCAATATCCGAAAGCTTTGCCAGACTCCCCGCGCGCTCCCACATACATGAGTACCTACCAACCGCGCTCTCATCCGACCCGCCACAGTCCGCAAGCCAGGCGCGCTCCTTTGCCTTCGCCGTCTCCTCCGAGGCCTTCCGCAGCTCCTCGGCCGCACGCTCTAAATCATCTGATGTGTCTTTAATGATATCGGTCGAGATCTCGGACCCTTTGAGCGCGGCGAAGTCCGATTCGGATGTCCTGGGCACGGCAAGCGCCGTACCGGTATAGGCCACACTATCGGTATCCTGCGCCGACACCGCCCGCGTGGCACGCGCGGCAATCAGATACGGCAGAGCCGTCTCGATTTTCTGCAAGCCTTCCGATGCGCTTTTGGCAAACTTGTTGCGCGTTTTAATGATCTCAATCCCGGTGTCGACCATATTGCCGGCAACTGGTTCGGCACCTGGGATGAGGATGGCGACCAGGCCCGTCCCGATTGTGGCAAACCCCGCCAGCCCCAGACTCAAGATGCTCGCATCAACCACCGTGGCAGCCGTGTGATAGGACGACACTACGTTGGCACCCGCCAGCGCGCCGCTATCGGCCGCCACCTGGGTATCCCCGGCACGCGACATGCTCCATATCGCCGCGGTCGACGAAAACAACAACGTGAGCACCACTAGGATGACCACGGCAGAAGAAAGCGTGGTGTAGGCACCGTCTTCGATAAACAGGTCGATACCGGCGCGGCCCATAAAGCCGCCTCGCTTGCGATGGCAGCTCGGACGGCGCGTCAAAACGCATCTAGACCAGAAACGCTTAATCCCATGCAGCAATCCACGAATCATAATCTCCCTCCAGCCATTCGGGACGCGATTGATACGAGACATCGACCTTGAGCTCAACGTAGCCGCCCTCGGCGGTACCACCCATAGCCTGCGCAAACGCACCGATCACAGGCAACGGCTTGACCTCGCCGGAAACGGACACGGACGAGACGCCACCCGCACCGGCCCGGCCAAGCTCGATATCCCACGACAACGGCCCGCCGGCATGAAAGATCGAAACGTTGGGCACTGCGGCAAGCCGGCGGCGGGTGAACTCCTTAAGATCGTCGTCCTCCGCCGTCGTCGTGGTCATGAGCCGCGCGGTCTCGGCGGCGGCAGACTCCATGACCGCACGCGTATAGAGCAGGCACACCGGTTGCAGCGCGAGAAGGATGAGCGTCAGAAACGTCGGCAGCAAAAAAGCGGCCTCGACCGTAGACTGCGCCCGGTCCTCGCGCGCGATATCAATACAACGCGATGTCCTTAGCGCCCGCAGCGGCGTCGATAACCGACGTCGAGGCAACGCCATGGGATGCCGCCCGCTCAACCAGCGCCGCCAAGCGTCCATCGGTGCCAGCACGCCAAAGTCCCACAATCGCCAGCACGATCGATAACAGCGCCACCGTGACGATGGCGTATTCGACCGTCGCCTGGGCAGATTCCTCACGCAGAACGCCATGCATTTCACGATCCCTCCTTTGCGCTTATTGTTTGCGGGACCAGACGCACGGCGCGCAGACGACACGAAGCATCGCCAGCATCCGCGGCAACCGTCACCATATCGACCCAGCCGCGCCCATCGCGCACGATGGCGCCCCATACGTTGCCCTTAATATCGAGATAGCCGCTCAGGGCGAGCTGGGCCGTTGGCACCTCGCGGTAGGCGCGTAACATATCCGCCGCTGCCTCGGTCATCGGTCGGTCCTCGGACCATGCAAGCCGGACCGCGATCGCGTTGTCCTCAGGCGAATCCGTCGCAGTGCCAGACCGCTTGTCGAGCGTCCGCAGAAAGGTTTGCGCCGTGACAGCAACATCCGAATCGTCCGCATCTCGCATCTCATCTTTTTGAGACGCCACCGCCGAATCTGAGCCCGAATCGAAGGCGGCCCCAGGACGCTGCTGCCGCGCGGCGTTTAGCCCCCAAACCGCCACTGCCACCGCCACAACCACACAGGCAAACACCAGCAGTGCGCCGGCAGGCCGCCTACCCTCTACAGGCTGTTGATGCCCTCGCTGATAGCGTTCCATAGATCTTGGACCTTGCCCTTAAATGCGACAATGGCAATGATGGCGATCACCACGAGCACGCCGACCAAGATGGCGTATTCGGTGGTGCCCTGCGCACTCTCCTCCTGCAGTAGCTCCCCGGCATGCTGGCGAGCGCGAATTGACTGGCAAACAGCCCAGCTCCAGACCTTGCCAGCAACGTCAGTCATCGTGTTCATGTATTCCTCCCTACATCATCCCGCCTGCTCCCAACAGCGGGCCCAATATGGACAGAAGCAACGCCGGCAAGATGAGTGTGCCGGTGGGAATCAGCAGCTTGACGGGCGCACGCTCGATCTCGCGCTCGACCGCGGCGCGATGAGCCGCACGGATCTCGCGACTTTGAGCGGCCAGCGTCTCGGCAAGTGGGGCACCCAGAGCGAGCGCCTGCCCCACCGTGATGGCAAAGGTCTCGAGCGCTCGCACGTCCAGGTCGCGTGCGGCGGCCAACAACTCGTCCTCACGCGTGCCCACGCCCACCTGCCACGCCATGCAGGCCCGCTCAAGTCGAAGAGCCAGCACTGACCGGCGGTTGGCGCAGAAAATCTCAAGCGCCGCATCAAACGAAAGACCGGCCGAAAGACCCAAGCGCACAACATCGATCATCTCGGACACTTCGCCGAGCGATACTCGCGCCGGGCCGCCCGCTCCAACCGCGCCCTTCATTCGCGCGGCCAGAGCATCGACCACCGAGCGGCCCGCGGCAGTGACCAGCACCGCCTCGCGCTTGCAGGCCTCTGCGATCTTGCGTGCATCCGCCCGATCCAAACCCGTCGCGACAAATACACTCAGAGCGCACAGGCAAGCCGCAACTGCAACCGGGGCGCTCATAGCTCCACCCGCATAATGCGCCGGATAACCACCAGGGCAACGGCGTTGAGGGCAAGACCCAGCACCACAGCGCCCGCGCCGGCAGGCGTCGCAAGACCGCGACGAAAATCTGCCGAAAGCAGCGCCAACACCGCGCACATGCCCGTCGGCATCGCCGCGACCATATGCGCAGACATGCGAGCCTGCGACGTCTTGACATCCAGGCGGCGCTTGAGCTCAATGTGCTCCCCCACCATGCTCGACGCCTCGGACAGTAAGTCGGCAAGCGGAGCACCGGTGCGCTGAGACACCTTAAGCGCCAAGGTCACAAGCGAAAGACCGGGGGCGTCGATGCGCACGAGCAAGTCATCGAGCGCGTCGGTCGCCGAGATGCCGCAATCGATCGCCGCCGCCACCCGCAAAAACTCGGTATGCACCGGTTCTTGCGCATGAGCGCCCACAAAGCGCATGCCCTGGGCCAGCGAATGTCCCGAGGCAAGCGACATGGAAAGTGCGGTAAACGCCTCGGGCATGGCCTCTTCTGCATCGTGTTGCTCGCGCCGGCTCTCAAAGCCATCCCGAGCGGCGCCAACGGCAATCGGAGCAACAAGTCCCAAGGCAAATCCGAGGGGCGATAACGACACCATCGTTAGTAAAACGCAGCAGACACCGCTCGATAGCAGCAGAAGCGCCAAACGCCCCGAAGCATCTTCGATCACGAGGCCAAGGCGATGCGCCGGAGCCAGCGATGCCCACGAACGAGCGATCTTTTTCAGCAGATCGTTTTCCACCAGCTCACGCGGCAGCTTCTCTGCCACCGTCTCGAACGCCTGACGCGCCAGCTCCGCCGGCGGCACCTGCGGCACACGAGGTTCCGCCCCGCACGCCGTCGCGACAGAAAACCCTGCCAAACCCCCTACGACGAGGGGCACAGCGACCTCCATTCGTCCACCTCCTCTTGTGTGAGCGTCCCCGACCGCAGGCCTTCTGCGATAAACGGCGGCTCGCGGTCAAGCGTCCAGGTGCGCTCGGCGGCATCGAAAGTCACATAGCGCTCGAGCTCTACGCCGCCCGACGCGGCGCGACGCACCCCCGAATACGAGGAGACGAAACGCCTGCCATCGGCGTGGCGCTCGGACATCACGATGCCGTCGAGCGCCATGGCAATCTGCTCCTCGATGAGCTCGCTCGGCAGATCGATGCCATAACGTGCAAGCAACGTCAGACGCACCACGGTCTCCTGCTCGGAACCCGCATGAAGCGTGGTGAGCGACCCGTCGTGGCCCGTGTTCATGGCCTGCAACATGTCGCAGCACTCGGCACCGCGCACCTCGCCCACCACGATGCGGTCGGGGCGCATGCGCAGGGCATTGGTCACCAGGTCGCGGATCGTCACCGCGCCCTCGCCCTCAATTGAAGCCTCGCGCGCCTCTAGACGCACCACGTGCGGATGATGCGCAAACTTGAGTTCGGCAGAGTCCTCGATCGTCACGATGCGCTCGCCGGTGGAAATCTCGCATGACAACGCGTTGAGCAGGGTGGTCTTACCAGATCCCGTGCCTCCCGCAACCGCCAGGTCCTGTCGCAGCGACACCGCGCACGACAGCAGCTGCGCATACCAAAGCGGCAGCGACCCCAGCCCCACAAGCTCGTCCAGCGAGCAGATGCGGTCCGAGAACTTTCGGATGGTGAGAATCGGTCCGTCAATCGCCACAGGCGGAATCACCGCGTTGACGCGATAGCCCGTTTTGAGGCGGGCGTTGACGATGGGGCTGCGCTCGTCGATACGGCGACCAAGTGGCGAGATGATGCGGTCGATAAGCACACGGATCTGCTCATCATCCTCAAACGCATGCTCGATGGGGTACAAGACGCCGCCGCGTTCAAAGAAAGCCGAGCGGCAGCCGTTAATCATGATTTCGGTAACGGTGTCGTCCTCGATGAGCGGCTGCAACGGCCCCAAGCCCACCACGTCATCCAAAATCTCGTCGATGATGGTCTCGCGCTCGGACGTCGCGAGATCAGTCGGCTCCTCAACATTGAGCGCCGCCTCCACCGCGGGACGCAATTCCGAGCGGGCAAGTGCCGGGTCGATATAGGCGCTGATACGCGCCACTTCGTCGTAACCCATGCGGTCCATCACGGCGCGCTTGGTGCGTCGTTTCACCGCGCGGCGACGCCCCGCATCTACAGGCGCTGCCCCCGCTGCAGCGCCGGCAGCCTTAATCCTCGTTTGCAGGCTCATCGCTGATCACCCTCGCGCGACCAGGGAAGGCGGATACGCGGGCGTTCGGCGCGCGTTGCACGGTCGGCGACCATATCGCTCCAAGGGCCGACGGCGCACCCCAGTTCCACGAGCATCTCGCGCGTGGCCTCGCGCACGCTGGTCGCAAAAGCGCTGGTCTGCCCCACTGCCTCATCAGCGCGCCCAAACGCCATGAGCGCGGCGAGATCCTGCCCGCCATCGGCGATACGAATCTTGGAGCTCAACGCACAGGCAATCTCAAAGCGCATGGCGACGTCCTCGTCTGCCCCGCGCGCACCGAACCGGTTGAACACGGCGCTCATGCGCGTGCGCGGCACACCTACTCGACTTGCCAGTTCAATGACGCGCGACGCCGATGTCGCGGACGACACCGCAGCATCGCCAACGATCAGGCAACGGTCGCTCGCCGCCACCGCAGCCGCCACGGCATCGCCCCAAAAGACCGAGGTATCGATAAAGACCACGTCGGATTCGCGACGCAGGACATCAAGCAGCAGCTCCACCGGACGTGCCATGAGCTCGGCTTGTTCGGGCGCCGCAACGGGACCCCAGAGCGTAACGCCCGGCGCCACGCGCATCGATGCGGCCACGATATCCGGCTCGGCAAGCGCGCCCGCCACCGACGGCTCGATAAGTGCCGCCATATCGCGCGGAGCATCGACGCCTAACAAGTCGTAAAGGTTTCCAAACATCAGGTCCAGGTCGAGCACGGCGGCACGCAAGCCCAACAGCGACGATGCGTGTGCCATGGTGGCAACGATCGTCGACTTGCCGCAACCGCCCGAACCCGAAATGGCGCAGATGACCGGAGCTCGATGCTGCGGAGCGGCAGCGTCTGCCGGCGGCATCGGAGGCGGCGGAGCGGGCGTCGGTGACAGCGTCCCCGTCTCCCCTGCCGCAACCACACGCTGCGTCCAAGCCGGCATGGCGGCTTGTTCGGTCTGCGAGGCAGGCTCGTTCTGTGCAATCTGCTCATGCCGCATCAGCGACAACTCGCCGCACCCGGCAAAGCCCTCAACTTCGTCGAGTTCATCCGCCAGATTCACGCCGTGTACGTATCCCATATCTACAGCCGGGGAGTCGCCAGCATGCTGCGCCGGCCCTCCAGCGTCATCGTATACAAGGGGGTTCCGGGGGCGCCGACCATGCTCGGCTTCCGCTTTTCCATAATCATCAACACGCGGGCCTCTTGTAGCGCGAAGCGCCCCGGGTTCCCTATCAACAAAAGCATCGGGCTCAATCGTCATGCGCCGATCGGAATCAACCGCTCCCTCGCCCGCGCGCCCGTTGCCGCATATACTGTGCGCAGCGATGACCTCGGTCGCCCCTGCGCGAAACAGCCCCTCGATATCCGACGGATCGAGTGCTTCTATCAACACGACCACGCGACTCACGCGGCCTTCGGCCGTCAGGCGCACAACAGTCTTGCGCACATCTTCGGTATCAAACAGAGACGCCTCGATGATGGCAGCCCCGCGGCGCGACGGAAACGCCCGCGCCATGGAAATCAGCCCGTCCAGGTCACCCACGCGAAGCACCTGTGCACCCGCATCACGGCCCTCGACTTCCCGCTGCAACAGCCCGTAATCGCCGCACGCGCAGCACGCAAGCCAGATCGCCTTCATCACTCGTCGCCTCCGCTCTTTTTGCCGCGCGCCGTGGCGGGAATCGTCAAGCTGACCGTTCCCTTGCCCGATGCCCCCAGCAGTTCCTTGACGTCTTCGGGGTCAGCCGCCAGCGTCACCCATTCGATCTTGCCCTCGCGCGTGGCACCGGAATCTTCACTGGTATCGATCACGTACGCGCCGCACAGCCGATCGGTTACGCCGTCTTTTTGCACATACACATCCACGTAGCTGCCCACGCCCGTAGCACCGCCGACCGAGTGCTCGGCATCGACCGCCACCGAAACGGCGACTTTGCCCTTAGGCACCTCGAGCTTGTGGCTCTCGGCCTTGGTGTAGACATTGCAGATCACGGCGTTTTTGGGAATACGCGAAGTCGTCACGTCGCCGCGCACCTGGCGCAGCTCGGTCGCCGCGTCACGCGGCAGCAGACTCGTCAGCCATTCTTGGGTTATGACATTGGTCTCATCGAGGGTCTCGCCCACATCGATATCACGCGCCGCGACGCATACCTCGACGCGATCGCCACCGTACTTGGCCAAGGTCTCAGCCTGGACCTGTTCGGCTTGCGAGCGGATCGACGAGCCGTAAACCATGCAGAGCAGAGCAGCGAGCACGCCCGCGACCAGACTGATGGCGATGCGCTTGCTCTTGTTCACGGCCGCTCCTCTCATGGCAGTGCCGGGCGAATGCCCGTACCACCATTGTCTGGGTGGTCAGAGTGCAAAGCGGCGCAATCGCGATCTTGGTTTTCGATGTCAAACCAATCGCTGACCAAAAACTAACCAGCCCGTCAAGCTCGTGGCAAGGTTTTGGTCAGCACGTCAGCAAACTGCATGTTTCGAGGCTTTTTCGCAGCAAAAAAGCCGTCTCCCGAACAGTTGGAAGACGGCTGTCATAGGAAAAATCAATTACAGATGGACATCGGGATCGAGCATTTGAGCACTCACGCGCATGGATGACGCCAGGTTTTGGAACGTTTCCAAACGCAGGCTGTCGATCTGCCCGGCGTCCTCGGCCTCGCGAACGGCACAACCCGGCTCATGGGTATGCGTGCAATCGCCAAACCGGCACGCGCGCGATGCCTCGACAATCTCGGGGAAGGCGCGCGCCAGACCCCGCTCGTGACCCACGAGCGGTAAGCTGCGCAGGCCCGGGGCATCGGCGATCACGCCGGCGTCGCCCGGCAGTGCCACCATCACGCGCGCGACGGTAGTGTGACGGCCCTGGTCGTCGCGTTCGCGCACACCGCCAGTCGCCAACGTATCGTGGCCCAGCAGCGCATTGAGCAGCGTCGACTTGCCGGCACCCGACTCGCCCAGAATCATGGCGCAGCTCCCGGCAGGCACGCAGGAACGAACCTCGTCCAGGCCGCGCCCCTCGGCAGAGGACGTCACGATCACGCGCACGTCCGGACCCACCAGGCGGCGCACGCGGTCCAGATCGCGCTCGAGCTCCTCGGCATCGCAGCGGTCAGCTTTGGTGAGCACCACCACCGGCTCGGCATCGCAGTCGAGCGCCAACACCAGCGAGCGCGCCACGCGGTCGAGCAGCACCTCACCGGCACCGAGCGCCTGCACGATTAGCACGCAATCCACATTGGAGCAGAGCACCTGACGCTCTCCGCGGGCATGGCCGCGCCAACGCTCAAAGCTCGTACGGCGCGGCAGTACGCACTCAATCACGCCCATGTCGTGCCCGGGAGCACGGCGCACCGCCACACGGTCGCCCACGGCAGGCAGCAGGACCTCGTCCTCGGCGCGCGACTTGGCAAACCCCACGGCATGCTCGGCGCGGAAGGTGTCGTCGGCAGTCGCCACCAGCGGGAACCCGCGATCCAAGCGCACCACGGCACCCAGCCGCATCTGCTCGGGCTCCTCGGCATGTGCGCAGAAATCATCAAAGGCAGTCTGCTGGGCTTCATCGACCGGCAGGTTATCAAACGCCGGAACGTCCTGCAGCGCGTCAAGTCCCGGCACGCTTGCCAGCAGCTCCTCGGCAGACGCGGGGACCTCGGTCGCAAGCTTCCGACGACGATCGCGCTTAGCCCGCGCCCCCGTCGTCTTTTTCTTCGCCTTAGCCTTCGCCTTGCCCACAAGCGCCTCCCAGCACCATAAATCACAACTGAGCAGGTATTTTAAATCAAATAGAGCTGGCCGGGCAAAGCCCGACCAGCTCACAAACTTTCCCTCAGCCCTTTATCATCCGCGCGGGAGAAAAGCCAGCAAGGATACCGCAGGGCCCACCCCGGGAGTGTTTTCTTCTGAGCGATCCCGCAGCGCGAAGCGCGAGGACCAGCGAAGAAGAAAACACGCAGGGGCGGGCCCGGACAGGTACGTTACTCCTTCTCGACCGCGCGCATGATCGCCTTGTAGATCTCCATCAGCGGGATGATCAGGAAGGCCAGGCCCAGCGCGGCAAGAACGCCCTTGAGCTCAAGCGTCACGGGGCCAAAGAACATCTCGGCAAGCGTCGGCTGCACGGTCACGATCACCGTCAGCACCAGTGCCAGCGCGGCGGAAGCCCACAGCCACTTGTTCTGCTTCTTCATGGTGAACAGCGACGCACGACGGCTGCGCATATTGAAGCAGTGGAAAATCTCGACCATGTTGAGCGTGATGAACGCCATCATCACGCCTTCCTCGTCGGCATTGCCGGCGATCATATCGGCGATGTGGATGTAGCCCATGTCAAAGTACACGCCCACAAAGAAGCTCGCCAGCACCAGCACGGTGATGATTAGGCCCTGGACCACGCAGTCCAGACCCATATGTCCGGCAAAGACACCGTCCTTGGCGTTGCGCGGCTTGCGCTTCATGATGTCGCCCTCGGCGTCCTCCATGCCCAGCGCGAGCGCGGGGAAGCAATCGGTGACCAGGTTCACCCACAGCAGCTGCACCGGCTGGAAGATGGTAAAGCCGATGAGCGTGGCGATGAATACCGAGAAGACCTCGGCAAGGTTGGCCGAAAGCAGAAACTGAATGACCTTGCGGATGTTGTCGTAGATGCGACGGCCCTCTTCGCAGGCACCGATGATGGTGGCGAAATTGTCGTCGGCAAGCACCATGTCGGCGACGTTCTTGGTGACATCGGTACCGGTGATGCCCATGCCAACGCCGATGTCGGCGCGCTTGATGGACGGGGCGTCGTTGACGCCGTCGCCCGTCATGGCCACGATCTGGTCGCGCGACTTCCAAGCCTCGACGATGCGGGTCTTATGCTCGGGCTGGACGCGGGCGTACACGCCGTAATCCTCGATGTGCGCGTCGAGCTCCTCGTCGCTCATGCGATCGAGGTCGGCACCGGTGATGGCATGGCTGCGATCGGTGACGATACCCAGCTGCTTGGCGATGGCCACGGCGGTGTCGATGTGGTCGCCCGTAATCATGACGGTGCGGATACCGGCATCGTGGGCCTCGCGGATGGCGTCGGCGACCTCGGGTCGGACCGGGTCAATCATGCCGGACAGGCCGCAGAAGACCAGGTCGTGCTCAAGCGCAGCGGGGCTGCAGTCGGCGGGAACCTCGGTGTAGGTGCGGCTCGCCAGCGCCAGCACGCGCAGGGCCTCGTCAGCCATGGCCTTGTTGGCTGCCACGAGCTCGGCACGACGCTCCTCAGTCAGCGGCACAACCTTATCGCCCTCGTAGATATGGGTGCACAGGCCAATCACCACGTCGGGCGCGCCCTTGGTGTACTGCTCGTACTCGCCGTCCAGGGTCTCGACGACCACGGACATCATCTTACGGCCCGAGTCGAACGGGGCCTCGCCCACGCGCGGATGCTCGGCAGTCAGGCCGGTGAGCCCCGCCTTGCCGGCGTCGTTGACGAGCGCGCACTCGGTCGGCTCGCCCACGGCCTCGCCCAGCTCCTCGTCCCACTGGGCATCGGAGCACAGCGCCATGCCGGCCAAGAACTTCTCCTTGGGCGCAGCGAGCTCGTGCTTGACGACGGTCATCTTGTTCTGGGTAAGGGTACCGGTCTTGTCGGAGCAGATGGTCTGCGTGCAGCCGAGCGTCTCGACAGCAGAAAGCTTGCGGATAATCGCCTGGCGCTTGGCCATCTTGGTCACGCCGAGCGAAAGAACGATGGTCACGACGGCGACCAGGCCCTCGGGGATGGCGGCGACGGCGAGCGAGACGGCAACCATAAAGGTGTCGAGCAGGGCAGTCGGGTCAGTAAGAACGTTGCCCACGCCGTGACGGATGATGTCAACGCCAAAGATGACGATGCAGATGACGATAACCATGATGGTAAGGATGCGGCTGAGCTCGGCGAGCTTCACCTGCAACGGCGTGAGCTCTTCCTTGGCCTCGGCCAGGGCGCCGGCAATCTTGCCCATCTCGGTGTTCATACCGGTACCGACCACGACGGCGCGACCGCGACCGTACACCACGGTGGAACCCATATAGCACATGTTCTTGCGGTCGCCGAGCGGCACGTCGTCGGTGCCCGCGGCGAGCTCAATCACGTTGGTGTGCTTCTCAACCGGCACGGACTCGCCAGTCAGTGCAGCCTCTTCGATCTTCATCGTGGCGCTCTCGAGGACGCGGCAGTCGGCCGGGACGGAGTCGCCCGCCTCGAGCATGATCACGTCGCCGGGCACGAGCTCGGCGCTCGGCAGGTGCACGAGCTTGCCGTCGCGCAGCACCTTGGACTGCGCCGCGCTCATCTCTTGCAGGGCTTCGAGGGCCTCCTCGCTTTTAGCCTCCTGGACCACGCCCAGCACCGAGTTGACGATAACGACGAACATGATGATGGCGACATCGGCAAAGTCCGCCTCGCCCTTGACCATGCCCGTGAGTGCACTGATGACGGCGGCAACGATCAGCATGATGACCATGGGATCGGCCATCTGCTCAAAGAAGCGCTTCCACAACGGCGTCTTCTCGGCTTCCTCGAGCTTGTTAGGGCCTGTCTTGGCGAGGCGCGACGACGCCTCGTCGTTGCTCAGGCCGAGGTTCTCATCGACACCTTGGTCGCTGAGTACCTCCGCCGCGGCGGACAGGTATTCCTTTTGCATATAGAGTCCCCTCCTGGGATTCGGGCCACTCAGCAGATTGATGCCCGATCATAATTCCCAGGAGAAGGGCAAGGGCTCATCAAGGCTGCCGTGCTGAGCGGCAGTTGATAGTGGAGCTATGGTACCCCAAAGCGGCGCGTCTAGCCAAAACATTCCAATTGGAAGCACGGCTCGAGTGCAACGATGCAGACCGTGTGATGCTCAACATTGATAAAACGTTTTTTCTTCGGCGCATCGTCAAACTGAAATATCGCCCAGATAGCAGCGGTCAGAGCGGTTGGTAAAGATTTTTCATATACCGTTTTTACCGCAAAAAATGAACTTCTAATTCGGCATACGGTCGATTTTTTGGGGTATTCGGTCGGCATTTCGTTATAATCATCTCAGTTTTATTTCTTATGGTTTATCTATCAGCGCAAGACGATGTCAGATGGAGGTCTGAATGTACAAGCGCACCAAGATTGTATGCACCATGGGTCCCGCCTGCGATAGCGACGAGACCATCCGTGAGATGATCAAGGCGGGCATGAACGTCGCCCGTTTTAACTTCTCGCACGGATCCTACGACGAGCACCACGGTCGCATCGAGCGCGTCCGTCGTATTTCCAAGGAGCTCGGTCTGCCCGTCGGCATTCTGCTCGACACCAAGGGCCCCGAGGTCCGCACCGGCCTTCTGGTCGATGGCAAGAAGGTTGCCGTCAAGACCGGCGATAAGATCGTCGTCACCGCTCAGCCCACGTCCGAGGATTTCCACGGCACCTCTGAGCACATCTCCCTCGACTACCTGGCTCTGCCCTCCGAGGTCGAGAAGGGCTCCCTTATCCTGATCGATGACGGTCTGGTTGCCCTCGAGGTCGAGTCCGTCGACGGCCAGGACATGACCTGCGTCGTCAAGAATGACGGCCTGATCGGCGAGCGCAAGGGCGTCAACATGCCCAACGTCAACATCTCGCTGCCCGCCATCACCGAGCGCGATCGTCAGGACATCCTCTTTGGCCTGACCGAGAACATCGACTACATCGCCGCTTCCTTCATCCGTGACGGCGAGTCCGTCCGCGGCATCCGCGAGCTTTGCCGCGAGAACGGTGGCGAGCACGTGACGATCTTCCCGAAGATCGAGTGCGCCCTGGGCGTCGAGAACTTCGACGAGATCCTCGAGGCTTCCGACGGCATCATGGTCGCCCGTGGCGACCTGGGCATCGAGATCAAGCCCGAGCTCGTTCCGCACATCCAGAAGGAGATCATCGCCAAGTGCAACGCGGCCTATAAGCCCGTCATCACCGCCACGCAGATGCTCGACTCCATGCAGCAGAACCCGCGCCCGACGCGCGCCGAGGTTGCCGACGTTGCTAACGCCATTTACGACGGCACCGACGCCGTTATGCTCTCCGGCGAGTCCGCTGCCGGCAAGTACCCGGTCGAGGCCGTCAAGATGCAGGCCAGCATCGCTCTCGAGACCGAGAAGTACCTCCCGGCTCACGCTCCGCTCGAGGTTCCGGCTGACGCTCACGGCACCCGCGTCGTCAACAACGTTGTGGGTATGTCCGCCGTGAACATGGCCACCACCGTTGGCGCCAAGTGCATCACCGTGCCGACGACCACCGGTCGTACCGCTCGCCTGATCTCGCACTTCCGTCCCAACATGCCGATCTGCGCGTTCTCCCGCCACGAGTGGGCCGTCCAGCAGATGATCATGTACTGGGGCGTTATCCCGCACCAGGCCGAGATTACCCAGGGCACCGTCAACGGCACGATCGTCAAGGCGATCGAGACCGCTAAGGAGCTCGGCTACGTCAAGACTGGCGATTTGACCGTCGCTACCGCCGGCGATCCCCGCATGAGCGTCCAGCTCGAGGACAAGGTCTCCTCGACCAACGTCGCTTACGTCGCTCAGGTGCGCTAAATCGCACTTGCAAGCAGATTTGCATTGCAAAGGGTCCGGAAGGCTTCGCCTTCCGGACCCTTTTTTAAGACCTTCTTCATATGCCGCTTCATCGATTTGCGTTCAGTCGCAAGCCTCTCCGATGCCGAGTGCACCACCGAAGATGCCCTGCGACGGGAGTTGTTGGTCAATTGGGATGAACTGTTCGCCGTCAAGCCGGCCGGCTAGCAGCTAGCGATCAGGGGGACTGCGGGGACGTCTGAAGCGGCAACGCGAGCCGCAAAGCCCGCCTCGGTCAGCTCGATGACCTCGGTAAACGTTGCGTCGAAGAATTCCTCGGTCAGCAGGCGGTATGGCGGATGGTCGGGCTCGCCGGGGTTTTCGCGTACAATCTCGTGCATAACGCCAATGGTCTTGAGCACATACTCCTTATGGATGGGATACTGACCAAAACGCGTCGCCGCAGTATACAGGCGATCGGTCGCGCGCGGAATCGAAACGATCCCGAGCGTCTTGCCAAACCAGTCAAAGTCGCCTTGCTTTTTAATGCGGAATTCCTCGCACGGCTTGCCGCCGTGCGCCTCCAGGTACTGATTCACGCGCGTATTCCACACGGTATCGGCCACGAGATGAGACCAAACGCCCAGCGTAAGATCGAGCAGCGACTGCGCCACGTCATCGGGCGCGAGCGAAAGCTCGCTAGCACCGGGACCGGCAACCGGCTCGGCATCCTTGTAGCGTTGGGGATAATGTACCCGATTGAGTCGCTCGCGCTCCTCGACAATCGAGGTCGCGGCAGCCGGCGTACCAACAGGCGCCCCTTTGAGCAGCGGCGCCACATAGGTATCCCAGAACTCGTGCTCGCGCGGCTTAGGGATAGGCTCGGGCTTTGCAAAGTGCGTAATGCGGTACGGGATGGGGTCGGCGATACCAGGGACCATATAGCCCACGAAGATATCCGGAACCACGCAGCCAAACAAAAAGGCATTGCGGTCGCGCACGCTCTTGGCAAGCGCACCGGTGCGCTCCAGCAAACGCTCCGTTTGAGCGATATGAATGTTCCAGCTTGGCATAGCCACCCCCATAAAAACCTGGATAACTATACCATCACGGCAAAGCCGCGCGGGCGGCTACGCACGCTCTACGCAGCAACTATTCCGCAGCGCCGCTCTCGGTTCCATACGACGACACCGGCGCCTCGACCACATGGTGATATCGATCGATATAGATGGCGCGGGCACCCAGGCGCCGCACCAAATCCTGATGATGTGTGCTCATCAAGACCGTCTTACCCGCCGCGACGTAGGCCAGCAAGAAGTTGACCACGATGTCGCATGAATCCTCGTCGAGCCCATTGGTAGGCTCGTCAAGAACCAAGATATCCGGGTTCATCGACACCACCGCAGCCAGCGCAACGCGCTTCTTTTGCCCGCCCGAGAGCTGATAGGGAGAGGCGTCGGCAAGGTCGGCAACCTGGAACAACCCCATGGCATCGCTCACGCGGCGCTCGAGCTCGTCTGCCGGCAGCCCCATCTGCGCGGGACCAAAAGCAACTTCCTCGCCCACCGTGGCGCAGAACAGCTGGGCATCGGCATTCTGGAACACAAAGCCCACGCGCTGATGAAAACGCTGAGCGGCCGCAGAATCCTTTAGAAACGCCGCATCGACCGCATGCCCGTCGAACAGGTACGCACCCGCGCCCGCAAGCTCAAGGCCGTTGATAAGACGCATAATCGTCGTCTTGCCGCAGCCGTTAGGACCAAGCAGAGCAACGAGCTCTCCACGGTTCACCTGCAATGAAACGCCATCGACCACCGTATGACCCGCATAGGAAAACACCACGTCGCGAAACTCGATGAGCGGCGTGACCTCGGCGCCGGCAGCACCGCTCGCACCCATCGCGTTATTCGTATCGTTTGCCAAAACGTCGCCCTTCCCTACTCACATCAACGGTTCGACCGTCCGCGCTACAGCACCGCGCACAACACGGCGAGCAACGCCACAACGGCCGCGTAAACCGCATCGTGCCAACCAAAGCCGCTCCGTGCAAGCGCCGGATACACGCCGGCGAAGCCGCGACACAGCATGGCCTCGTCCATCGCGCGGCTGCATTCCATCGCCTTGATAAACGTCATGCCCATGATACCCGCCAGCGAATCGGTGCGCGAAAAACCCGCAGGCGCGGAACCGACGCTGCGCAGCATGACCGATTCGCACAGATCGTGCGCCGTGCGTCCCAGCACCTCAATATGCTTGAGCGCCATATCAAACGTAAAGATAACCTCGTCGGGCAGGTGCAGCATTTTGAGCGCCGCCGACATGCGGCTCCAGGTGAGCGTCCACGAAACACCCAGCACCAGCGACACATTAATAAACGTCTTGAGCGCGATCTTGAGCATGGCGCCCATGGCAGACGCGCTCAGCAACAGGGCAGGCAGCGCCAGAACCACCGCAAGCCCCGTGGCGCCAAGCGCCGGTACAAAAGTCGCGCGCAACCCGCGCGCGGGGCGCACCGCGACCAGCACCAGCGCGATAGCCGCCATCAGCATCAGGTACAGCGGGCTCTGCGTCAGACACACGCACAGGACGCAAACGAACATCCCCACCAGGCGCACCGGAGCCGAAACGCAAGAAAGGGCGCGGTCGACCATCGACCCGCCCTCGTGCGCGCCTCCACCCAGGCGAACCCGCTCAAGCAGGCTCGCCAGGTGCAGGACGTTCTTTTGCATCACACGATGCCGAGCCCCCACGGGCTCGTAACGCTGCTCGACCGCAAGCCAGCTAGGCAGCTCGGCTATTGCCATGAGCACCGCTTTCCTTAACCGTCAGCGAGATCAGGCGGAATGCGATGGTGAGCACCGCCACGCCAATCACGCCGGACAGGATATACATGGCAGCCTGACCGGCAAAGCCAAGGCCCTGCTCCTCGGAATAGGCCTGCAGATAATCGCCCGTGGGCAGGGCATCGGCAAAGGTCGGAGTATCGAGGCCAACCGAAGTCTGCAGACTGTCGTCACCAGCCTCCTGAACGGCGGTCGCGGCGCCCTCGGCGTCCCACTCACCCCAGGCGTCACCGGTAGCAAGCAAACCCAGCGGCGTAGCCACCACGAGCACAGCGACCAGGATGAGCGTGGGGACCAGCGAGGTCTTCTTGGCAGCAGCGCCCTCGGCAGTAAGCTGGCCATCGACGGCCTCGGGCCCGACGATAACGCTCGGCGCCGTCTTCTTAATGAAACCGTAGATGGCGGCCGTCGCCACGCCCTCGATCACGCCGGCAACCAGCATATGCGGGATCAACATGGCCGGAATAGCCACGGACAGCGGGAAGGGGCAGTACAGCGGAACACCCGAGGCGTTGGTGAAGAGCATCGGCTGAATACCGAACTCGATCGCCGCGCACAGGGCCGCCAGGCACAGGCCGACCCAGCCGCTTACGATGGCCGAAACCGAGGTGCCCCAGCTCTTGTCGTGCAAGCGGCTGTTGAGTGCACGGAACACGATAGCAGCGGCAAACGGCAGCACGAAGGCCATGTTAAAGCAGTTGGCGCCAAAGGACAGAATGCCGCCGTCGCCAAACAGCAGCGCCTGCAGCGCCAGCGCGACCGAGACGGCAATGGCAGCAGCCTCGGGGCCCAGCAGCAGCGCGATGAGCGCGCCACCAACGGCGTGACCAGTGGTACCGCCGGGCAGCGGCACGTTGAACATCATGAGCAAGAAGGAGAATGCGGCGCAGATGCCCAGGAACGCCATGTGCTCGCGATCGAGCGTGGCGCGCACCTTCTTGATGCAGTGAACCCAAACGGGCACCATCGCCACTGCCATGACGGCATCGGTCTGCGGGGACAGATAATTATCTGGAATGTGCATGTACGCCTCCCGGTTGTCGGCGCACGGAATTGCAACGCCGCCTGAATCACCTTGTCAGTGTTACGTATTGTCATATTCGTAACACGCCGCGGGCTATCATAGCAAAACGGCGCGCTGCCGACAAAGCAGCACGCCGTTATGTAATGCGCGTGTCATATATGCAGGCTCAGCAGTGCCTTATACCGAGCATAGCAATCACGTAGGACTCGGCGGCAGCCACCGCTGGCCTATACCCAGCGCAAGCCCTAGCCGCGGACCTCGCCGTTTACGCCCTTGCACACCTTGGTGACGATCTTCTGGTGCGCCTTCTCGACCTCTTCGCTGGTCAGCGTATGGTCGTCGGAGCGATACGTAAGCGCAAAGGCCATGGACTTCTTGCCCGCTCCGATGCGGATGGGATCGCGGTAGACGTCGAACAGGCGCACGCCCTCGAGCAGCTTGCCGCCGGCACTCGTAATACGACGCTCAAGATCCTCGCAGGTCACAGTGTTGTCGACCACGATAGCAAGGTCGTGCTCAACGGCCGGGTACTGCGAGAACTCGCGGTAGTTCTCCTGATTGCGGGCGCCCTTAATCAGCTTGTCCAGGTCGAGCTCAAAGGCAACGACGACCTCGTCGATGCCCATCGCCTCGCGCGCCTCGGGGTGAATCTCGCCGACCCAGCCCAGCACAGTGCCGCCGGACAGAACCTCGGCAGCACGACCCGGCTGCAGGAAGGCATAGCTCTCGCCCTCGACGGGACGGAATCGAACCTTCTCGATGCGCAGCTGGGCAAGCAGCTCCTCGACAATGCCCTTGCCAAAGAAGAAGCGCAGCTTACGGTACTTCATGGTCCAGGACTGCTCGCTCCACTGGCCCGAGAGCACGCCCGCCACGGACTTGGTCTCCTTGGGCAGGCTGGCGTTCTCGCGACCGTGGAACAAGCTGCCGACCTCGTACAGGTGCACGTTGGGCGTGCCGTGGGCCTCGTTATAGGCCACGGATTGCAGCAGGCCCGGCAGCAGCGAACGGCGCATCTCGGTCTGCTCGGCCACCAGCGGGTTCATGAGAACCACGGGGCAGCCGCGGCCCTCGGTGGACATGCCAATCTTCTCCAGGTCGCCCGGGGCAGCAAAGCCAAAGGTCGTGGTCTCGTTGAGGCCACAGGCGCGCAGGATCTCGCCGACCTTGCGGGTAAGCTTCTGCTCGCGCGTCAGACCGCCGATGTGGTTCTTGGCAGCCGGAATGGTTGCCGTGACGCGACCCATGCCCCATAGGCGCAGGACCTCCTCGATCAGGTCGATCTCACGCGGCAGGTCGGGACGGAAGCTCGGCGGCGTGACCATAAAGTCCTCGCCGTCGCGCTCGACGGTGCAGCCCAGGCGGGTGAGCGAGCGCTCGATAAAGTCGGGCTCGATGTCGGCACCGCAGATGGCGTGCACGCGGGCCAGGCGCAGCTTGATGCTGTCGATGGTCTTGGGCGCGGGGAACACGTCCACATAGCCGGGGGCGACCTCGCCGCCGGCGATCTCCTCGATAAGCGCGCACGTCACATTGGCGACGTCCACGCAGCCGGTCTCGTCGACCTGGCGCTCAAAGCGGATGGAGGCGTCGGAGATCAGCGACAGGTCACGGCTGGTGTGCGAGGTGCGGCCGGCATTGAAGCAGGCGCTCTCGACCATCACATCGACGGTATCGTCCTCGATCTCGGAATCCATGCCGCCCATGACACCGGCCAGCGCCACGGGACGCTCGCCGTCGGTGATGAGACCCATGCCGGCGTCGAGCACGCGCTCCTCGCCGTCGAGCGTCGTGAACTTCTCGTCCTGCTGGGCGGCGCGAACCACCACGCGGCGGTGGCCATCGCGCTCGGCAAAGGTGTCGAGGTCAAAGGCGTGCAGCGGCTGGCCGGTGAGCATCATCACGTAGTTGGTGATATCGACGATGTTGTTGTGCGGGCGCACGCCCAGGGCGTTGAGGCGCTTGACCATCCAGTCGGGCGAGGGGCCGACCTTCACGTTGCGCACGATGCGGGCGACGTAGCGGTCGCACAGGCCCTCGTCGGCAATCTCGACCGAAAGCTCGTCGTCGGTCGCGCGGCCGGTCTCGACCTTGATGGCGGGCAGCTCAACGTGGAAATCGCGGTCGAAGATGGCACCGGTTTCGCGGGCCATGCCGATCATGGACAGGCAGTCGGGACGGTTGGGCGTGATCTCACAGTCGAGCACGGTGTCGCTCGAGCCCACGTACTCGGCAAACGGCATGCCGCAGGGCGTATCCTCGGGCAGGATCATGATGCCGGAGTGGTCGCCACCCAGGCCGAGCTCGCGCGCGGAGCAGTTCATGCCCATGGACACGACGCCGCGAAGCTTGCTCTTCTTGATCTTGACGTCGCCGGGAAGCACGGCGCCAATCATGGCCGTGACGATGTGGTCGCCGGCCTCGAAGTTCTGCGCGCCGCAGACGATCTGCAGCGGAGCGGGATTGCCGTCGGCGTCGAGATTCTTGTCGCCCACATCGACCGAGCACACATACATGTGGTCGCTATCGGGGTGCGGGATCTTGGTGAGCACCTTGGCGGTCACCACGTGGTCGAAGGACTCGCCCACGGTGTCGATCGCCTCGACCTCGGTGCCGGTACGGATATATTCGTCCGAAAGGGTCTTGGGATCCTCCGGAATATCGATCATGGTCTTGAGCCAGTCGTAAGAAACGCGCATCTAACTGGTCTCCTTTCATAAATGCGGCTTTGAGCCGGAAACTGCAACTAAGAAGAAAGCGTTCTAGAACTGGTTCAAGAACCTCATGTCACCAGTCATCAACGTGCGCAGGTCGGGCAGGTCGTAGCGCAGTGCCGCGACGCGCTCGGCGCCAATACCAAAGGCGAAGCCGGTGTACTTCTCGGGGTCGATGCCGCAGTTGATCAGGACGTTGGGGTCGACCATGCCGCAGCCCAGGATCTCAATCCAGCCGCTGTGCTTGCAGAAGTTGCAGCCCTTGCCGCCGCACACGTGGCAGCTCACATCCACCTCGCAGCTCGGCTCGGTGAAGGGGAAGAAGTGCGGGCGGTAGCGCGTCTTGCGATCCTCGCCAAACATGCACTTAACAAAGTAGTCGAGCGTGCCCTTGAGGTCGCCAAAGGTGATGCCCTCGTCGACGACCAGGCCCTCGATCTGGTTGAACTGCGGCAGGTGGCAGGCGTCGGCCGTGTCGGGACGGTAGACGGTGCCCGGGCAGATCATGTAGATGGGCGGCTTCTGCGACTCCATGGTGTGGATCTGCACGCCCGAGGTCTGGGTGCGTAGCAGCACGTCAGACTCGCCGTGAGCGTGAGCCTCGGGATGCGCGACGCTGCCGGGGTTGTTGTCGACCACATAGAACGTGTCGCGAGCCGAGCGGCTCGGGTGATCCATGGGCGCGTTGAGCGCGGTAAAGTTGTAGTAGGAGGTATCGACCATGGGGCCGGACTCGACGGTGTAGCCGATACCGCAGAAGATGTCCTCGGCCTCCTCGATGATCTGCTTGATCAGGTGCTGGTGACCGATCTGCGGACGGATGCCCGGCAGCGTGATGTCGACGGCCTCGTGCTCGAGCGCGTGCTTGAGGGCGGCAGCCTTCATCTCGGTGGTGCGCTCGTCGAGCATGCCCTCGATCAGCTGGCGCATCTCGTTGGCGCGTTTGCCCATCATGGGACGATCCTCGGGGGCGAGCTTGCCCATCATGCGCATCAGGCCGGTGATACGGCCCTTGCGGCCGAGCAGCTCAACGCGCGCGGCCTCGAGCTTGGCGGCGTCGTCAGCGCTAGTGACGAGCTCCTTGGCCTCTTCCTCGAGTTTGACCAGATCATCAATCAGACTCATGTCTTCCCTTTCGTCTCTCGCGCTCCCCGCTTGCCAAGGCGGCTGCCGCCGTCTGACGTTGCGAAAACGCGGCCCGGTTCGGTAACAAAAAACCGTCCTCGGGCATGTGCATTGCCCAAGGACGGTTGAATTCCGCGGTACCACCTTGTTTGACCCGGCGGATGTCTGGCCCGCCGTGCCCACTCTTTGCCCCTTGTCGCGAGGCTCACGGCTTCCCTACTGGGGCTTCGCCGCCGCTGG
>CATZKS010000010.1 GCA_958421035.1 uncultured Collinsella sp. | reverse complement strand
GCCAATTTGTTCGCTCTGGCGACCGCTCGCTGACGTTGCCAGGGCATCGGCGTTTGCGTTGCTGACGAAAAGTAGTCATTGGGGACGTTCTTAAATGACTAGTCGAAGGGGACAGTCTTGTCGGCACTTGGGGACGGTCCCTAAGTGCCGGCAGATTGGGACACTCCTTTGCAAGATGGCGCTGAAGGCTGTCCCCAACAACTAGTCGTTTAAGAACGTCCCCAACGGCTAGTTGTTTAATGCGCCAGTTTCTGTCGAGTCGGTGCTCCTTGCGGGTTGCCCGTATAATGGTTTGCGTATGAACCGCAACCAAGGAGTTCCAGTTTATGGACCAGAGCCTTTTTAAATTCGACCTGATCGCCGAGGATCCGACGACGCATGCGCGTGCCGGCGTGCTGCACACCCCGCACGGCGACATCGAGACGCCGATCTTTATGCCCGTGGGCACCAAGGCAAACGTCAAGGGCATCCCCACCGAGACCGTCAAACAGCTCGGCGCCCAGATCGTGCTTGCCAACACCTATCATCTGTCCATGCGTCCCGGCGAGGACACTATCGCCGAGCTGGGCGGCCTGCACAAGTTTATGAACTGGCACGGTCCTATCCTCACCGACTCGGGCGGTTTCCAGGTGTTCAGCCACAACGACGCCGTCAAGCTCACCGACGAGGGCGTGCGCTTTATCGTCAACGATTACGACGGCCGCCACGTGTTCTGGACACCCGAGGACAACATGGAGATCGCCATGAAGCTCGGCTCCGACATCTGCATGCAGCTGGACCAGTGCCCGGGCTATCCCGCCACGCGCGCCTACGTTGAGCGCGCGGTGGAGCTGTCGAGCATGTGGGCCGAGCGCTGCTACAAGGCTCACACCCGCGATGACCAGGCGCTCTTTGGCATCGTCCAGGGCGGCATGCATTTGGATCTGCGCCTGCGCTCTCTGCGCCATCTGGAGGAGTGCGGTGACTTCCCCGGTTACGGCATCGGCGGCTACTCGGTGGGCGAGGACCACGAGACCATGTTCGAGACCCTGGCGCCGCTTGTGAGCGAGTACATGCCCAAGCACAAGCCGCGCTACCTGATGGGCGTCGGCAACCCGACGACGCTCGTGCGCGGCGTGGGCGTGGGCATCGATATGTTCGACTGCGTGCTGCCGACGCGCACCGGCCGCATGGGCACGGCATTCTCCAGTGAAGGTCGCCTTAACTTCCGCAACGCGCGTTTTGCGCACGACGACGGCCCCATCGACCCCACCTGCACCTGCCCGGTGTGCACGGGCGGCTACAGCCGCGCGCTCATTCGCCACATGGTCACGCAGAAGGAGATGCTCGGCGGCATCCTGCTTTCGATGCACAACATCTACTACCTGCTCAACCTTATGCAGCGTGCCCGCCAGGCCATTATCGAGGGCCGCTACGGCGCGTTTGTGAGCGACTGGATGAACAGCCCTGCGGCGGTGGACTACTAAGAGCGGCGCGGGCGCTTGCAGAGCGCGGGCAACGGCAAGGGGCGAGCGACGGCCGGTCGTCACATTTGCTGACACCGGCCGCACGACCGCTGACCGATAGCTTGCAAGCACTTGATGCATCGTGGGTACCATACCGAATAGTTGATGTTCGGGCGGGTGTTTGGCGCATGGCGTCGACCCCGCCCGCTTTTCTTTTTCTCGATAGGAGTGCCCATGATTAAGAATGAGAACGTCGAGGGCGAGCCTGCCTACGACGAGACGTACCGCCGCGGCCCCGTGGTCATGCGCGGCCCCATGATTCCTAAGGACAACACCTACGCCAACCTGCTGGCGCCCGAGGAGTCGACCGACTGGCTGCATGCCGATCCGTGGCGCGTACTGCGCATCCAGGCCGAGTTTGTCGATGGCTTTGGCGCACTTGCCGAGTTAGGGCCTGCGGTGACCATCTTCGGTAGTGCCCGCACGCCCAAGACGGACCCGGCCTACAAGGCGGCGCGCACGGTCGGCCGTAAGATTGCCCAGCGCGGCGTGGCGGTTATCACCGGTGGCGGCCCCGGCATCATGGAAGCGGCCAACAGGGGAGCGGCGAGTGTCAACGGCAAGTCAGTTGGCCTGGGCATTGAATTGCCGCACGAGCATGGGCTCAATAAATACGTGAACCTCGGCATGGACTTCCGTTACTTCTTTGTGCGCAAGACCATGTTCGTCAAATACAGCTCGGGCGCCATCGTGTTTCCCGGCGGCTTTGGCACGCTCGACGAGATGTTCGAGGTGCTCACGCTGGTGCAAACGCACAAGGTCAAGCGCATGCCCCTCGTGCTGGTGGGCACAGAGTACTGGCAGGGCCTGTTCGACTGGCTCAACGGCCCGGTGATGGACGCCGGTATGATCAGCCCGCTCGATCCCGAGCTCGTGCACATCACCGACGACCTCAACGAAGCCGTCGACATCGCCCTGAGCGGGCTGATGTAGATCAATCGTGCCCACGCGACATGAATACGCATGGCAATCTGATGTTATTTAACACCAGATTGCCATTTATATTGGGTATACTGGTGTAAAAGACGAGGGCGAGGAGGTCGCAAATGTCTACAGCAACAGTTAAGCCTACGACGGTTCGAATCGAAGAGGGGCTCAAGGAGCAGGCGACTGAGTTCTTGGATTCGGTCGGCCTCAGCCTCAATTCCTATCTCAATCTTGCCGTTCGGCAGCTGGTAAATCAGCGAAAGATTCCTTTTGAGATTGTAGGAAGGGCGGAGGTGCCCAACGAGGCGACGAGGCGTGCCATGGTGATCGCCGAGGCTCGTGAGTTGGGGATTTTGCCGGACGATAGCCCGTCATTCAATAACGCTGATGAGCTTATGTCATTCCTCGATGAGGAATAGCGATGTTCGAGATTAAAGTCGAGGCTCAATTTAAGGTGGACTACAAACGAACGATGCGCATGCATCCGCAGCTAAAAAGTGAGTTTAAAGCGGCGGTTGCAGAGCTTGTGGCTCATGGGTCACTTCCGGCGGAGTATGGCGCCCACGAGCTCTCAAACCCGGGCGGAAACTACAACGGCCACATCGATTTCCACCTATCCGATGGCTTGGTCGATGTGGTCGTTCTTTATCTTCCCCATAAGACTAACCCAATGATTAGGTTGGTGAGAATGGGCACTCATCAGGAGCTGTTTCAGGGTCCGCTGGGCTGATCGCCGATTTCCAAGTTGTGGTGGAATAGGGATTGATTGGCGGCTAATAAGCCAAAAACAGTCCCTATTCCACCGCAACTGATGTGGGCGTCCCTAGTGAGTTGGCTGGTAGCGGGGGCAGTAGCTGATGGCGATGGCGTCGATGCCTACATGGGTGGCGATGGTGCAGCCGATGGGGCCGGTGCCGGCGTCTACATAGTCTTGGCCTGCGAGCGCTTGGCTGACGAGCTCTTGCTCCTCGGCGGCGCCGGTCGTGAGCACGCGCACGCTTGAACCCGGATGCTCAGCCAAAAACGCGAGGCAGTCGGCCATGGTGTTGACGACGATGCGCTTGGCGCCGCGGCCCTTCTTGATAGCCTTGATCTCGCCCGATTTCCACTCCGGCGAAACGGCCAGGCGAATGTTGAGCATCTGCGTGAGCTGGCCGGCGAGCTTGGGCGCGCGGCCGTTCTTAACGAGGTTCTCGAGTGTGCGGGGAATCAGCAGCAGGTGGGCGTCGGGCAGCGTCGCGCGGATCTGCGCCTCGGTCTCGTCCAGGCTGCGGCCGTCCTCGCGCATGGCCAGCGCGTACTCCACCAGCAGGCCCTCGGCACCCGAGCCGGTGCGCGAGTCGATGCAGCGCACGTCGAGTTCGTGCGTTTCGGCCGTCAGGCTGGCGTTGGCATAGCAGGCGGACCACTCGCTGCACAGTGAGATAAAGATGGCGCTATCATGGCCGTCGGCGAGCACGCGGTCAAAGAGTGCCTTGAACTCGCCGGCGCTCGGCTGCGAGGTGTGCGGCAGTTGCTCGGAGCCGGCCATGCGCGCGACGTATTCCTCGGCGGTAATCTGCACCTGGTCGAGCAGGTCCTCGCCCTCGATAATCACATGCAGCGGAATCACGTAAATGCCGAGCTCTTGAGCGTGGGCGGGGGAGATGTCCGACGTGGAGTCGGTTATGATGGCAAAAGACATAATTGCACCTTTCGTTGGGGCGCTTGCGCGCCGCCTTCTGAGAGCAAAGTGCGACAAGTATGGTAGAGTCGTTCCACATTACTAGGTTCAATTGTTGAATAGTCAACAGTTTGAAGTGTCGGTGTGGAAATCGTCAACTGGGGAAGAGGGATGCCGATGGAGGCACTGGAGATATGCAGGCGGCCGGTCGTGCTGTTTGATTTCGATGGCACGGTGGCCGATACGGGTCGGGCGGTGATGACCTCGACGCGCAAGACGCTGGCTACGCGCGGGTTTTCGGAGGCGCAGATGGGTGATCTGCGCCGCATGATCGGGCCGCCCCTGTGGAAGAGCTTTCACGACTTTTACGGCTTTTCCCGCGAGGAGTCGCTTGTGGTGGCCGATGAGTATCGCGTCTTTTTTGATGAGCTGGGACCGGAGGAGTATCCCGTGTTTGACGGGATCCCCGAGCTGCTGGATGGGTTAGCCGCCCGGGGCAAGCGTATGGCCGTGGCGACGTCGCGCATGGAGGCAAAGTGCATCGACATGGTGCGTGAGCTCGGGCTTTCTCAGTTTGAGGCGGTGGTTGGCATGAATCCGCCGCAGGGTCGCGAGACCAAGGCCGATTCGGTCCGCGATGCTCTGGCGGCGCTCGGCGCGACGGCCGACGTTGCCGTGATGATCGGCGATCGCTTTAACGATGTGGAGGGCGCGCACGCGATGGGCGTGCCGTGCATTGGCATCTATTCGGGCGCGGCGGCGCCGGGCGAGCACGAGGCGGCGGGTGCCGATGCAGTGGTGCACTCGGTGGCCGAGCTTGCTAAACTTTTCGCTATATAAGTACTTGATGTGAGGGGCGGGCGTACCCGTCGCTCATTGGTAAGGAGGCAGTCCATGAATCAGGTGGAGCAGAGCGTCGCTGAGTATGTCGACGAGGTCTGGGAAGATGTCGTCGCCGATATCGAACAACTGGTGAGCTATCCGTCCGTGGCCGTTGCTGCCGATGCGGAGCCTAGCGCGCCGTTTGGCCGCCCGGTTCGTGATGCGCTCGATTGCGCGCTCGGCATTGCGCAAAAGCTCGGCTACCAGACGAGCGACGACGAGGGCTATGTGGGCATTGCCGATATCCCGGGTCGCGGCGACAAGCAGCTCGCGACCATCTGCCACGTGGACGTGGTGCCCGCCGGCCCCGGCTGGAACACCGACCCGTTTGCGATGGAGCGTCGCGAGGGATGGCTGCTCGGCCGTGGCGTGATTGATGACAAGGGTCCGGCGGTGTTGTCGCTCTACGCCGGTGCCTACCTGCTCAAGCACGGCATTGTGCCGCGCTATACCTTCCGCGCGCTGCTGGGCTGCGATGAGGAAGTGGGCATGTCCGACGTTCACCATTATCTGGAGAACCACGCAGACCCCGACTTTTTGTTTACGCCCGATGCCGAGTTCCCGGTCTGCAATGCCGAGAAGGGCCAGTTTGGGGCGACGTTTGTGAGCCCCAAGATCGATGGAGGGCGCATCGTATCGTGGAGCGGTGCCGAGGCGAGCAACGCCATTCCGTCGCAGTCTATCTGCGAGCTTGCGATTGCCGCCGATGAACTGCCGGCGCCCATTGAGAACGCCGACCGCCTGGAGATCACGGCGCTCGAGAACGGCCATGCCCAGATTTTCGCGCACGGTATCGGTGGCCATGCTTCGATGCCCGAGGGGACGATCAACGCCGTCGGCCTGATCGTGACGTACCTGCGCGAGGCCGAGGACGCGTTTGGTGCCCGTGACGAGCGCCTGCTGACGCCTGCCGAGCACGAGTTCGTCAAGTTCCTGGCCTTTGTACATGCAGACGCCTATGGCCGCGGCTTGGGTATCGATGCGACGAGCTCGGCGTTTGGCCCGCTTACCTGCAACGCTGGCGTCATCCGCGTGGCGGATGGCCATATTGAGCAGGTCATCGACGTGCGCTTCCCCGACAGCACGAGTGCCGATACCATCCGCGAGCAGCTCGACCCGCTCGTGGGCCGTTTTGGCGTGACGTGCCAGCTGGGTCGCGCGAAGGTGCCGTTCTCGGTCTCTGCCGACGATCCGGCCGTGAAAGCGCTGATTGATACCTATAACGAGTTTACGGGTAAGCATGCCGAGCCCTTTGCCATGGGCGGCGGCACGTACGCGCGCAACTTTGCCCGCGCCGTGTCATTTGGCCCCGAGGAGACCGGCCTGGAGTTGCCCGCATGGGGCGGCCAGATGCATGGCCCCAACGAGTGCGCCAACGAGGAACAGCTCAAGCAAGCGCTCAAGATCTATATTGTTGCGATCTTAAGGCTCAACGAGCTCGAGCTTTAAGGTTGCGGCGTTTTGCCAATCTAAGTTGCGGTGGAATAGTTCCTAGAATCGGCTGCCTAACAGCCAAACAGGAACTATTTCACCGCAACTTTGCTTTTATTGGTGTAAAAGGTGCGCCATATTTGGCGCTGGATTGTTATTCGTTTGTAAAGCCCTGCCGCGCTTGCGGTAAGGGTTTATCAAATGCCCGTAAGAAACCGCAGTTGGCGCGGGTGCTGCCCGGTCGGGGTCGTATCTTTCCAAACAGCAAAGCGGGCAGGGTGCCCGCGATTCGCATGTACGAAAGGAAGATCATGCTCGATCAGGCTTATTCTCGTCGTCAGTTCCTCGGCCTCGCTGGTGGTCTTGCCAGCATCGTCGGTCTCGGTCTCGTTGGCTGCGGCGGCGCAGGCGCATCCGACGCCGCCGACAAGGGTAGCGCCGCTGCTGCCGAGTCCGTCTCCGGCGAGGTGACCTACGACGGTGCCTCCTCGTTCCAGGCTCTCGTCGAGGCCGCTGCCGAGAAGTTCATGGTTGCCAACCCCGACGTCTCCGTCTCCGGCTCGGGCAACGGTTCGGGCAAAGGTCTGACCGCTGTTGCCGCCGGCACCGTCACCATCGGTAACTCCGACGTCTTCGCCGAGACCAAGCTCGAGGCCGACCAGGTCAAGAACCTCGTCGACCACGAGGTCGCCGTCGTGGGCATGGGTCCCGTCGTCTCTAAGAACGTGAAGGTCGACGACCTGTCCCTCGAGCAGCTCAAGGGCATCTTCTCCGGCCAGATCACCAACTGGAAGGAGGTCGGCGGCGACGACGCCAAGATCGTCGTTCTCAACCGCAAGGCCGGTTCCGGTACCCGCGCCACCTTCGAGGCTGCCGTCTTTGGCGACGAGGCAGTCGACTTTAAGGGCGACGCCGAGCTCGACAAGTCCGGCGACGTCCAGACTCAGATGGGCAGTACCGACAACGCCATCTCCTACCTCGACTTCTCGCACTTCGATGACTCCAAGTTCAACGCCATCAAGGTCGAGGGCGTCGAGCCCAAGAGCGCAAACGTCACCGACGACTCCTTCAAGATCTGGGCTACCGAGCACATGTACTGCTCCAAGGACGCCGACGAGGCCACCACGGCCTTCCTGGAGTTCATGCTTTCCGACGACGTCCAGGGCAAGCTCGTCGAGGAGCAGGGCTTTATCCCCGTCTCTGCCATGAAGGTCGTCAAGGACGCCAGCGGCAAGGTCTCTGCTAAATAAGTAATCGCCCCCGGAAAGGTTTGCAATGGCAAAACAGCTGCCAAAGCGCGACCTTGAGAACGTGGGCCTGAGCGTCACGGGCGCGTGCGTAGCGCTCGTGACGCTTGTCGTTGCCGCGCTCATCTTTATGGTCGCCCAAAAGGGCCTCTCGGCTTTTATCAAGGACGGCGTCTCGGTCGTCGAGTTCTTTACCGGCACCAAGTGGGACCTGGCCAACACGGCCGAAAACGGCCTGCCTTATACCGGCGCCCTGCCCCTGATCGTCACCTCGTTTGCAGTCATGGTGCTCTCCACGCTCATCGCGCTGCCCATCGCCATCGGCTCTGCCATCTTTGCGGTCGAGATCCAGCCTAAGTTTGGTTCCAAGATCTTTCAGCCGCTTATTGAGCTTTTGACCGGCATTCCCTCGGTCGTCTTTGGCTTGATCGGCTTTCACGTGGTTGTCGGCCTTATGAAGAGTGTTTTCCATGTGAGCACGGGCCTGGGCATCTTGCCCGGCGCCATCGTGCTGGCGGTCATGATTCTGTCGACGATGACCACGCTTTCGGTCGATGGCCTGCGCGCCGTGCCCGACGGCTACCGACAGGGCTCGCTCGCGCTGGGCTACACCCGCTGGCAGACCATCTGGCACGTGGTGCTCAAGTCCGCCATGCCGTCGCTCATGACCGCGGTTATCTTGGGCATGACCCGCGCCTTTGGCGAGACGCTCGCCGTGCGCATGGTCATCGGCGGCATCGAGGCCATGCCGACGTCGCTGCTGTCGCCGGCTTCGACCATCACCACCACGCTCACCACGTCCATGGCGGTCTACGCCGAGGGCTCGGCCCAGGACGACGTCCTGTGGGCACTCGGTCTGCTGCTGATGGGCATGAGCCTCATCTTCATCCTGATCATCCATCTCATTGGCCGCAAGGGGGCGAAGGCTCGTGGCTAGCACGCGCATCCACATCGACGAGGCGAGGCTCGGGCGTGTCCAAAAGCAGGATCGCATCGCCACGGGCGTGCTGACGGCGATCGTCGCCATCGTCATGCTCATCGTCATCTCCATGGTGGCCTATATCCTGTTCGAGGGCATC
Organism: uncultured Collinsella sp.; assembly: GCA_958421035.1. Taxonomy (GTDB): domain Bacteria; phylum Actinomycetota; class Coriobacteriia; order Coriobacteriales; family Coriobacteriaceae; genus Collinsella. Next base: position 19,961 of record CATZKS010000010.1, on the reverse strand, counting down.
TCGACGCTGTTCCAGCCGGGCTTTCTCACAGAGCCGTCGCGCGCCAACGGAACGCAGGGCGGCGTGCTCTACCAGCTGTTCGACTCGTTCTACCTGCTGCTGATCACTCTGATCATCTCGGTGCCCATCAGCCTAGGCGGAGCGGTCTTCCTGGTTGAGTACGCGCCGAACGGCCCTATCCGCGACATCGCCTCTACCGCCATCGAGACGCTGTCCTCGCTGCCTTCCATCGTCGTCGGCATGTTTGGCTTCCTGGTGTTCTCGGTGCAGCTGGGCTGGAAGTACTCCATCATCTCCGGCGCCGTCGCGCTCACCATGTTCAATATCCCCATTCTGGTGCGCGTGATTCAGCAGGCGCTCGAGGACGTGCCACAGGCCCAGCGCGATGCATGCCTGGCCATGGGCCTTACCCGCTGGGAGGCCACGCTGCACATCCTGATTCCCGAGGCCATGCCCGCCATCGTGACCGGCATCGTGCTTTCGGCCGGCCGCGTCTTTGGCGAGGCCGCGGCGCTGCTCTTTACCTCGGGCATGAGCTCGCCGGTGCGTCTGAACTTCTTGAGCTTTAACCTGTCGAGCCCCACCTGCGCCTGGAACGTGTTCCGCCCCGGTGAGTCGCTCGCCGTGCACATCTACAAGATCTATGGCGAGGGCAGCCCCGAGGCCCAGCAGATCGTTTGGGGCACCGCGGCGCTGCTGATGATTTGCGTGCTGCTGTTTAACGTAGTCGCCCGTATCGTGGGCAAACAACTGGCAAGGAAGATGACGGCCGAATGAGCGAGATAAATGCAACGCCCGCAACTGAGGCGGCATCGTCCGAGACCCAGGACTTTTTGTCGAGCGTGGGGGAGAGCGAGAAGCGCGTGCGCGCGAGCGGCAAGGCCGTGAGCGACGAGGTCGTGCTCTCCACCAAGGACGTCAACGTGTACTATGGCGACCACCATGCACTGCACAATACGTCGCTCGACTTTCACAAGGGCGAGATCACGGCGCTCATCGGGCCTTCGGGCTGCGGTAAGTCGACCTTCTTGCGTAGCCTCAACCTCATGAATCGCGAGATTCGCGGCTGCCGCGTGGAGGGCGAGATCAACTATCGCGGGCGCAACGTGAACACCAAGACCGAAAACACCTACGAGCTGCGCCGTTCCATTGGCATGGTGTTCCAGCAGCCCAACCCGTTCCGCAAGTCCATTCGCGACAACATCACGTTTGCGCCTAAGCGCCACGGCATCACCGACCGCGACGAGCTCGACCGCATGGTCGAGGAAAGCCTGCGCGGCGCGGCGCTTTGGGACGAGGTCAAAGACAAGCTCGACAAGAGCGCCTACGCGCTTTCGGGCGGCCAGCAGCAGCGTCTGTGCATCGCGCGCACGCTGGCGCTCAACCCCGACGTGATTCTGTTCGACGAGCCCTGCTCGGCGCTCGACCCCATCTCGACGCTGGCGATCGAGGACCTCATGTCATCGATCGTGGCCGACCGCGCCATCGTTATCGTGACGCACAACATGGAGCAGGCGTCGCGCGTGTCCAACCGCACGGCGTTCTTCTACATGGGCGATATGGTCGAGTACGACGAGACTGACGAGATTTTCCAACGGCCCAAGGATAAGCGGCTGAATGATTACCTCACCGGCATGTTCTCCTAGTCCGGGACATGCTTGAGGCCCGCGGCGGCCACGGTTGCCACGGGACTGATTGGAGAGGCGGGTCATCTCTTTTGGGAGATGGCCCGCCTTTTTGTGTCGTGTGCGGCCCGCCTTTTCGCTGCTATTATGGACAACGTTGAATTTCTACGAAGGAGCAGGGCATATGGCGATTCTTTTGGGATGCGATTCCGTCAGCCTAGAGTTTCCCACCAAGCATATTTTCGATAGCGTGACGCTCGGCGTGGGCGAGGGCGACCGTATTGGTATTGTCGGTAAAAACGGCGACGGCAAGTCGACGCTGCTGAGCGTGCTCGCCGGCACGCTGGAGCCCGACGACGGCCGCGTGACGCATCGTCGCGGCACCACGATCGGCCTGCTCGGCCAAAAGGACCAGCTTGTCGACACCGACACCGTGCACCATGCCGTCGTGGGCGACACGCCCGAGTATGAGTGGGCGTCGAGCCCCCGCACGCGCCAGATCCTCGCCGGTCTCATTAGCGATGTGCCCTGGGAGGGCACGGTGGGCGAGCTTTCGGGTGGCCAGCGCCGCCGCGTGGACCTCGCGCGCCTGTTGATCGGCGACTACGACGTGCTCATGCTCGACGAGCCCACTAACCATCTGGACATGCGCACCATCAACTGGCTTGCACGCCATCTTAAGGCTCGCTGGCAGCGCGGTCAGGGCGCCATGCTCGTGGTCACGCACGATCGCTGGTTCTTGGACGAGGTCTGCACCAGCATGTGGGAGGTCCACGACGGCCAGGTCGATCCCTTCGAGGGCGGCTACTCCGCATATATCCTGCAGCGCGTGGAGCGCGACCGCATGGCCGCGGTTACCGAGGAACGCCGTCGCAACATGGCGCGCAAGGAGCTCGCGTGGCTGAGCCGCGGCGCCCAGGCGCGTTCCACCAAGCCCAAGTTTCGCGTTGATGCCGCTCGCGAGCTGATCGCCGACGTGCCGCCCGTGCGTGACGAGCTGGAGCTCAAGCGCCTCGCCGTGAGCCGCCTGGGCAAGCAGGTTATCGATGTGGTCGACGTGGACGCCGGCTATGCGGATACCGATGGCGCGCCCAAGCAGGTGCTCTCTGACGTGACCTGGCTCATTGGTGCGGGCGACCGCTATGGCCTTTTGGGCGAGAACGGTGCCGGCAAGTCGACGCTGCTCGACGTGATCCAGGGCAAGATTGAACCCACGCGCGGCCGCGTGAAGATTGGCCAGACAGTGCGCTTTGGCGTGCTGTCGCAGCAGCTCGAGGAGCTCGAACCCTACATGGGCGACACGATCCGCGAGGTGCTCGGCAACTATAAGAAGTACTACGTCATCGACGGCAAGGAGACTTCGCCCGAGAAGCTCTGCGAGCGTCTGGGCTTTACGACGCAGCAGCTCTGGAGCCGCATCGGCGATCTTTCGGGCGGCCAGCGCCGTCGCCTGTCGCTGTTGCTGACGATTCTGGACGAGCCCAACGTGCTCATCCTGGACGAGCCGGGCAACGACCTGGATACCGACATGCTCGCGATTGTCGAGGACCTGCTGGACGGCTGGCCCGGCACGCTGATCCTGGTGACACACGATCGCTTTTTGATGGAGCGCGTGACCGACCAACAGTGGGCACTGCTCGATGGCCATCTGACGCATATGCCCGGCGGCGTGGACCAGTACCTGCGCCTGTGCAACGCTACCGCCGAGGGCGAGCCCGTGGGCGCGCCGAGCGCTAAGACCGGCACGTTCGACACCGGTGCGGCGGCTGCTGCCGACAAGCCCAAGTCGAGCGGTCAGCCCAACGGCCTTTCCAACGCCGAGCGTCAGAAGCTCCGCCGCGAGGTGAGCTCGCTCGAGCGCAAGATGGAGACGCAGCGCGCCCGCGTGGAGGAGGCCGAGGCCGCCATGGCCCAGGTCGATCCCACCAACTACACGGCGCTCGGCGAGCAGCAGGCAAAGATCGACGAGGCTCACGCCGCCATGGACGAGCTGGAGATGGCGTGGCTCGAGGCGAGCGAAAAGCTCGAGGGCGAGGAGTAGGCGAGAATGATCAAAGCCGCGTTTTTCGATATCGACGGCACGCTGCTGAGCTTTAAGACCCACCGGATTCCGGCGTCGGCGCAGCAGGTGCTCGACAGCTTTCGCGAGCAGGGGATTGCGTGCGTGATCGCCACGGGCCGTCCGACCTACCAGATGCCGGACTGGCTGTTCGACCTGGGCTGGGATGCGTACATTACGCTTTCGGGCCAGCACTGTTTTGATGCCAAGGGCGTCTACCGCAGCTGCCCGATCGATCCGGACGACGTTGCGGTGATTGTGGACCAGGTGGCGCAGGGGCGCTACGACTCACTGTGCATGCAGGGCGAGAACTCGTTTGTGAACCGCCTGTCCGAGCGCGTGGTGACGGCTGGCAGCAACGCGGGAATCGTCTACCACGAGGAGCCGTTTGAGCATGCCTTTGACGCGCCGGTCTATCAGTTCTGTGCCTTTGTTGACCCAGTTGACGAGCATATCGTGACCGATGCCGTGTCGCATTCGCTCACCACGCGCTGGTGCGACCTGTTCTGCGACATTATTCCGGCCAACGGCGGCAAGGACCTGGGTGTGGCGGCGACGCTGGAGCGCCTGGGCATCGACGCGAGTGAAGCGATTGCCTTTGGCGACGGCGAGAACGACCTGTCGATGTTCTCGGCCGTGGGCACAAGTGTGGCCATGGGCAACGCGCAGGACACGGTGAAAGCTGCGGCGACCTACGTGACGACCGCCGTGGACGACGATGGGATCTACAACGCCGCGAAGTACTTTGGACTGCTATAGCTGCGGCTCGGCACTTGGGGACACTCCTTGCGGGGCGTGTTCCCATTTTGTTTTCGTCCCGCTCGTTTTGTGAAACACGGCTAACTTTTAGGCAAAGTAGTAAGACATGGGCAACTTTTGCGGTAAAGTAAGCCGTGGAAAGTATCCAAAGGCTAACTAGCAATCATCGCGAAAGGCGGCCCATGGCCCTACGTGAATCCGGAGAAGACTATCTCGAATCGATCTACGTTCTGTCGGAACGCCAGGGCATCGTGCGCTCGATCGACGTTGCGGAGTACCTCGGCGTAACCAAGGCGAGCGTTTCCAAGGCCATGGCGACGCTGGAAAGCAACGGCTATGTCGAAATGGGCAAGCGCGACGTTCATCTGACGGAGCGTGGTCTGGAGGTCGCTCGCCAAATGTGGGAGCGTCACTGCTTTTTCGTGGGGCTGCTGGAGGATGCGGGTGTTTCGGCTGAGGTCGCGTCGCAAGAGGGCTGCCACATGGAGCACTGCCTGAGCGAGGAAAGCTTCGAGAAACTGAGGGCGATGCTGAACCGGGGCGAGGCGACGGGCCAAGCGGCGGAATCCTAACGAACCCCCAGTAGCGCGGAGTTCGCGCAAAGCGCGAACCAGCGACCGGGACCAGCGGTCCTTTCGGCCAAGTCCATTTCAGCAAAGGAACCCCGCCAGCAAGCGATGCCCAAGAACTGCCACCTACGTCACCGCAGGCCGGGGCCGGGTTTGGTTTTGAAAACACTCCACAGCGCGAGGCCCGCCTTTCCGTTGCTCCGCAGGAGCAGGAAAGACGGGCCTCATGCGCGAGGACGTTTTCAAAACCAAGCCCGGTCCCGGCCGGACAGCCCACGAACGCTACAGGTTCTTGACACCCATCGCGCGCATGGCATTCAGGATGGCGATAATCGCCACGCCCACGTCGCCGAACACAGCAAGCCACATGTTGGCGATGCCCAGTGCCGCAAGCACCAGAATCAGCAACTTAATGCCCAGCGCAAAGATGATGTTCTGCCAAACAATCGACATGGTCTTGCGCGCCACGCGGATCGCGCGGGAGATGTTGGACGGCTTGTCATCCATGAGCACGACGTCCGCCGCCTCAATTGCGGCGTCCGAGCCCATAGCGCCCATGGCGATGCCAACGTCTGCGCGGGTAAGCACGGGTGCGTCGTTGATACCGTCGCCTACAAAGGCGAGCTTGCCCTTGCCCGATTCTGCTGCAAGCAGCGCCTCGACACGCTCGACCTTATCACCCGGTAACAGCTGCGCGTGGAACTCGTCGAGACCGAGTTGCTTGGCTACAGACGCCGCAACCTCCTCACGGTCGCCCGTGAGCATGACGGTGCGCTTGACGCCGGCGGCGTGCAGGTCGCGAATCGTTTGCTCGGCATCGGTCTTTATGGTGTCGGCAATTACGATGTGGCCGGCGTACGTATCATCGACCAGCACGTGGAGGATGGTGCCGACGATCTCGCAATTGGGCGCTTCGATACCGGCCACAGCAAGCATCTTGGCATTGCCGACGATGACGCGCTTGCCGTCGATAATCGCCGTCACGCCATGGCCCGCGTCATTGGTGGAGTCGCTTACGCGTTTGGGATCGAGCTCGCCCTGGAAGGCGGTGCGTACCGACTGCGCGATGGGATGGTCGGAGAATGACTCGGCAAGAGCCGCGACTTCGAGCAGCGACTGCTCGGTATAGCCTGCCTCGGGGTGTACCGCCACGACCGAAAACGTGCCGTTGGTGAGCGTGCCGGTCTTGTCAAAGACGACGGTGTCCACATCCGCGAGCGTCTCGAGGTAGTTAGAGCCCTTGATGAGGACGCCCAGCTTGGATGCGCCACCGATGCCGCCAAAAAAGCTGAGCGGCACGCTGATCACGAGCGCGCATGGGCAACTGACGACGAGGAAGGTCAGGCCGCGCAGGATCCAGTCGGACCAGGCACCGGTGACCAAGCCACCGCCGAGCGCGAGTACCGCGGCCGCGCCGGTGACAGCGGGCGTGTAGACGCGGGCGAAGCGCGTGATGAAGTTCTCGGTGCGTGCCTTCTTCTCACTAGCGTTTTCTACGAGCTCCAGGACGCGCGCGACGGTGGACTCGCCAAAGGGCTTGGTGGTGCGCACGTGGAGGAGACCCGTCATGTTGATGCAGCCGCTGATGATATCGTCTCCAGTTTTGGCCGGGCGGGGGACCGACTCTCCGGTAAGGGCGGCGGTATCGAGCTGTGTCTCGCCCTCGACGATGACGCCGTCGATAGGCACGCGCTCACCGGGCTTGACCACGATCACGGTGCCGACGGCGATGTCATCGGGGAAGACCTGCTCGAGTGTGCCGTCGGGCTGCTCGACGTTAGCGTAGTCGGGCGCGATGTCCATCATGGCACTGATCGACTTGCGGCTCTTGCCCACGGCGTACGCCTGAAACAGCTCGCCGACCTGGTAGAACAGCATGACGGCGGCGCCTTCGGCCATGTGCGGGTCGGTATCGGGGAAGAGCACCATGGCAAACGCGCCGATGGTCGCGACGGCCATGAGGAAGCTCTCGTCGAAGGCCTTGCCGCGGCGGATGTTATTGAATGCCTTTTGCAGTACGTCGTAGCCGGCAATCAAAAACGGCACGAGGAACAGCACAAAGCTGGCATAGACGTCACCCGGGGTGCCGAATGCGGCGGTAAGGGTGCCGAACTCATCGAGGGCGTACACCACGGCAAAAATGCCCAGCGCTACCAGGATGCGGTTGCGCTTATGCTCGAGTGATTCTTTTTTCTTGCGCTTCTTCTTTTTCTTTTTGGGGTCGGCGGTGGCCATGACTCGTATCCTCCCATTTGAATGTATGAACATTCGCTCATATAATTTCGCGAGCAAAGGCCGCAGCAAGCGCGGCCTTGCAGGTTGGCGTAAACCTGGGCTAGAGAATGATCTCGCAGTCCGGCTCGGCGTCGGCGGTGAACTCCACAACGCGGTCGAGGACCTCGTCGAACTCGGCGTCATCGGCCTCGAGCGTCAACTTCTGGGTCATAAAGTTGACCGAAACGGACTTGACGCCATCGAGCTTGGCCAGCTCGTCCTGAAGCTCACGCGCGCAGTTGGCGCAGTCGATCTCGTCGAGTTTAAACTGCTTTTTCATGGTGGATTCCTTTCCCCGTATTTGCGGCTTGGGTGCAGGCCGCGCTGGTACCGTGGTTGGTCGCTATTCGCAGATGTGGCTCATGCCCTGGTTGAGCATGGTGTAGACGTGGTCGTCGGCGAGCGAGTATAGGATATTGCGCCCGTCGCGCCGGAATTTAACCAGGTGCGACTGCTTGAGTGTGCGCAGCTGGTGCGACACCGCGGACTGCGAGGTTTCGGTCGCTTCGGCGATGTCCGCCACGCAGAGCTCGCGGCCCATGAGGGCATAGAGGATCTTGATGCGCGTGGTGTCGCTGAAGACCTTGAACAGGTCGGCGAGGTCGTAGAGAAGCTCCTCGTCGGGAAGGTCCTCGGGCGAGCAGGTGGTCGGGATCGCGGGTTCGGTGGCCTCGATGTCGAGTTTCGTTTCATCAACGCGGATGCTCATTGCAATATCCTTTCATATGAACATGCGCTCATATAATTTACTTTCGATTATATGAGTGCATGTTCATATGTCAATGACGTTCAGGTAATTCGTTGTACAAAATGATGGGGAATAGTGGACGAGATCCCGGACTGAGCGTTTTTTGATAGTCGATGCCAAGGTGGGTACCCTCGTGCCGTGCAAAAAATGGAGTATTCTGCAACTATAGGGGGTCCGCTAATTTATTGCAGGTCATATAATGCAGTTCAAGAGTTATCTTAGGGTGTTAATCCGATGAGTTCTTCCTCAAATGTTGCCTAACGCTCTCACGCAAGAGTGATTTCGCTCCACATTTGGATCCACTCGAGGGTGATAGACACCCGACCCTGCTGAATACTCGCAATTTTGCACATCGCTAGGGTACCCACCTTGTTAGCCGGTCTAGCTTCCGGCCCCGAAGATCCTGCCCTCGGGCGCGAGGCTGCTTGTTTGGGCAAATGATGGGCTGTCGGATTCGACAGTCTGCATGTCATCGATTGCCAGAACTTCATTAATTGTCGGGTCATCCAGCGTGATGCCTTCGAGCGTCGCTTTTTCGAGGTCGATTCGTTGACGCTCTTCGGAATCCTGGCGAAGCTGCTTCTGAATTTGCTTTTTCTCTTCTATAAACCTTCTGAGCACAAACTGTCTCAGGTCCTCTTGCATGATTTGAAAGTCTTTTGGCAGACGCGAGGGGCGTACGCCCTCTTTCCGCTGGATTGCTTCCATGACCCTAACAAAAGAGCTGGCATGCATAAAGGAATAACGGCTGACGGTGATGATTCCGTACCCCATGGACGCAAGTGCATTCTTGCGCTCCTCATCGATGGCGCGGTCTTCTTCCGCGTCATGATAAAAACCGTTGTATTCAATGTCTGTGCGAGATTTCTTTAGATACGCATCCATAAAGAACTTTTTGCGTCTCGTGAGGTTCTTTGCGGCAGTGGTGACCTGCACCTCGTAATCGGTCTCAATTCCCTTAATACCAAGCCCTCCTTCGCTTTTGGGCAGCGTTAGCATCATGACAAATGCCGTTTCCATGGGAGACCGGCATCCATCGCGTACACATTGGATCGCCTTTCGGGCAAGGGCCAAACCGTCGCATCTGGTAATGGAATTAAAGAACTGCTTTAACCTTTCGGTCGAGGTGAGCGCGAAACGCTCGGTATAGGAGGTGGAAGAGTCGGTTCCAAGGGAATAAGCGCCGCACAGTTCAAAGTAGTACTCCACTAGTTCGCGAAAAGAAAGATAGGTGGCGGCCTGAAGTGCGCAAAGCTCAACGCCAACAATGAAGATGCCATCTTTGAGCTCTATAAAGCGTGAGTTCGAGAATCGTTTTGAAGAAACGTGGCACTGACAGTTCATTGCATAGCGCGCATTCCTGCGATCAAACACCATCACCTCGAGGGAATCATTTGCGTCGAGGGAAACATCATTTTTGGTGAGCCATTCTGTGGCTGCGTCAAGGAGCGTTCCGGTGGGACATGATCCGTAAATCGCGGCAGGACTACAGGATTCGATGCCTTTCGCAGACACCGAATGCGCGGCCTGGTAGACCGCTTTTGCAGTGGTATGTGACAATACGATACTCATGGTATATATCGTGTCAGCTAATGCCGTGTTGATGGCACTGAGTGGAAAAGCCGTTTTAGAGGTCTAACCAAATGCTGTCCAAAAGCTTGACGCAATTATGAGTTGGTATGCCCTAAATAAAAGTTTTCGCAGCTTAGCTATAGCATATAAATACTCAATTGCTGCACATTTGATATCGATGTATCACCATCCGACAACGAATTGCGTGTTGGGAATTGGTCGAAATCGTTCAAAATGAGGGTTCAGAATTTGTGATGGCAGATCTATCTGTGGAACGTAGGGCGGCCCCGCTGCGGGGTTTCCCGCTGCGAGGCCGCTCGTGATCTACGTCGGAGTTTGTCGTAGACGTTTCTACTTGGCAAACAGGTTCTTGAGGTTGAACTCGGCTTGGACGGTGCGGAGCATGAGGTCGGTGTCGTCGAGGCCCAGGTGCTGCTCGTTGGCGTCGGCGGCGAGGGTGCCGCGGCGGCGGGCCCAGTTCTCGAGCGCGGCGGGCGCGGACTCGCGGGGGAGCGAGCGGACGTTGGCATCCAGGCTGCGGCAGATCTGGCGCGAGTCGATGACGATAATCTTGCCGGCGCGGCGTGCCTCGGCGTAACCGTCCAGATGAATTTTGAACCAGCTGTCCTCGAACGCGGCGTTATGCGCCATGTACGGGTATTTCTTCATAAGCTTGAGCAGCTGCTTCTGCAATTCCTTGTTCTCGCGGAACGGCTTTTTGCCGTCAATGTCGTCCCAGGTGATGTGGTGGATATTCGACAACGGCACATCCTCGCCGCGGTAGATGTCGGGCAGGCCACAGTAGTGTGCCTCGGCGTCATGCGGCACGGCGTCGCTGGTGAGATCCATGATCTCCCAGCCCACGTTGATGATATAGCCGCGCTCGGGTGCACGGCCGGTGGTCTCGATGTCGATACCGAGCACGGTGCCCTGGATGGGCTTGCGGGCGTAGGCCACGCCGAGCGCGTCGCGGTCGCCGCGGATTTCGCGCATAACGGACGCGGCGGTGCGCTTTTGCATCTTGCCGATGGCGGCGCAGGTGTCGGCATCGGACAGGCCGCGCGAAAGCGTCGCGGGCGTCACGTTGCGCAGGCGCGCCTCGCCAATCTGGTCGCACAGGTCGCGGTTGCGGTCAGCCAGGTCGCGCACGGTGGCAAAGTCGAAGCTGGGGTCGCCCTCGGCGGTAAAGTACTCGGTTTCGAGCACCTTAAGGGCCTCCTCGCCCTTCTGGCGCTCGGACTCCATGGCGCCGTGATCGCCATAGATAAACATGGGAATAAACGGCTGGCGCTCGTATTCGAGTGCTTGTGAAACGTTCATATAACTGCTCCTTGGACGGGCCGTGTCGCGCGGCTCGGTGGCATTGAGTTATGGCGAGATGATAGTTTACCATGGGCAACTATTGGCATCGCGCCTAGGACAACTACAATACCCTAGTTGACCGCTAGGACTTTTACAATGCTGCCGAAAGACACGAAAGGTTCCATCCGTCATGGATTTGCTGATTGATATTCTGCTCGACGCCGGCAAGGACACGCTCTCGCTGGCGCCGTTTTTGTTGGTGACGTATCTTGCTCTCGAGACACTTGAGCACGTTGCGGGCGACCGCGTCAACGGCGCTATCAAGCGCGCCGGCGCTGCGGGTCCCGTGGCTGGCTCGCTGCTGGGCATTGTGCCGCAGTGCGGATTTTCGGCCATGGCAGCAACGCTGTACGCCGGTCGTGTCGTGACGCTGGGCACGCTGGTCGCCGTGTTCCTCTCGACCTCCGACGAGATGTTGCCGCTGTTGCTCGCCGAGCAAGTTCCCGTGCAGACCATGGCGATGTTGCTCGCCTCGAAGGCGCTGATCGCGCTGGTCACGGGCTTTATCGTGGACGCCGCCATTCGCGGCCTGCGTCGTAACGCTCGCGCGCATGCGGCGATTCGTCGTACCGTGTTGGGGACCACTGTCAATCCGGCGCACGTTAACTGCGCGCATGACGACCATAGCGGCGGTGACATCATCGACGAGGTGGCCGAGGCGGGCGTGAGCGCCGATCACATCCATGAGCTGTGCGAGCGCGACCATTGCGGTTGCGATGAAGACGAGGACGAGCACGACCACGGACACGGACATGGCCACGATCACGGTCATGAGGGCGATCATGAACACCATCATGACCACGGTCACTCCCACTCCCATGAGGACGCGCCCGTCCTGTCGATCATCCGCAGCGCGATCTCGCACACCGTGCAGGTCTCGGTATTCATTTTTCTGGTGACGCTGATTCTGGTCGCCGTGCTCGAGACCTTCGGCGAGTCCGCGATCGAGCAGTTCCTGCGCGGCAACGAGACGCTTGCGGTCCTGGGCTCGGCGCTTGTCGGCCTGATTCCCAACTGCTCGGCCAGCGTCGTCATCACGCAACTGTACCTGGAAGGCGCGCTGCAGCTGGCCCCGATGCTCGCCGGCACGCTCATCTCTGCCGGTGTGGGCTACCTGGTGCTGTTCCGTACCAACCGCAGCGCCCGCGAAAACGTCCTGTTCCTGATCATGATGTACGTCATCGGTGCCGGCTGGGGCCTCATCCTCTCCGCCGTTGGCCTTTAAGTAGATTATTGGGACATGTCTTACGATCTACCCCTGTGACCAGGGCATTTCCGCTGCCAAAACAAAAAGGTAGATTTTTAGGCATGTCCCAAAAATCTACCTTGGTTAGTGCAGCAGCTCGGTGAGGTTGCGTTTAAAGCGGGCCCGGTCTTCGCTGGAAAATGCCGCCGGTCCGCGAGTGCGTCCCCCGGCGCGGCGTACCTTCTTTTCCTCGTGGCGAATAAACAACTGCATGTCGATGGTCGCTTTGTCGTAGACGCGCCCGCGCACGCCGATGGCGGCGGCATCGCGCCCGAGCACCATGCTCGCCAAGCCAATGTCCTGCGTCACGACTACGTCGCCCGCCTGCAGGCGTTCGACAATGGCAAAGTCGGCGCTGTCGGCGCCCACGCTCACATCGAGCGTCGTGACCCAAAATCCGCGTCGCGCATGCTCGACGTCGCGCGGATCGTCGCGGCGAATGTGGCGTTCCAGGTTCTGTGTGCTGTTGCCGGCGATAACGACGGCGACGCCCGCCCGCCGCGCGCAGTCAATCGACTCGCGCGTGACCGGGCAGGCGTCTGCATCAATAAAGAGCGTTCGCGGCATCTAGTGCACCAGTTTGCCAAATTGAATAGCGCGAACAATCAGCGTTACGCCAAACACCAGCAGTGCGGCGCCGCTAAAGATGACGAGCATCTTGGCCGACCACAGCGGATAGATAAACACGAACATGCCGGCGATGATGGAGAGCGCGCCGCTCAGGATGGCGAGGGCACGGTTGGACGAAAGCTCGGACTCCAGAATGGACATGACACCTTCGACGATCCAGCCAAAGCCGGCCACGATAACCACCATCGTGGTGAGCGTCGCGGTCGAGAAGGCCTGGTTGCGCAGGATTATGACGCCGCCCAAGATAATGAGTAGGTTGGAGATGATGCTCGTCACGCGCCAGCCGGTGGGCAGCAGTGGCTCGAAAACAGCGGTAAACAGCCTGATCGCGGCCGTGATCACAAAGTAGAAGCCCAAGACGGTCGTTAGGAAGACGAGGGACTTGGCGGGCGCAAACAGCAGTGCGATGCCGGCGACGAGCGCCAAGACGCCCGTGATGGCGTAAATCCAGCGTACGGCCTTGACGGCCTTGCCTGCCATGCTTTTCTCGTCAAATCCAAACTGGCTCGATTTTTGGTCATCATTCTTAAAGATGCCCATAATGTCTCCTTTCCGTGCGGCGTAAGCCTTGATCGTTACGACCAGTATCGCCTAAAGGCGCTGACGTATGGGTCGGGGAGGGTGAAACGTAACCCAAAGGCCCCGAATTGTTTCCGTTGTTCCCCACGTCGCGATTTTCTATTCAACAGGTGTAGAACATTGCAGCCCTGTTCGTATTTGCCTACGTTTTAGGTTAGATTTTCCTAAGGACAATTGGCTTGTATTGGGGGTCCCTATGAACGAAGCAGTTCCCGCAGCGCCGGTAAGCGCTGAGTCGATGGCAAAGCAGGGTTGCGAAAAGCTCGGCTTGGACGCGTTTGATGCGTTGGTTCGCTGCGCCCGCACGTGCCGTCGCTTTGACGAGTCCATGCGCGTGCCGCGCGAGTTTTTGCTCGAGCTGGCGGAACTTGCGCACCTGGCTCCCTGTGGTGCCAATGCTCAGCGTCTGCGTTTTCATGTGGTAAGCGGTGCAGAGGACTGCGCGCGTGTATTTGACGAGCTTGCATGGGCCGGTGCGCTCAAGGATTGGCCGGGTCCCGATGAGGGCGAGCGCCCGACCGGCTACATCGCGATTCTTGCTGAGCGCGCCGTTCCGGGCAAGCCCGCCGCTCCCATTACCGAGGTCGACACGGGCATTGCCGCGCAGACGATGATGCTCGCCGCCCGCAGCGCCACGCCCGAGGTGGCAGCCTGCATGTTCAAGGCCTTTACGCCCCACGCGATCGATGCCATGGGGCTCGATAACGACAAGTATGAGCTCAAGCTGATCATGGCGTTTGGCGTTCCGGCCGAGACACAGGTGATCGATGCGATCGATTCCAACCCCGACGGCTCCATCAATTATTGGCGCGACGAGGCGCGGGTGCACCACGTACCCAAGCGTCCGCTTGCCGACGTGCTGCTGTAGTTGTGCGTCGTTGCGGTGCAATCCGGCGGCAAAATCACCACAAAGGCTCCTGTCCCCTTTGTGGTGGTACGAGGGGAGGGTGTGTGGCAGATCTGTATTTGGTGCGGCATGGGCAGACTGAGCTCAATGTGCAGAGCATTTTGCAGGGCTGGCACGATTCGCCGCTTACGGCGCGCGGGCGCGAGCAGGCGCTGACGGCGCGTACGGCGTTTGCGGCGCGTGGCGTGGCCTTTGATCATGTGTATTCCTCGCCGTTGGGCCGGGCGCGGCATACGGCCGAGCTTATCGTTGGCGAGGGCCGTTCCATTGAGCTGGTCGATGACCTGCGTGAGTGGCATTTTGGCTCGCTGGAGTGCACATCAAATCGCGAGATGCCGCCGCAGCCCTGGGGCGATTATCCGGTGGCCTTTGGCGGCGAGTCGGAAGTGCAGCTTCAGTCGCGCATGGTCGCGGCGCTGTCCCGCATCATGGCCAGGCCGCAGCACGACTGCGTGCTGGCGGTTTCCCACGGCTCAGCCTGCCAGGAGTTTCTTGAGTATGTGACTGGCGAGGGGGAGCTACCCGACAACGGTGCCGTGCTTCATTTTGGCTATTGCGACGGGGCGTTTTCGCTCTTGGGTTGGTAACGAACGAAAGGACCCCTATGAATAAAGATCTGTATCTGGTCCGTCATGGACAGACGATATTCAACCTTAAGCGTATCATTCAGGGGTGGAGTGACTCGCCGCTTACGCAGTTGGGTTGCGACCAGGCGGCGCGCGCCGGCATGTTTATACGTGCGCGTGGCATTGAGCCCGATCATGCCTACACCTCCACGCTTCATCGCACCGAGCAGACTATCGCCAACTTGTGGCCGGGCTTGGCGTACGAGCGCCTGGACGGTCTGCGCGAGTGGTTCTTTGGCGACTTTGAGGCCGAGCGCGTGATGCTTATGCCCGAGCGCCCGTGGCGCGACTTCTATCGCCAGTTTGGCGGCGAGGGCCAGATGCAGGTGCGCGAGCGCATGGTGGCGACGTTGACCGAGCTTATGCAGCGTCCGGACCATACGTGCGTGCTCGCGGTAAGCCATGGCTCTGCCATCAAGGAGTTCATGGACCACGTGAAGGGCGCGGCGGCCGACGAACGCGATCGTGTGCCGGGCAACTGCTCGGTGCTGCATTTCGTGTTTGACGACGAGGCCGGTACGTTTGAGCTGATTGAGATTTTTACGCAGGAGGATTACGCGCGCGAGCTGGGGCTTGAACCGCTTGTGGCTACTGCAGGTCCGCAGCGCGGATAACGCGAGCGCGGCGGCACGGGTCGCCGGCATAACTTCTCGACGCAAAAGGGGCGGAGATGCATGTACCTGCTGCATCTCCGCCTCCTGTTTGTTGAGCTGCCGATTTTTGTGCTGGGCGGTCTGGTCTTGCTAGAACCGCGCGACCTGGTGCGTGAGCAAACCCGTCGGAACTCGCGGCGCGCCGCTGGCGACCTGCGCGGCGGGGAAGAGCACGGCAACGGTAAAGTTGAACGGCTCCTTGCCGGTGTACGTTCCGGCGGAACGGGCCTCATCGGCCAGCAGCTGCGACGCCCCGGTCAGCGCGGCAGCGTAGGCAGGGTCGTCGGCCAGTGCCGGCTCCGGCGCCTGGTCGAGCATGGCGCGGATGGCCCCGACGGCGTCCTCGCGCTTGACCTCCCACACGCGGTGCGTAATGCCGGCGGGGTCGGTGACGGCATAGAGTGAAGCGCCCTCTTTTGCGGCGCCGAGGATGATATCCATGACGGGAGAGGCTTCGTAGACAAGCGTTACGGGACGGGGCTGTACCTTGAGGTCGGCGATTGCGCGCGCAGCGGCGGTCGTATCGGCGGCAACCGCGTCGCCGCCCGCCAGCGCACCAACCGGGCAGATCGCCACGACACCCGTCACACGTCCCGGCTCGCCCGAGCATTCGTACACGTAATACGCCGCACCCGGGTCCTTGAGCATCAGACCATCGGCAAGGGCTCCGCGCAGAGCATCGTTGCCGCTCAGGATGCTGCCCATTGCAGGCAGCGCCTCGAGCACGCGGTCCTGAGCCGGGCGGATGCAGGGAAACGGAAGTGCTTTCATGGGCGGTCCTAACGCACGAGTCGGTTTGTTCGCGGCTTATTATGCCCCAACTTGGCCGCTCGCGTCCCAGAGCACGTTATCGGCGAGCGCGATTAGCACCTGCTGACAACGAACGATATCGGCGTGGGGCACATATTCGTTGGGCTTGTGCGCGAGCGCGAGCGACCCGGGACCGTAGCTCATGCAATTGCGGTTGCCTGTCTTGCCGGCAATGACGGCGGTGTCGGTGTAGCCGGTAAAGAAGCCGACGGTCGTGTCCGTCATCGGCGGCACGCTTGAGCGCTGCTAGAAGGGGAGAGTTCGGGTCGCGCTCGATGGCGGGGCGGTCGCCCGTCACGGTGTAGCTGCCATGGCAACCGGGAACGGCGGCTTCGGCGACGGCGATGGCCTGCTCTACCATGCGCTTCGCGACGGCCGTATCGGTCGGCGGGGTCAGGCGCATATCGATCCAGACCTTGGCGTGGTCGGGCACGACATAGGGGCGATATCCGCCCTCGATTTGGCCAAACGTGATAGTCGAAGACCCCAGCTCATCATGCACGGGCAGCGCCGCGAACGCACGGCGCAGCGCGCAGACGGCCTCGGCCATGGCGGCGACGGCGTCTGCGCCCTTCCAAGGCTGACTCGCATGTGCCGTGGCGCCGGCCGTCTCGATCTCGAACCACGTGCGCCCCTTGTGCGCCACCTGAATCTGTCCGTCGGTGGGCTCGGTATCTAACACCCATTCGCGCGAACCGACCCAGCCGGCATCGATGGCTGCCTCGGAGCCTCGCATAAAGTCCTCTTCGTCGACCGAGCAGATTAGTGAAAAGCCACGGCGGGGCAGTGCGCCATCCCCCGCCACGCGCTCGAGCGTATGGACCAGTGCGGCAATGGCGCAGGCCAGGCCGCCCTTCATGTCGCAGGCGCCGCGGCCATAGAGTTTGTCGTTGCGCACAACCGCCCCGAGCGGCGGCGTGTCCGCGTCCCAGCCATCGCCCAGTGTAACGGTATCCATATGGCAGATATAGACGAGTCGCGGCTCGTCGCTTTGGCCCGGCACGGTGACCATAAGGTTGCGGCGCCCGGGGAGTACTTCGAGCTCCTCAACCTGCACGGCATGGAGCACCGGATGGCTCAGCTGCGCCAACCGTTCCTCAACCAACGCTTTGATATAGCGCTCAATCTCGTCCTCATACGCACCCGGGTCTGAGCTGTCGATCCGCACGAGTCCTTGCGTAAGCCGCCAAGCAAAATCTGTATCAACCATAGGCACCTCACAGATAGTTAGGTCAACATACAGATTGTATGCCAAGAAGCGGCTCGGTGCATTTAATGGAGCGCTCACAAAAACGGGGCGCCTCTCGTGCGAAAGGCGCCCCGCGGGCATTCAATGTCAGTGACGGGCAGGCCACATGCGGAACTGCCCGTCAGATCAGCCGGCGCTATTTGATTACGCGCACGCGATACATCGACGGAATCTGCTTAAGCGCCTCGATCGTGCTGCTGTTCAGGTGCTCATCGGTGTCGAACATGGTGTAGGCGTTCTCGCCGGCGGACTCGTTGGTCATGCGCTGCACGTTGGCGTTGTCCTTGGCCAGGATGGCCGTGATCTGGCCGATCATGTTGGGCACGTTGGCATGCAGGCAGGCAATGCGGCTCGCGGCGCGCGCCTTGCCCATGCTGCAGGCGGGGTAGTTGACGCTGTGCGCGATGTTACCGTTCTCCAGGTAATCCTTGAGCTCGCTGATGGCCATGTCGGCGCAGTTGGCCTCGGCTTCGCCGGTGCCGGCGCCCGAGTGCGTGGTGATAAACGTATTGGGCATCTTGACGGTCTTGGGCGTGGCAAAGTCGCAGCTAAACCAGCTGAGCTTACCCTCGCGCAGGGCGGCGTCGACGGCGTCTTCGTCGATGATGGTCTCGCGCGCGTAGTTGATGAGCACGGCGTCGGGTGCCAGCAGGTTAATCTGCTCGGTGCTGATCATGCCGATGGTGTCGGCCTTGCTGGGCACGTGTACGGTGAGGTAGTCGCAGCCGCGGCAGAGATCCTCGAGCGTGCCCACACGCTGCACCTCGCGGCTCAGCACCCACGCGTGCTCGACGGAAATGAACGGATCGTAGCCGTAGACGTCCATGCCCAGGTCGACGCAGGCGTTGGCGACCTTGGAGCCTACGTTGCCCAGACCGATGACGCCGATGCGCTTGCCCTTGAGCTCGCGGCCCACAAAGGCCTTCTTGGCCTTTTCGGCATCGACCTGAATCTCGGGATCATCGGCGTTGTCGCGCACCCAGTTCATCGACTGCACCACGCCGCGGCTCGAAAGCACCAGCATGCCCAGGACGAGCTCCTTGACGGCGTTGCTGTTGGCGCCGGGGGAGTTAAAGACGACGACGCCCTTCTTGGCGTACTCCTCGACGGGAATGTTGTTGACGCCGGCGCCGCAGCGGGCGATAGCGCGGATGCCCTCGGGCAGCTTGTAGCCGTGCAGGTCGGTGGAGCGCATCAGAATGGCGTCGGCCTCCTCGGTGGTGCTTACAAACTCGTAGCCCTCGCCAAACTCGACTTTGCCGTCCTTGGTGATGTCGTCGATGGTTTTGATCTTGCGCATGAAAAACTCCTTAGCAGGTTTGGTTTAAACTGGTGGTTTGAAGTGGCTGGTCGGCCCGCGGGTTGCGGGCTAGTTAGATCGCGGGCTCAAACTATGCTGCGCTTCGAAGTCCTTCATGTACGAGGCCAGTGCCTGCACGTCTTCCATGGTCACGGCGTTGTAGACGCTTGCGCGCATGCCGCCCACCAGGCGATGGCCCTTGACGTTTTGAATCTGGTGCTCGGCCGCGCCTGCGACAAAGGCCGCGTCGAGTTCGGTGTCGCCGGAGCGGAAGGTAACGTTGGCGATGGAGTGGCTGTCGGCCTGCGTGGTGCCATGGAACAGCTCGCTGTGCTCGAGCAGGTCATAGAGCAGGTTGGCCTTGGCCCAGTTGCGTTCGGCCATGGCGGCAAGTCCGCCGGTCTCCTCGACCCAGTGGAACACCTTGCCGCATACGTAGATGCCAAAGGTGTTGGGCGTGTTGAGCATGGAGCCCTTGGCGGCCTGGGTCTTAAGGTCCATGTACTGCGGCGTCTGCGCAAAGGCGGGGCCATCTGTGATGAGGTCGTCGCGCACGATGACCACGGTCACGCCCGCGGCGCCGGCGTTTTTCTGCGCGCCGGCGTAGATGAGTCCGTAGCGTTCGACGTCGAGCGGCTGCGACAAAAAGCAGCTCGAGACATCGGCGACCAGCGGTACGTCGCCACAGTTGGGCAGCTCGTGGTACATGGTGCCAAAGATGGTGTTGTTCTGGCAGATGTAGACGTAGTCGAGCCCGTCGCCTGCGGCCTCGGCGGCAATGCGCGCGTTGATGTCGGCCATGTTGGGAATGCGGTCGAAATTGGTGTCCTCGGAGCTCGCGAGCAGCACGGCCTCGCCGTACTTGGCGGCCTCCTTGTATGCCTTGTTGGCAAAGTTGCCGGTCACGATGTAGCCGGCGCGGCCGCGGCGCATGAGGTTCATGGGGATGCCCGCAAACTGCACCTTCTTCTTGCCGGTACACAGGGTGTCGCC
>CATZKS010000009.1 GCA_958421035.1 uncultured Collinsella sp. | reverse complement strand
GTAATGACGATAAGGCCCGAGGTCGTAAAGTTGCGCTGCATCATGGCGTGCATCGAAACCGTTTCGGCATCGCGCGCGGCGCGGTCGGCGGTATCGAACAGGTCGCGCTCAAAGTCCTCGCGCCCGCAAGTCTTGACGGCCAGGATGTTCGTGACCGCGTCGGACAGCACGCCCGACAGCTTGTTCTGAGCGGCGGACGTCGCGGCCGAAAGCGGCATGATGCGCTTGTACATAAGCCAGACAAACGCGATGTAGACGACCATAATGCCCACCAGGATCACGGTAAATGTCGGCACCACCGGGGCGAGCGCCGCTACCGTGCAGACAACCGAGGTGATGGTGGGAATGAGCGAATACACTGTTACGTCCACCAGACCCGTGTAGCCGCTCATAAAACGGCTCGTTTGGCTCACAAGCGATCCGCCAAAGCGGCTGGTGTGAAATGTCATGGATTGATTGGAGAGCGTGTCGAAGCACAGGCGCGCCAAGTGGTAGTTACCCGCAATCTCGAGCTTGTAGACGGTGTAGTCCTGCAGCTTGGAGAGGATCTGGCCCGCTAGGTTAACGAGCACGAGCGCCAGAATGTAGGGGCCAAAGACCTCGAATACTTGATCGCCCGCCACGGAACCCGCTTGGACGCGGTCGACGATGAGGGCCATCACGTAGGTGTTGGCAAACGTGAGCAAAAAGATATAGCCCGCCGACGAGAATACCGAGAGAAAGACGATCAGCGGCTGTGTGCGCGTGACATCCCAAAAACGCCGGAGCGTGCGACGCACAGTGGAGCGTTTGAGCGGACTGGTGCTTCTCTGAGACATGGGCTTCCTTTCGCGTCTGATAGGGCGAAACGCCATTGTTGCACACTAAAGCGCACTTCAGGCAAGCACGATGCGAAAAGCGCCCGCGCCGTGCTTGCGCGAGCGCCCCGCCGTCAGATGCAGCTAGTCCTCGTCTTTTTGGTCTGCGAGCGGGCCTGCGGATGTGAGCCCCAAAATCTCGTCGATCTCCCGCGCGTCTTCCAGCGCGTCGATATCCTTGAGTTTGCGCTCCATAACGTTGGTGCGTGTGGTGATAATGCCCTCGACCGTTTTACCCGCGGTCTCGATCTGCTGTTGGGCACGGCGCAGCGCCTTTTGATAGCGTGGCAGCTCGGCCTTGACGGC
Source organism: uncultured Collinsella sp. (assembly GCA_958421035.1). Classification (GTDB taxonomy): domain Bacteria; phylum Actinomycetota; class Coriobacteriia; order Coriobacteriales; family Coriobacteriaceae; genus Collinsella. The sequence continues at coordinate 27,664 of CATZKS010000009.1, read as the reverse complement.
GGAAAGCACGCGCAGCACGTCATCGGTGCGTTTTTGCAACTTAAACGTCTGGTAGCTCATCTGCAGGCTATTGAGGATGGCCGCCATGGTGCTGGGGCCGGCAACGTTGACGTGATAGTCGCGGCCCAGGGTCTCGATAAGCCCGGGGCGGCTGACGACCTCGGCATACAGGCCCTCAAACGGCACGAACATGATGCCAAAATTGGTCGTCGCGGGCACGCTCAGGTACTTTTCGCAGATGTCCTTGGCCTCGCGCTTCACCATGGCGTCGAGCGTCTTGCGCGCGGTGGCCACAGCCTCGGCATCACCCGACTCTTGCGCGTCGAGCAGGTGCTCGTACGCATCGCCGGGAAACTTGGAGTCGATTGGTAGCAGCACGGGGTCGCCCTCGTCCACCGGCAGCTTAACGGCAAACTCAACCCGTTCCGAGGCACCAGGTTTGGTGGCGACGTTTTCCAGATACTGATCGGGTGTGAGGATATCCGCCAGAATCGCGCCCAGCTGCACCTCGCCCAAAATGCCGCGCGCTTTTACATTGCCCAGCACGCGTTTAAGGTCGCCTACGCCGGTGGCGATGGACTGCATGTCGCCCAGCCCCTTGTACACGGCCTCGAGCTGGTCACTCACCTGCTTAAACGATGCCGACAGGCGATCGTTGAGCGTGCGGGAGAGCTTCTCGTCCACCGTCGCACGCATTTGATCGAGCTGCACGCTGTTGTCCTTGCGGATGGCGCCCAGCTGGGCATCGACCGTCTCGCGTACTTTGTCCAGACGGTGTTCAATGCCTTCGCGGTTGGCGCCCAGCTGCTGGGCCGTCTCGCGACGCAGGTCGTTCATGCGGTCGCCAGCCTGCGAGAACTCGCGCGCAATGGTCAGGTAGCGTTGCTGCTCTACGGCCGCATCGGTTGTCTGCTGCTGCGCGATGGCATTTGCCGTGCGGCGGGTTTCGGCCAACGCGACGTTCAGGGTGTCGAGCGCGTTGTTGGCCTGCTCGAGCGCAGTCAGCATCTCTGCCCCGCTATCGCCGCGCTCCCGCAGCTCGGCGCGAAGGCCCTTGAGCTGCAGGGCACAAGCCACAGCAATCCCCACCGCCACCAAGGCGATCACAACAAGCACGATATCAATAGCAGACATAGATTCCGCCCAACAAACCCAATCGACCACCAATCAAAACCGCGATCAATCTTACCCCGCCACATGCACCGGGCGCTTCACGGCAATCGGGCAAATGGATTTGTGCCACATACATCAAAACGCTAACTCTCCCAGCCGGCGCAGATGGTTGTTACGACATCGCCTAGGCGCTGGCCGAGAGCTGCCAAGTGCTCAAGCACCTCGCTGGGCGAGGCGCCGTTGAGAATGCATGTGAGGGCATATGAGGCCAAGAAGATTGCCGCGAGCCCCAACGGGATCAGCACGATCATCGCCAACGTACGCAGGCGCTGGGCCCAGCGACGGCGACGCGCGCGACGCTTGTCGAACGCAAGCTCCTGCGCATATGAATCTTGCTGTACGGAATAGGCCTCTGGAGCCGCCTCGCCCGCAGGTGCGGCGTTTTGCGCAGGAGGCTGGACGGCCGCCCCTTGCATTTGCATCTCCATAAGCCGTTGCTGTTGGCGCAACATGCGCTCGGCTTGTTGCTGCGGGGTCTCAAGAAACAGATCCATGTTGGCCTCCTCAATCGGAGCATTCGACGCTTGCGCCCAGCATCCCGCACGATCGAAGCCGCGGCAACGAAATCATCGGCAATAGCCGTAAAGATTCTTTTGTCAGAAAACTGTCGAAAAGCTCAACAACTCCCCTACCAGCACTTTCTTTGAGCTTTTTTATCGAATGATCTTTCGCCCTTCCGCCCTTACGCCATCCGACCAAAACCTAACCAAAAGCTTGACGGAAATTGTGAAGACAGGGACCCCACACAAAAAGTGCCGCCCCAAAGGGGCGGCACACAAACTTATTATCAGCTTTTCTGTAACGAGCATGCGACGACTCAACGCCGGAGCGCAGGGCGGGGAAACCTTTGCCTCGCGCGACCCTGCGAAGCCGTGAGCGAGAGGGAAAGGTTTCCCCGCCCTGCGCCCCGTGGTCGGTGAGAACAGACTACATGCCCGCGAGACCGCGGGCGGCGGTGGCGCACAGAAACGCCAAGGCTAGAATCACGAGCGAGCCCGCAATATCGGCCACCACGCCCGCAAAGCGACGCTCAAACAACCAGCTCTCGAAGTGCGGGGCAACGTTGCGCCAAACACGCCACAGCAAGATGCCCGTACCGATGACGCCCGGGATATTGAGCAGTAGGATCTCGGAGCACAAAAGACCGATCAGGTTACCGGCGGCAAAGCCCGCATCACCCTCGCAGTATTTGCGGTAGACCATATACAGCATGTACGCCACAAACGGCTGCAAGCACGCAGAAATAAACGAGACCACCATCGAGGGGTCCTGCGAAAAGACCTCGGTGAGTTTATCGACACTCGTGGCGTCCTTCGAAGCCAAGAATAAACCGATAACCACAAGGGGCACCACGCCCAAAATTACCTCGACCAGAGTAAACAACTTGGCAGTCAAATCCTCACTAGCCGAATTCAAATGAGGCGCCCACTCAGGATGAGCATGCGCGCCGACTTTCTTGTCCTTCTCGGCACGATCGGCCTTTTTACCCTCGGCAACCCGACGACCAGGATCCTTGCGAGTTCCCGCCGCAGCAACCCGAGCCCGAGACTTCTTGCCCATAAAAAACACCCCATCAGGTAGTAGATAAACTAAAAGTCGCTACCCAGTGTACCCCCTAAACAACGGCGCCGCCCCAACCCGGAGCAAGCCCCGTCAACCAAATGGCCGCAACCCAATCCCTATACAAAACGTGCCGCCCAAAAGGGGCGGCACACAAACTTCTAATCAGCTTTTCTGTAGCGAGCACGCGACGACCCAAAGCGGGCCGGGAGGGCGGGATTACCTTCCCTCAACGCGACCCTGCGGAGCCGTGAGCGGGGAGGGAAGGTAATCCCGCCCTCCCGGCCCAGCTCATGCCAACGCCAAGCGCTAGTAGTTCACCACCTGCTCCTCAAAGTACGCCTTGGGGTGGTTACACACCGGGCACACCTCAGGCGCCTCGGCACCAACGTGTAGGTGCCCGCAGTTCAGGCACTTCCACACCTTTACGCCCTCGCGCTCAAACACCTCGCCCGACTCGATGCGCTCGACGAGCTTGTTGTAGCGCTCCTCGTGAGCCTTCTCCACAGCACCGACGCCGCGGAACTTCTCGGCGATCTCGGCAAAGCCCTCCTCATCGGCGGTCTTGGCAAACTCGTCATACATCGTGGTCCACTCGTAGTTCTCGCCCGCGGCGGCGTCGCGCAGGTTGTCCAGAGTGCCCGGAACGGCACCGTCGTGCAGGTACTTAAACCACAGCTTGGCATGCTCGGACTCGTTGCCCGCCGTCTCGGCAAAGATATTCGAGATCTGAACGTAGCCGTCCTTTTTGGCCTTGGATGCATAGTAGCGATACTTGGTGTGTGCCTGGGACTCACCGGCAAAAGCAGTCTCGAGGTTCTTCTTGGTCTGAGAGTTCTCAAAATCCATAGGTGTACTTCCCTTCAACACATGCCGCCCATAGGCTTTGAGCGGCCTTGTCTTTAGGATGCCCTCAAGCCGAGAATTTAAACCTTATAATCCTGTTCTTCAGATTCGAGCGAGCTATACACTCAGCCAACGATCGCCCTCGGAGCGGCAAAAGCCCTCGCGCTCCAGATCGGCAAGAATACTTGCGACTAGCTCGCGCTCAACCGGCTCCCGGCCGGCTGCCGTCTCCATCTCGTTAACGCCTGCAACAGCTTCATCAACCGTAATGCCCGCAGGCTGCCCATCACGCGCCGCCAACAACATGCGCACGATGTGGGCGCGCTTTTGGCGACGCGAGCCCTCAAACTTGGACTGACGACTATAGCCCGCCGACCGCCTGGACGGATTGGGCAGCGTCTTTTTAAGATACGCGCCGTAATCCAGCAACGCGTAATACCACGCGCGCGGCGTATCGGCATCATCTTGAGGCACGGCAAAGGACGCGATCTCGTCCGCCGCCGCACCGGGGGCCGCCGGACAGGCGGCTTGAATCAGCGGCACCAGTTCGCGATCGGGAACGGCCGGCACATCGGGAAAGAAATGATGCAAAAAGACCGTGCGCACATTGGTCTCCAAATACACGCCCGGAAGATCAAACGCAAACGAACGGATGCCCTGCGCCGTTGCCGGGCCAATGCCGGGCAGAGCGACCAAGTCACGCGTCTCGCGCGGAAACTCCCCATCCCAGTCCTCTACAACGCACTGTGCAGCCCTGTGAAGCGCCAAGGCGCGGCGATTATAGCCCATCCCCTGCCACGCATCCAAGACATCGGAAGGGACAGCCTGAGCGAGCGCCTGAACAGTCGGAAAGCGATCGAGCCACGCCGGCATACGCGTCTCCACGCGCGGCACCTGTGTTTGCTGCAACATAACCTCAGAAAGCCAAATGATGTACGGATCGCGTGTACGGCGCCACGGAAGGTCGCGATAACGCAGGACCCCTTCCGAACGAATCATCGAACGAAAGGGGTCCTGAATCATGGCTATGCTCCTTATGCGGCGCTATTCCTCCCGGTAAGCGCACGCGCAGGTGGCGTACTCGGGAAACGCTTCGCGGTCGGCGAACTTGGGATCGACGGCTGGGAACTGGCGGTGAGCGACGATGTCGCCGAGCGAAACGGAATCGAGGTAGTCGCGCATCAACGCCTGGGCTCCGGCCCACAGGGGATGATAGCAGCACGCGCCCATGCGCGCACAGTCACCATCGGGCGCGGTGCAATCGTTCATAACCATAGGACCCTGAACGGCCTCGACGACCTGGCGGATAGTGACGTCGTCCGGACTGACCTTGAGACGCATGCCACCGTGGACGCCACGCAGGCTCTCCACAATACCGGCCTGGACCAAACCGTGCTGAATCGAGCGGGCAAACGAATACGGAACATTGACCTCTTCGGCAGCGGTGCGAACAGAAAGTAAGCACTCCGGATCCTCGGCAAGCATCGCCAGCATACGAAGGGCGTAATCAGTCTTCCTCGATATGTCCATTTTTCCCCTTTCAAGGAATACGAGCAGCTCGAACGGGCTCCGGGGCCGAGCTTGTGTCGAGACGCTAAATGACCGCCAGGACATCCAAATGGTAAATCGGATATCCACTGAGTGCCGCGCTTGGAGCGAAATGCATCAGATGCGGCGCACAGTGCAATTTAGTATAACCTAACCCCCTGTCTCGTAGAACAGGTGTTGCGCAACAAAGCTGTTGTTCAGACAGATATACTTATTAGATTTTACTTGCGTTCCCGAAGGCGCGGGGATTCTGGGCGAAGATGCACCAGGGCGATCGTTCTATCGAAACAAAGTGCATCAAACGCAAAAAGCCACGTCCGAAGACGTGGCTTTAATTGCGTTGGCGGGAAGTACGGGGCTCGAACCCGCGACCTCCGACGTGACAGGCCGGCGCTCTAACCAAACTGAGCTAACTCCCCAGGCAGACGTTCGCGTTTGTTTCCGCTCGCGTGCGCTGCGGGGATTAGTATACACAGAAGTCTGTCCGGCGCGCAACAACTTTTTTGAAAAATTTTTTGGGGCCATCCGGGAGGGCTTCCGGGGCTGAGGGCGGGGGTTAAGTTTGCTGCTCTACAGTCCTGCGCAAGACGGAAAGCACATTAAGTGCTTTCCTTTGCGTGCGGAACTCGCGACAAACTTAACCCCCGCCCTCAGCCCCGGAAGCCCTCCCTGCCGTCACATTATTCAACCAGTTTTGCGGGCGTGCGCCGCTGCGCGGCTAGCCCGCGTTCTCCGCGGCGAGGTTGTCTAAGGTTCTTGTTGAAGCTCGGCCATTGGCTCAAATGGAAACGGGGGACGCATCTGCATCCCCCGTTTTTGTTGTGATTACTCTAGGTCAATAAACTTAGTGCTTATGATCTTGCCGTCTTTTACGAGCATTCTGGCCATGGTGGGGCCTCGGGTGCCTCTGGGGTAGCTGGCGCTGCCCGGGTTGAGGACTAAGCAACGGCCCACTTGGGCTTCTTTGGTTACGTGGGTGTGGCCGTTGATGGCTACGTCTACGGATCCCACCGGAAGGTCTTCGCGGTAGTGGGCTACGGCGAATTTAAGGCCTTCGTAGGTAAAGAGCGCAAGACGGTCTACATCGGGGCCGTAGTCGCGGTAGTAATCGTTGTTGCCCAGTACGGCCCGCACGGGGGCGATAGTGCATAGGTGCTCGTAGTCCATCTCCGACGTAAGGTCACCGGCATGGATAATCAGATCCGCGCCCTTAAGCTCGTCCAAGAGCGCAGGCGAAAGATAGCCGTGGGTGTCCGAGATGATGTCGATACGCTTGGCGCTTGCACTGTTCATGGGATCCCTTCCGCAAAAAACGATTCGGCAGATACATACAAAAAAGGCCCCACGGCTCCGCAGACGATGGGTCTACAGGGCTGCGGGGCCAGTGTGCTAGAGACTCAGAGCCTTCTTGAGCGGCACGACGCGGCGGCGCGAAACCGGCACGCGTTCGTCGACGCCCGTAATGCCCAGCTGGATGGCGCCCGAGGGCACCGTCTCCACATCCGTGACGCACGCCAAGTTGACGATATAGCGGCGGTGAACACGGAAGAAGCCAAAGTCGCAGAGCTTGGCCTCAAACTGCGCCAGCGAGGTCGTCGACAAAAAACGATCATCGACGGTATAGATGCAGGAGTAATCGTCCTTGGCCATGATAAAGCGAATGTCGTCCACGGGAATGAGCACCTTGCGGCCGCCCTTTTCCACCGGGATACGCTCGATGGTCACCTTGCTGTCCGTAACCGGCTTGGTGCGTTGCATGACCTTCTCGATCGCGCGATCCAAGCGAGCTTCCTCGACCGGCTTCATCAGATAATCGACGGCATCCACGTCGAATGCCTCGACCGCATGGTCACTATACGCAGTCACAAACACGATCGCCGGCGGATTTTTGAGCTTATGCAGCGCCTCGGCAAGTTGCAAGCCCGAGGCACCGGGCATCGAGATATCGAGAAACACGACATCCACGCGACTTTCCATAAGCATCTCGATGGCGGAGCGGACGCTCGACGCCTCCGTGATCGTGCCGATCTTGCCCGTTTGCTCGAGCAGGAAGCGAAGCTCCGAGCGAGCCGGCGCCTCATCATCCACAATCATCGCACGCAGCATAGGGATAAAACCTTTCGTCAACTAACTACGCCGGGCATCCGTCGCATGACGTTGAGCCCGTAGCCTTTCATTTTACTCTTGAATGTCAAAGATGCTCTCTGACAAATCAAGATGAAGGAGCACTTTGGTGCCCTTGCCCGGCGCCGATTCGACACGCGTATAGGAGTGCGGCCCATAAAAGCGATGGATGCGCTCCGAAATATTGTGCATGGCCACACCGGCGCCGCCACCCTGGGGAGAGCTGGCGTCGGGACGGGCAGAACGCTCGTCAAACAGTCTGGCGGCGGTACCCTCATCCATGCCCACGCCATTATCGGCCACGGCAATCAAGATTGCATCCTCGCCGTCTTGGTGAACGGTCACGTCGATCCTCAGGGCGTCGTCATCGCCCATACCATGACGTACGGCGTTCTCGACAATCGGCTGGATCACGAACGCCGGCACCAGCGTATCTTCCACGTCCTCGGACACATCGAACGTCGCAAGCACGCGGTCCTCGCCAAAGCGGGCCTTCTCAAAGGTAAGGTAGCGCTTGGTCTGGGCAACCTCACGCGAGACCGGAATAAGCGATCCCGAGTTGTCGAGCGTGGCGCGATAGAACGATGAGAACTCACGAAGCAGTTCGCGGGCCCGCAGCGGATCGGTGCGCGTAAACGATGCAATGGTGTTCAGCGTGTTGAACAGGAAGTGCGGGTTAATCTGCGCCTGCAGCGCACGCACCTCGGCGCGCGCTGTGAGTTCCTTTTGCACCTCGAGCTCGTGGATGGCGAGCTGCGTGGACAAGATCTCGGCAAAGCCCGAGGCAAGCGCGTACTGGGTACGGTCGACGGCGCGCGGGGTCTTGTAGTAGAACTTGAGCGTGCCGACGGTACGATCGCCCACCTTGATGGGGGCGATAATGCCGGCGGGGACTTGGTTGTGTGAGCCGTCCGAGCCCACGACATCCACCATACGGTTGAACGACTGCACGATGCCATGTTCGATAACGTAGCGCGTGGCAAGCGTGTGGATGGGAGAATCTGGCAGTAGTTTTTTCTCAAGCTCGCCCGCGCAGGCCAGCACGTTGCCCTCGTCGGTGATGGCCACCGTCATGGCACGCGTCTCGGGCAAAATGCGCTGGCACACCAAACGCGCCGACTCCTGCGTCAGACCGCCCTTAATGTCCTCGAGCATGGCCGAGGCCACCGAGAGCGTCTCCTCGGTGTACTGGGAGCGCACCGAATCGGGATTGAGCGTCAAAAAGATAAAGATGCACAGAAAGATGCACAGCAGCGCGCAGGCAATCACCGTGGCGATCGGCTCGATACCGGTCACCAAGGCAAAAATAAAGTACACCAGCACGCAAATGGCGCAGGCAACGGCAATGATGCGAAAGATTGATATTGAACTATCGCGCTGGGCGCGGCGGTCGATCATTCGGCCCCCTCCAGGATACTGATCAGTTGTGCGTCACGCCAAAGCCCGTCCATGATCTTGGGCCAAAAGCTCTGGAAACGCAGGTAGCTTGCAGCGTTTTGGCGCGCATAGGCCTTTGCCTCGCCGATACCATGGCGCCAGATGCGCAGGTAGCCCTCATGCTCGCGGGTAAACACGCTGCGGACCATAGCGGTCTTGCGCACGCGGTCGTCGAGCTCGCGCGAAATCCACGGGCCCGGGTAGGGCATGAGTGATGCCGCCGTAACGGGAATGAGCTCCTTTTGATGCGCGGCGAATGTCAACTTGGCCCGTTCGTAGTACCAACGGTATACATCCTGCATAAAGCGCGGTGAGCGCTTTTCGGACTCCGGAGGCAGATGGCGCACGGTCCACTCGTTATCGAACCACACGTCGTAGCCAAACATGCGCATGTTAAAGAGGTAATCCAAGTCCTCGCCGCGGGTGATAAACGGGTCAAAGGCCACACGCGTAAAGGCGCGGGCGTGCAGGGCCATCAGGCCGCCGCACACGTAGTTAGAGCGCGAGATGCGGGTGCCCGAGAGCGCCTTTTTCATCCAACGGTTGAACTCGATGCGCTTGGTCCACCAACGATGGCAGATGCCCGCCTTGTCCGTGGGAGCCAGCGGCGAGCCGTCGCGATCGTAGAAATAGCCGCTCTTGACCAAGATCGGCAAGCCCTGACGCGTCTGCTGCCCCAACGCATAGGTCGCGCGCTTCATAAAGTCGGCGTCGATGACAGTCTCATCGTCATCCAAAAAGATAACCGCGTCATGGCCCAGCACAGCGGCACAGGCTAGCCCCATGTTGCGGATGGCACCGTAGCCTCGCAGGCTCACGCACTCGCCCGAACCCTTGGGCGCGATCTGAGCAACCCGGTCTGCGATGCGCGAGGCCTGGGTGTTGGTGACAACGGTGACCTTGAGCGTGGGATGCGCGTCGACAATCTCGCGCACGCGCAGCGACACATCGGCTGTGGCAGAAACGGGACAGACCACCAAAAGGATGATGCGCGGGATGTCACGTACCTGTTCAAGCGAGGCCAGGCAGCGGTCGAGTTCGGGATTGTCGGCGTTGAGTCGCGTCGAATGGTCATAGGTGCCAGGGGCGTTTGCGCAAGCGTCATCGCCCGCCCAATACGTTGGAATCACGACTGTGGCGTTCATGCCTTACCCTCCCTGCAACACAAAAACGGGACGCCGCCAAACACAGGCGACGCCCCGCGACCTAGCTGATTCCATCATACCCACTTGGGCAAATCATTGCTCGCAAGTCGCAATGTTTATTGCGGATAACCCCAAAAGAGTACCGTGGACAGGCACAATAGCCGCTCGCTCCTATGCGGCATGCTCTGCCGCCCGAGTCATGCGGGACAGGCGGACCAGCAGCATAAAGCCAACAATCAGCAGCACGCCAATGGAAAGGACGCCCAGCGACGGGTTGCCGGTCAACGAGGTGACGACCGACACCAGGAAGGTGCCCATAACGCTTGCATAACGACCAAAGATGTCAAAGAAGCCGTAGTACTCGTTGGACTTTTCCTTGGGGATAATGCGACCAAAGTAGCTACGGCTGAGCGCCTGCACGCCGCCCTGGAACAGGCCGACCATAATGGCAAGCACCCAGAATTCAAAGGCGGTCTTTAGGAAGAACGCGGCAAACAGCACAATGCCCATGTAGGCGGCGACGGCCACCAGGATCATGTTGAGCGTGCCCACGCGTCCGGCGAGCTTGCCGTAGATGATGGCGGACGGAAAGGCCACGAACTGCGTAACGAGCAGCGCCAGGACCAACTGGGTCGAATCAATGCCCAAGGCCGATCCGTAGCTGGTTGCCATGGAAATGACCGTGTGCACACCGTCGATATAGAAGAAGAACGCGATCATGTAGACCAGCACGGTCTTGTTGTGGGCGATCTCGCGCATGGTGTGTCCGACCTCGGAGAACACACCGCCCACGATGTGGCCGATAGTGTCCTCGGGACCGCGCTCGCGACCGTACTTTTGCTTATAGGTGCGAATGAGCGGCAGGGTAAAGATGAGCCACCAGGCACCAGTGATGATAAACGACAGACGCGTTGCCAGCATGGTAGGGACGCCAAGAGCGGGGCCACCCATGATGAGCGCCAGGCAGATGACGAACGGCACGGTGGAACCGATGTAGCCCCAGGCATAGCCCGAGCTGGACACGGCGTCCATGCGCTCGTCGGTGGTAATGTCGGGCAGCATGGCGTCGTAGAACGTCATAGAAGAGTTAAGGCCGATGGTGCACAGCACGTACACGGTCAAAAATGCCATGGCGGACATTGGGATAGCCTGCGCCAGGCAAAGCACCAGGCCCGTGAGGAAGAAGCCCAAGAAGAACTTGATCTTGTTGCCTGCGTAGTCAGCAAGCGCGCCCAGAATGGGCATGAGCATGGCAATGACCAGCGAGGCGATCGTCTGCGCATTGCCCCAGGCGACCACCAGGTCGGCCGAGGAAGCGCCGGTATTGATGGCGTTAAAGTAAATGGGCACCACCGAGGTATTGAGCAGCACAAGGGCCGAATTGCCCACATCATACATAACCCAGTTACGCTCGAGCTTGGTGTATTTCATGGACAGGGACCCTTCGTATTCGCCCGATATGCAGTTAGTTCATCGTACCCCAATTGTCCAGAACCGCCGGTAAGGATTCGGCAAAGGGGCACGCACGGGCCCTATTCCTCGCGGTCGAACTCCTCATCGGCTTCGAGCACGCGACCGCTGTAGTTGACGTGACTGGTCACGGCATCCATGTCACCGGTCTCGATAAAACGTGCGACCGTGCACTCGTAATCGACCAGCGCGCGATCAAAGACCTCGGGGAAACTCTCGTTCGAGACCTCGTCGGTAAAGGGATTCTTCCATGTCAGATGGCCCAGGTTACCGGTGCGCTCGGGCAGCTCCGTCGTCACGCGATGGGCAAGGCCGTCGAGCAGCGAGTAGTCGTGCACCAAGCCCTCAACCAGCGAGATCGCGCGCGTCTTTGCGGAGCCGGCCGGCTCAATCGCGCGGTAAAGTCGCTGCATATTGGCAACGGCAGCACCGTACTCCCCCGCCGGAATGTCAATGCCGTACACGCGTCCGGCAACATAGCTCATCAGCACGCCGGCCACGCGATTGATGCGATCGGTGGTGACGATCTCGCCCGCCGGCGGGTAATCGTCGACCGTAGCGCCATCGCGTTTAAGCTGCAGCATCAGTACATCCAGGTCGCTCTCGATCACGGCATGGACCTGACTGCTCGAATCCTCAAGCTCTGAATCGGACTCCACGATGCCAAACTGCTGCTCATAGACAAAGGGATGGGCGTTGCGGTCGAGCACGTAATGAGACAGTAGGCCCAGCGCAAAGGCGCGACCCAAGCTGGCGTCGCGCGGCAGCAGATGTGACACGCCGTCGCGCAGGCACGCAAACTGACGAGACATGCGCGACCGATGCATGACCTGTGCCAGCAGCGTGCAGTCGGAAACACGCGGTGTCAGAATGTGAAAGAAGAACGGGTCGGGGCCTTGGTTGCCCAAGATAAAGGCAATGCGCTCTTCATCGGACGCGATGACGCCCTGCGGAAGACGGTCGATGCTTTCCTCGCCAAACAGATGATGGGTGATAAGCGCGGGCATAATGATCCTTTCGATTTCATTCGATGCCACCCATTATGCCCACCGCGCGCCCATGCCAAACCTGCGATGGTAAACGACGGCACGCAAGCCTCTTACGCAAGCCCCAGGTGCGACTTGACCTCGGCGGCACGACGACGGGACACCGGCACCGTCGAGTTCACGTGGTCGAGCCTGAGCTCCATAAGACCCGTGGAACCGATCTCAACATTGTGCACGTCTTCCAAATTGACCAGATAGCTGCGATGAACGCGAATAAAGCCCTCGGAGACCAAGCGACGCTCGAGCGAAGAGATCGACTCATTGATCAGGTACGTTCCCTCGGCGCAGATGGCATTGCAAAAATCGGCGCGCGCCTCAAAGTAGCAGACGTCTGCGGCGGGAATGAACACCTTTTTGCCCCCGCGGTCCACCGTCAGACGCAAAGGCTGGCGCGGAGCATGGATAACACGACGGGCACCCAAGGCTGCCTCGATCTTGTCGAGTGCCTTTGACAGGCGTGCGTCCTCGACCGGCTTGACGACATAGTCGACCGCATCGAGGTTATACGCATCGGCGGCAAATTCGGCAAACGCCGTCACAAACACAACCACCGGCGGCGTCTTTAGGTTCTGCAGCGTCTCGGCAAGCTCAATTCCCGAGCGACCGGGCATGGTAATGTCTAAAAACAGCACGTCGGGCTTGTTCGACAGAATCGACTCCACAGCTTCGGTGACATTGCCCGCCTCGGCAATCTGACCCACACGCGCATCCTTTTCCAACAGATAGCGTAGCTCAGCCCTAATGGGAGGCTCGTCATCAACTACCAGGATGTTCCAACCCTCGGACATGTGCGCTTCCTCTCTCTCCTCAATACACTCGAGTGCTACGCCGTCAACGGCGCGGGCTCATGCGGCTCGCCGTTCAGCTCGACGATGACCTGCGTTCCCACGCCCTCCTGGGACTTCACGCGCATGCCGGAATCTTCTCCGTAAAAGAAATGGATGCGCTGAAGCACGTTGAAGAGCGCCAGGCCGCAACCTCGCTTGACGGAGCCGTCGGCGGTAATGCTCTCGGGCTCCTCTCGGCGATGTTGCTCAAACAGATGCGCGCAGACCTCTTCGCTCATACCGATGCCATCGTCCTCGACGATGATCTCCAAACCGTCATCGGTCTCGAAAGCCCTAACATGAATAGAAAGCGGCTCGGTCTCGCGCTGCGCGTGCTTGATGCAGTTTTCGAGCAACGGCTGCAAGATAAACGGCGGCACCATGCAATCGCGCACCTCAAAGTCGATATCGACCGAGACGCGCAGACGGCCGTCGCCATAACGAGCCTGCATAAGATTGATATAGCGAGTGCCCTGCTCCACCTCGTGCTCGAGCGTTGTGAGGGTATCGGAATCAGAAAGCGTCTGACGGTAGTAATTGGAAAAGTCGATCAGCAGCGACCTGGCCTTGTCCGGCTCGGTACGTACGAGCGACACGATGGTGCTGATGGTATTGAATAGAAAATGAGGATCGACCTGCGATTGCAAGGCGCGCAGCTCCACGCGGGCCGTAAGCTCGTCCTGGCGCTCGAGCTCAAAGCTCGCAAGCTGCGTGGAAATGAGGTCGGCAAAGCCCGAGGCAAGCGCCGTCTGGCGCATATCGATGCTGCTCAGACGGGGATAATACAGCTCGAGCGTGCCCACGCAATGCCCGCGCACGGTAAGCGGTGCGACAATACCGGCGCGCAGGCGCGGAAAGTAGCCACCCGTCTCGGTCGAGGCATCGCGCGAGAACACGCTTTGCTCACCGCTGTTAATCACATTGAGCGTGGTCCGCAGCACCACCGGGGTGCCCGCGGGGTATTTTGCCGAGTCCTCGCCCCAGCTTGCCAACACCTGCTTGCCGTCGGTAAAGCAGATGGCAGAGGCGATAGTTTCGGACAGGATGATCTTAGAGGCGCCCAGGGCAGCTTCGGGCGTAAGGCCGCGCGACGTGTAGGCGAATATTTTCGACGCGATGGCGAGCGTGCGGTCGGTAGCGCTCGATGTGAGGTCGTCGGGAACGACAAAGACGTACGAGAAGAAGAAGCACAGCATGACCAAGCCGGCAATGACGACAACGGCCGGAACGGGATTGGGATTATCGGTTAGATCCCAGATGAGCAGCAGGATAAGCAGCGGAACGACAATACCGAGCAAGATGGCTTGAACCACATGCTGAGCGGTACGAAAGACCTTGGTAGAGTTGTAGCTCTTGCCCAGAATCAGCCTATTGAGATCCACCGTCATCTCCTTCTTACTGACGCACCCCATAGCAATAAAGAGGGCCGCAAGCGACCCTCTCCATTGCATTATGCAATCAAATACTGTGTTTTACATCAAGCCATCGATGAACGGTAGCTTAGGCGCTGTACTTGTTTGCCTCGCCGAAGGTGCCGGCCTCGACAATCCAGCCGTCCTTCATGATGACGTCCATGTTGTCGGTGTTGAGCACGTGAATGTCGGCGGCGACGTCACCGTTGACGACCAGCAGGTCGGCGCACTTGCCGGCCTCGATGGAACCGGTCTCGTCCTCGATGTGGCACATCTTGGCACCGTTGAGGGTGGCGCAGGTGATGGTCTCGACCGGAGTAAAGCCGATCTTGTCGACGAACTCGTACATCTCCTCGATGGAGCAGGTGCCGTACGGGGTGACGAAGGAGAAGGAGTCGGAGCCGATCGTCATGACGACGCCGCGCTTCTTGGCCTCGCGCAGGCAGTCGTAGTTGCGCTGCAGCTCCTTCTCGACCAGGGTGCCCTCGTACTTGTCGTGCAGCTCGGGGACGTAGACGGGCGGATAGGTGGCATACCAGGTGGGCAGGAAGGCGATCGTCGGAGTGAAGAAGGTGCCCTGCTCGGCCATGAGGTCCATGGTGCGCTCATCGATATCGAAGCCGTGAATCAGCTGCTCGCAGCCAAAGCGAACGGAATCGTAGGCAGCGGCGTGGTTGTTGTAGCAGTGGCTCCACACGGGGATGCCGACCATCTTTGCCTCTTCGACCACGGCCTGGATCTCCTCGGAGCAGTAGTGCTGGTCGCGGCCGGAGTCCCAGCGCCAGATGCCGCCACCGGTAGCCCAGATCTTGATGGCATCGGGGTTCTCACGCAGGCGACGACGGACGGCCTTGCGCAGATCCCAAGGACCGTCGACCTGATCGCCCCAGGGGTGCGATTCCTTGTTGAGCTCCTGGCTGCAGTGGTGGGAGTCGCCGTGGCCGGCAACGCGGCAGAAGCCAAGGCCGGTGGCCAGAACGCGCGGGCCCTTGAAGACGCCCTTGTCGATGCAGTCACGGATCTGGATACCAAAGCGGCCGATCTCGCAGACGGTGGTGAGGCCGTGGGTGAGGCAGTCGTAGGCCTGCTTGACGGCGACGGCCTGCTTCTCGAGGAGCGGCTGCATGACCCAATCGGTGTCATCGTCGGTCAGGTTGCCCGAGAAGTGCAGGTGGGTGTCGATCAGACCGGGAAGGACGGTCTTGCCGGCGGCGTCGATGACCTCAACGCCCTCGGGAAGGTCCTGCATGGCGCCGGCGTACTCGATCTTGCCGTTGTCGTCGACGAGAACGAGGGAGTTCTCGACCGGCTCGGCACCGGTACCGTCGATGAGCTTTCCGCCAACGATTGCATACTTAGTGGACATGGTTCCTCCTTATGGATCCATATAGTGGGCGAGACCGTGTTGGGTTAAGGCCTCACAAAGCTACCCAAGTGGTGCCGGGTTCGGTGCGCGGAAGAGAGGGTCCCGCGCACCCGATCCGCCCCGGCTAGGCGTTACTTTTTGCGGGAATTGGTGAAAGCCATGAGGGCCAGGCCGATAGCCAACCAGCCGATCACGATGCTCCACTCCACCATGTTGAGGGAGGCGGGAGAGAACGGAATCACGAGCAGGCCGATGATGATGGCGCAGGCGGCGATAGCGAGGCCGATGCCAAACTTGCCGCCGGGCACCTCGTAGGGACGAGGCAGATCGGGCTCGGTGAAGCGCATGCGCAGGCAGGCGAGGGCGACCATGCCGCAGGAGAAGATGAAGGCGAGAGCCGACACGTTGGTCAGAGGAATGAGCATGTTCTTGCCCAGGAACGGACCGATGACAGTGATGACGCCCAGAACGACGCAGGCAAGCTTGGGAGCGCCGGACTTGGGGTCGACCTCGGCGAACTTCTCAGGCAGCTGGCCCTTGCGACCCATGGCGAGCATGATGCGGCTCGTGGCGCCATAGAAGGAGTTCATCGGGCCCATGGGTCCAAGCGTGGCGATGACGAGCATGGCCAGGTACAGGAGCATGTTGATGCCCTTGAGGCAGGCAAGCGCGGGAACCGGGCTCTTAACAAACTCATGCCAGTCGAGGATGGTGCCGAACGAGTAGATGCAGACCATGTAGAAGCCGCCGGCGGCCAGCAGGGCCAAGGAGATGATCTTGCCGAACTTGTTCCAGTTGAGGCCCTCAGCTGCTTCCTCAGCCTGCTGAGGAATGGTGTCGAAACCGGCGTAGAAGAACGGAGTTAGAACCAGGACCGACACGATGCCGGCGAACAGGCTGGTGCTTTCGGTAGCGGCCTTGCCGCCGCCAGCGCCGCTGACCTGGGAGAATACGGGCATGGCGTTGTCCGGCGAACCGGTGAACAGCGAGACGCCCATGGCGAGCAGCATGCCGCAGAGCAGAGCCTTGGTCAGGAAGGCCTGGAGCTTGGCGGCCGAGCTGGCACCGCGGAAGTTGAGGAAGATGACGTAGACCGCAAAGCCGAGCGCGATCAGCGTCGGGAACAGGTAAACGTCGGCGCCTAGGATGGTGTAGAGCTTGACGGCGCGCAGCCACTCAAGACCGGGCAGGCTACCGAACATCTCGGACACGAGGGTCGAGATGGCGATAGCCTCCCACGGGCACAGGATTCCGTTGCCCAGGGCCAGGAGCCAACCGGTGATGTAGCTCAGCGTACGGCCAAAGCTACGATCGACATACTCGACGATGCCGCCCGAGATGGGGATAGCAGCCGTGAGCTCACCGAAAACAGCTCCGACGGGCACGAGGAAGATTGCACCCAAGAGGAATGCGATCATAGCGGGAACGGGACCGCCGCCCACGACCATCCAGTCGCCGACCTGCAGAACCCAACCGGTACCGATGATGGCACCGAAACCGATGGTGAAGAAGTTCCAGAGCGAAAGCGTTTTCTTCATGCCGCCGTCACCCTCGACTGCAACTTCTGCGTTCTTGTCCGCCATTGTTCCCCTCCTTTCCTTTTTGACGCCCCTTGGCGTCACCCCTTGCGCGGTCTGTTTTGCCGCGCGCTTTTATTTCATGGCTTTAAGATACGGCCTTGGCACGGCAGCGCCGCTTGTGGCTCGACCGAAGGCAGAACCGTAAAACGAACGGCGCCGTTTTTGGGACGAACGGCGAGGGGCGCCACTCGTTGCGAGCATCTGTTTTGATGACGCGATTCGATTGCTCGAGGAGGGCGTCACTTAATGGCGCCGGGCTCGCTCCCGCCCATGCCGCTTACCGAGGTTTTGGCGTATGTCCTCATTTGCTGCACGTCTTTTTTGTAGGATGGACGGGTTATACATGAGACGAGGCGGTACAAATGGCATACGGATACAACGACGGCGAACGGCAGCGAAACGTTCGCCTTGCCGGGCGTACCACGCCAACATCTAGGAGTGTTTCTGACAGCGACGGGCCGCAGAACCCGCAGCGTCCGCAGGATCGCCCCTCGTCGCCTATGCCGCAAAAGCAGCCACGGCCGATGGGACGTGTCAGGGCCGTCAGTCCGCGGATTCATCGTCTCTGTCTTGTCCTGTGCTCCATCATGGCATGTCTGGCCTTTGTGTATCTGGGGTCGTGTGCCTCGCATGGCTCTGCCGGCCTGGAGCCCACCGCCGAGGACAAGCTGCTCAAGGCCCCGGTTGCGCCCGGCTACTCGTTTGCGTTTTCGACCCCGCGCTCGCAGTGGCAAGCCGGCACCATGCCCCATATCTATCAGATAGATCCGGCATGGTCGGAGCTGCCCTACGCCGGCGGTACCATCCGTCAAAACGCCTGCGGCCCCACCTGTCTTACCATGGTCTACATTTATAAGACCGGCCACACCGATATGACGCCGGTCGATATGTGCGCTCTTTCCGAGGCGGGCAACTATGCGCCCACCGGTGCCACCGAGTGGTCGTTTATGACGAGCGGTGCATGGCAGCTGGGGCTTAACGGGACGCAGCTCTACAACGATCGAGACTCGATGGCCCAGGCCTTGCGCTCGGGTGCTCCCGTAATCGCCGCCGTGCGCCCCGGCACGTTTACCAACGTTGGTCATTACATCGTGCTCTACGGGATTGACGACGCCGACCAGATCGGTGTCTACGACCCCAACTCGCAAAGCCGCAGCGCCCGCCGCTGGGGCGTCGTAGAAGTCCTCAACGAAATCGAAGCCATGTGGGCCTACTACTAGTCATTGGGGACAGACTTAAATGACTGGCCACTGGGGACGGCCTTTGCAGACGACCGCTCGCACTGTCGAAAAGAACTGTCCCAAGCTGTCGGCAGGAAAGGAACGTCCCCAAGTGCCGGGTTGAAACAAAAGCCCCGCAGTCGGAGCGGACCGCGGGGCTCATGAAGAGAGGCTAGTTTGCGGGCGCCTTGCCCGGCGCCCACGAGAGAGGCAACAGAGTAGAGACTACTCGTGGATGCGCGTACCGGAGAGGCCGGCCATGGTCTCGGCGGCCTTGTCCAGTGCGCCGATGATGCAGGTGCGGCCCTTGCGAGAACGGGCGAACTTGATGGCAGCGCGGACCTTGGGCTCCATGGAACCCTTGCCGAACTGGCCCTCGTCGGCCAGGCGCTCGGCCTCGTCGGCGGTGAGGTCCTCGAGCTCCTCCTGGTTGGGCTTGCCAAAGTTGATGGCGACATGCTCAACGGCGGTCAGCAGGAACAGGACGTCGGCGTCGCAGTCCTCGGCCAGCAGCTCGCCGCCCAGGTCCTTGTCGATGACGGCGGGGACGCCCTTGTAGCAGCCCTTGTTCTCGTAGTCGCGGACGACGGGGATGCCGCCGCCACCGCAGGCGATGACGATGAACTCGTTGTCGAGCAGGTTGAGGATGGAGTCGGCCTCGACGATCTTCTTGGGATCGGGGGAAGCGACGACGCGACGCCAGCCGCGGCCGGAATCCTCGACGAAGACCTTGGAGGGATCCTCGGCCATGAACTCCTTGGCCTGCTCCTCGGTGTAGAAGGGGCCGATCGGCTTGGTCGGGTTCTTGAACGCGGGATCGTCCGGGTCGCACTCGATCTGGGTGACGACGGTGGCGGCGTGCCAACGCTTATAGCGCTTGTGCATCTCGCGGCCGATGCCCTGCTGCAGGTGATAACCAATGTAGCCCTGGGACATGGCGCCGCACTCGGGCAGCGGCATCTCGGGGGTGCCGATGGCGTCGTGGGCAGCGGCGAAGGCGTTCTGGATCATGCCGACCTGCGGGCCGTTGCCGTGGGTGATGATGATCTCGTTACCCTGCTCAATCAGGCCGAGAAGAGCATGAGCGGTGTTGCTCACGGCCTCGATCTGCTCAACGGGGTTGTTGCCGAGGGCGTTGCCGCCAAGGGCGACGACGATACGGTCGGGCTTACCGAAGGGTTTGGACATGCGTGCCTCCTTATCGAAGAGTAGCGTACATCACGGCTTTAATGGTATGCATGCGGTTCTCTGCCTCTTGGAAAACGCGAGACTTATCGGACTCGAAGACCTCGTCGGTGACCTCCATCTCGGTTACGCCGAACTTCTCCGCGATTTCCGCTCCGATGGTGGTCTTGGTATCGTGGAAGCTCGGGAGACAATGCATGAAGATAGCGTTGGGGTTTGCCTTCGCCATGACCTCCGAGGTTACGCGGTACGGGGAGAGCAGCTTGATACGGCTCTTCCAGAGCTCCTCAGCCTGGCCCATGCCAACCCAGACATCGGTGTAAATAACATCGGCATCCTTTACGCCTTCATCGATGTTGTCAGTAAGCTGAATGGTGCAGCCATTTTCCTCGGCGATCTTCTGGCAAGTCTCAAGCAGCTCGGGATCAAAGTGGGTAGCGCCCTCAACGTCGCCTTTCGGCCCACAAGAGCAGAAGTTGATGCCGAGCTTGGCGCAGATCACCATGAGGGAATCGCTTACATTGCCCTGCTCCTTGCCGAGATAGGTCAGCTTGAGGCCACGCGTGTCGCCGAATTCCT
The DNA here is from genome assembly GCA_958421035.1 of uncultured Collinsella sp. GTDB lineage: Bacteria > Actinomycetota > Coriobacteriia > Coriobacteriales > Coriobacteriaceae > Collinsella. The sequence goes on along the minus strand of CATZKS010000009.1, from coordinate 7,146 downwards.
CGCGCATCGTAAGGATGTCCGCCAAAGCCTGGGTCGGGTGATACTCATTGGTGAGACCATTCCACACGGGAACGCCGGCTTTATCGGCAAGCTCCTCAACAATGGACTGGTCAGAGCCGCGATACTCGATACCGTCGTACATACGACCAAGCACGCGGGCGGTATCCTCAATGGACTCCTTTTTGCCCATCTGCGACGAACCGGGATCAAGGTAGGTTACACCTAAGCCGAGATCCATACCGCCCACCTCGAAAGCGCAGCGCGTACGCGTCGAAGTCTTTTCAAACAGCAGAACGATGTTCTTGCCCTCAAGATAACGATGGGGAGCGCCCATGCGCTTGAGATTCTTAAAGTCCTTCGAAAGCTCGAGCATATACTCGATCTCCTCGGTAGTGAAATCAAGCAGGGTCAGAAAACTACGACCAGAAAGATTCAGTGCCATGATAGGTTCCTTTCATTATTAACCTAATTGATGAGTGCGCGGCGCGCGAAGAACGCGCATCCGCGCATCTCGGACCAGAACGGAATTAAATCTCTTCGCGCCAGAACGGCATGGTCATGCAGCGCGGGCCACCACGACCACGAGACAGCTCTTCGGAAGGAGCAACCAACAGCTCAACGCCCGCCTTATAAAGCGCATCATTGGTAACAACGTTGCGCTCATAGACGCACACCTTACCCGGCGCAACAGCAAGCGTGTTGGAACCATCGTTCCACTGCTCACGGGATGCCTCGATCGGATCGCCGGCACCACATTCGATCATCGTGATATGGTCGATACCGGTTGCCATTTCAAGAATCTGCTGAATCGTTCCCTCGATCTCCTCGATAAAGACCTCGCCATCCGAATCACCCTTGGTGAGTCGATAGGCACGAAGCGTCTCGTAGATACCGGGGTAGACGGTAAACTTATCGTAATCAACCTGAGTACAAACCGTATCAAGATGCATATAGGCATAGCCGTGGGGGATCTTGATGGCAAATACCTGCTCGATCTCGGACTCTCCCGTGCCCCAGAACAGATTCTTGGCAAGCTGGTCGATGGCTGCGGTCTGGGTACGCTCGGAAATACCGATTGCAAGCGTGGTGGCGTTAATGTTCAGAACGTCGCCGCCTTCGATATGCCAATCGCTATTGTGATCGTACCAAAGCGGAGCCCCAGCATAATCAGGATGGTGGCGCATGATCGTCTCATAGAATACGACCTCACGGTTGCGCTGATGCCAGTACATGCGGTTCATCATCGCGCCCTTGCCGACCACAGCGATCGGATCACGCGAGAAGTAGGAGGCGGGCATCGGGAACAAGACCATTTCGTCGGGCTTCAGCTCGTCGCTATCCATGCTCGCAAGGGAACCGCTCACATGCGGAATCTCGAGATCGCGTACGTAGAGGCCGCCCATAGCGGTAAGAACAAACTCTTTGTTGTCCTTGATGGAGTCGAGCTTCTCCACGACTGCCTGACGAAGCGCCAGGTTCTCGATCTTGGCCTCGGGAACGAACTTGCTCATAAACTCGGCACGAGAACCCTCAACCTGATCGAAAGTCTCGGCAAGCAAGTCCTCCATATAAACGACCTCGGCGCCAGCACCGCGAAGAAGATTAGTAAACTCGTCATGCTCTCGCTGAGCATACTCGAGATAAAACGCGTCATGAATCCAGGCGCGCTCAAAATCCTCCGCCTTCATGTTTACCAGGTCCAAGCCCGGTCGGTGCACGCATACCTTCTTGAGGGCACCAATTTCGCTATGAACGTTCAGACCTTTGCTCATCATCGTTCCTTTCTGGATTAGAGCTCAATTGTTATTGCAATGGCTTACAAAGTTGTCGTTTCGTTTGCTAGACAATCGGAAGCAGACCGGATACCGCGGTAAATACGAGACAGACCGCACTGACCACAAGGAAGAACTTCCAGGAAACTCGCCACCACTGGCCAAGAGAGATCTTGCAAACACCAAGACCGGCGACAAGCATTGCGCTGGTGGGGGAAATCAGCGACATCGCTGCAGATCCCATCGAAAGGCCAGTAACCGCAGCTTCTGGATTTAGCCCCATGAGCTCAACCAGAGGCCCAAAGATGGGGATGGTGAGCGCCGCGATGCCCGAAGAGCTGGGAACCAGAATCGAAAGCAAGTTGTCAACGACATACAAAATGCTGGTAAAGAGAACAGGGGGGATTCCGGCAAGGCCAGTCGCAAGAGCGTTTAGGACCGTATCGATAATCAAGCCATCGTTGGCGATAACCAAAATGCCTCGAGCAAGACCGACCACGACCGCAGAGAAAACAAAGTCGCCCAAACCCTTAACAAACTCTGCAGCAATCTCCTTCTCGCTCATGCCCGATACGATGCCAGACAGGAGCGCCATAGCCATAAAGACTGCAGAGATCTCGTTCATATACCAGCCCTGGGTGACAAGACCCCAGACAATGGCGACGATTCCAAGCACGAATACGATGATTACGGCCTTCTGGCGCCCGGTGAAATCGGCTTCGAGCAGCTCGTCATTTGATGCATGCTCTTTGCGCTTCTCGATATCATCAGCGTAAGCAATCGAGGACTCGGGGTTCTTCTTCACCCTTCGAGCGTACAACACGACCCAGGCAATAGCGATGGCGGTCAGCACGACAAGGGCAACAACGCGAAGCCAGAGCTGGGGATTACCCTGGATATTCAGAATTCCCTGAGCAATCAAAACATTGAAGGGGTTGACCGTCGATGCGATATAGCCAATACGGGCGCCAACGAACACGATCATAAAGGCCGTAATGGAGTCATATCCCATAGCCATAACAATCGGCAGCAAGATGGCAAAAAATGGAAGGGTCTCCTCCGCCATGCCGAACGTGCTACCGCCCAGCGCAAAAACCGCCATCAAAATCGGAATAATCAGGATGTCTTTACTCTTGAACTTCTTAACGATGCGCGCCACGCCGCTGGTGATAGCTCCAGTGGCAGTAATGACCTGAAAGGATCCGCCGACAATCAGAATAAAGGCAACGACCTCAACTGCCTGCTGAATTCCCACCGCAGGAGCCTCGAGCACATCGAACAGGCCTTGCTTCAGGTCAACCTCAGCGCCGTCTTCGTCCGCATAAACCTTTTCAACGGACTCATATGTTCCAGCAACAGTGACCTCGCGTCCGTTGAGCTCCTGCCTCTCAAACGAGCCGGAGGGAACGATCCACGTAAGAGCTGCGGTCAACACCATGAGAATGAAGATAATGGTGTAGACGTGCGGAATTCGTAGCCCACGTTTCTTTTGCACTTCGGCCATTATGCCTCCTTTAGTTTGCAGGTTTTCGATACGAGCTTTTCGCCGGCAACCTTATTATTCGGTTTTCACGCCAGTTGACATTAGATATTTATGCGAATGGATAGTATTAGAAGGCAGATGGGCTTTAGTTGATATATAAGCTCAATTATCGAACTAAATTGATATTTTTTATCAATTGGTGACTTTCAATCAAGAGCTTAAGCCGTCCACCGATACCCACAACATACTCACTTAAACTTCTCCCAGCAGAACGATAATTGACATCAGTCATCATCCGAATTAAAGCGAGCGTTCTAATGCCAATTCATGTCACCAGCGAAATCGGTAAGCTTAAACAGACCCTTTTATATCGACCCGGTATCGAAACCCAAAACTATCCCGAAGGCCATTTTGGCCAAGTTTTTAGCCTAAGACCATCGAGCAGCCTATTTGACTTGGATAGGGCCCTAGCTGAGTGTGATGCCTATACCTCAGTGCTCGAGCATGAAGGCGTAGAGGTTCTGTATCTCGACCAACTTCTTATAGAAGCGCTTGACTCATGCCCCGAAGCTCGAGCATCTTTTGTCGATTCCTTTGTCAATGAATGCGGCGCGATTGGCGCCGAGTTGCAGCAAGCAGTCCGCGAGCATCTTGAACACACCCGATCGGCGCAGGAGCTCGTCTCGGCATCGATTGGCGGCATCCGCCACGGGCAAGTTACATACTGCTTCGACGGCGGGGACAGACTCGCCGAATTAACCGGCGAGGCCTATGCCCCTGACGAGCTGCTCGTAAGTCCATTAAACACCATGTGGTTCGTGCGCGACCCGGTAAGCACCATCGGCTCCGGCATCTCCTTCAACCACATGTATTGGCCCGAGCGCAATCGCGAAGTAGCGCTCTACCAAACGATTTTTAAATACCATCCCAATTTCAAGGACACGCCCTCGTTTTATCGTCACGATTCGACCTTCCATATTGAAGGGGGCGATATCATCAATCTTGATGCTCATAATGTCGCAGTCGGCATCTCTCAGAGAACCGAATCTGCAGCCATCGATATGCTCGCTCGTACCCTCCTGTGGAATCCCGACTCGAGCATCGACGCCGTATGGGCAATTGAGGTACCCGAGCGGAGCCTGTGTATCCATCTTGATACGTACCTAAGCCGGGTCGACTACGATACTTTTGTTGTCGACCCCCAGCTACTCGCGGAATCTCGCTCTTATCAGATTACGCGAAATCGAGCAGAGAATCTCTGCCAGATTCACGCCGTCGAAAAAGGAGTCAAGGAGGCACTGGCCGCCGCGCTCGGCATACCCGAGCTTCGTTTTATTCCCTGCGGTGGATCTAATCCCAATTTGGCAGAAAAAGAGTGCACGAATAACGCAGCCAGTGTGCTGTGCCTCCGACCGGGCAAAGTCTGTGTCTATGAAGAGAATCAAGCGACGAACGCTGCTCTTGAACAGGCCGGAATCGATCTTGTTCCCATTTCCATACACGAGCTGACAAACGGCTTTGGCGGGCCCAACTGTTTGTGCTTGCCACTTAGGCGTGATGAATAACATGGCCCAAGGGGATAACATTAAATGCCTTAGAACCCGCGAAGGCTTAACGCAGCAGCAATTTGCCGACATGCTCGGCGTTACCAAAGAAACAGTATGTCGTTGGGAACGTGGACACACCGCCGTCAAGGTGTCGACTCTCGATAAGCTGACCGAGCTTTTTGATGTAACGTTTGATGAGCTCGCCGCAAGTAATAGCGGCCTTGCCTCTGCCGGCTTAAGCACGCGGCCTGAGAAAAGCCCGACCGTAGCCCAAAACGAAGAATGCGGGATCTATAAAATCGTACGCTTCAACGGTGGCTTTAGCCTAAAGAAAAGTGGGCACACCTTCGTTCCAGGACCCGTTCTCGAAAGGCACCCGGGAGGCTTTCTAGTTCAGATGAACAACAGCAGCATGTCACGCTGCTATCCGCAAAGCTGCGTTCTGCTGGTCGATCCTGTTGCTAAACCGTGGAACGGATGCACCGTCGTTGCGATGGTAGACGCATCGGCCATAGTTATTCGGCGATATGAAATCCGAGGGAATACGATTGCGCTGTCAACGTATTCCTATTTGACAGAAGAACCCAACATCACTCTGGACAGGCATCGCCTTCGTGTCTTAGGTGTCGTCGTTTGGTTTCAGGCAACTCACGATCTGACGTACTAGCCTCTTAGTCGTAAATCCCCAGGTGCCGTACCTGTTCGCGGCAAGAGTGCCCCTTTTGACTAGTCGTTTAAGAACGTCCCCGATGACTAGGTGAATAGCAAAAGCCCCGCAGTCGGAGCGGACCGCGGGGCTCATGAAGAGAGGCTAGTTTGCGGGCGCCTTGCCCGGCGCCCACGAGAGAGGCAACAGAGTAGAGACTACTCGTGGATGCGCGTACCGGAGAGGCCGGCCATGGTCTCGGCGGCCTTGTCCAGTGCGCCGATGATGCAGGTGCGGCCCTTGCGAGAACGGGCGAACTTGATGGCAGCGCGGACCTTGGGCTCCATGGAACCCTTGCCGAACTGGCCCTCGTCGGCCAGGCGCTCGGCCTCGTCGGCGGTGAGGTCCTCGAGCTCCTCCTGGTTGGGCTTGCCAAAGTTGATGGCGACATGCTCAACGGCGGTCAGCAGGAACAGGACGTCGGCGTCGCAGTCCTCGGCCAGCAGCTCGCCGCCCAGGTCCTTGTCGATGACGGCGGGGACGCCCTTGTAGCAGCCCTTGTTCTCGTAGTCGCGGACGACGGGGATGCCGCCGCCACCGCAGGCGATGACGATGAACTCGTTGTCGAGCAGGTTGAGGATGGAGTCGGCCTCGACGATCTTCTTGGGATCGGGGGAAGCGACGACGCGACGCCAGCCGCGGCCGGAATCCTCGACGAAGACCTTGGAGGGATCCTCGGCCATGAACTCCTTGGCCTGCTCCTCGGTGTAGAAGGGGCCGATCGGCTTGGTCGGGTTCTTGAACGCGGGATCGTCCGGGTCGCACTCGATCTGGGTGACGACGGTGGCGGCGTGCCAACGCTTATAGCGCTTGTGCATCTCGCGGCCGATGCCCTGCTGCAGGTGATAACCAATGTAGCCCTGGGACATGGCGCCGCACTCGGGCAGCGGCATCTCGGGGGTGCCGATGGCGTCGTGGGCAGCGGCGAAGGCGTTCTGGATCATGCCGACCTGCGGGCCGTTGCCGTGGGTGATGATGATCTCGTTACCCTGCTCAATCAGGCCGAGAAGAGCATGAGCGGTGTTGCTCACGGCCTCGATCTGCTCAACGGGGTTGTTGCCGAGGGCGTTGCCGCCAAGGGCGACGACGATACGGTCGGGCTTGCCAAGAGGCTTAGACATTGCTGGAATCCTTTCTGTAAAAGGCCTACAACCCATTAATAACCCGCGCCCGTGCGATACGCGAGTTTATTAAGGTTTATATTCTCTTTATCGCTCATTTTATTCATTTTGAAAACAGTTGAACGGTGAACGGTCGCTTTTACCCGCTCAGCGTAAAGAATCCCAGCTCAAGCATATCTACGTCATTTACGTGCAACTTTATTTTAATAGAGCAGGGATTAGACCAGATTATGCAAACTATATCTTTGCTAAACACAAAATAGGCAGCGTAATATCTTACTCGCACTATACGAGATTCTATGCATTGATAAGACGAGTATGCACCCTTACAAAAACATGGGGCATTTCATCCAGCATAAGGAATAAAGAAGCGCTCCAAAAAGGCACCCAGTCCCAAAGCACGGGGACAAAAGGCCCCCACAACCACGTTCTTCATCAGCCCACACAATCCGAGGGCGTAGTCGTAGCAGGATCTGAGGGCTGACTTTCGCGGACACTCCGCAGGACGAAAGAACCC